>NZ_WTKS01000001.1:0-431616 GCF_011378625.1 Pseudoalteromonas sp. c7(2019) | reverse complement strand
ATAAAATATCGATAATACTATCAAAGTTAACCGCATTCTGAAAACACCTAACGCCCGCCTAACAGGCGTAAAATGCTTGGCTAAAATTAGGAACGAAGTGACGCAAGCCAAGCTTTTTACGTCCTTTTTTGAGGCGCTTGTTAGGTGTTTTTAGCACCATATTTATCGTAAGCAATATCATTTGCAAAAACATCCATCTGGACGATGAAATCAATTTCGTCGGACCAATCACCATTTTTAAGCTCGTACCACTCATCCGTCGCAGGCTCGAAATGGTTATCAGCATATGGCAAATCGATTTGACCACCATCAACTTTATCAACAACAACAGTATTGTCATTGAATGTATTAACAACGCCAAAGAATGTGTCATATCTTACATTTTCGTTTTCATCTATGTGCTTAAGAGACACTAGGAGAACTTTATTGTGCAGATCTATCATAGACACCTAACGCTTGCAGCACAGGCGTGAAATTGTAAAGTGAGGGACGAACGCAGCAATTTTACGTCCAGTGCCTGCACTTGTTATAAAAGCTTTGCTACACGCAAGCACGTTGTTAATTTAAAGGCGCAAGAACAGTAGAGTTAACACTATCTTGTACCGACTTACTAGCAACCAAAAATAGAATACAAAGAGTACGGATTACTAGCTGTAAAGTAAAACACCAAATACGAAGCCAGTGAGATAAAAAACTAGCACTAACTTAATACTGGAACTGCTAAATATTGCCCTATTTTTAAATTACACTTTAATTTTTAAACTTAAAACCACAAAGTTAAAAGCGGCTATAACGCCGCAATAAGCGGAAAATTATAGTTGGCTAAAATGTTTGAGGAACGAAAAACAGCCAACTGTAATTTTTCCGTTTAATTGCCTTGTTATATTTTACTTACTGTCACCATGCTTTACTGGAGTTAAAAAGGCTCGTATTTTTTTCTTTAAGTGAGTTCTTAAAGGACCGGTAATGTGATTCCATTCTTGATTTTGCTTATCGAAGAATGCTGAGAAATCAAAGTCCATATCTTTGGTCTGAAGGTTACCACCATGAAATAGAGTCTGCGCATGAGAAAAAGGGTTACTCATCTCTAGTTTTTTTGCAGAGTAATACGTATTCATTTGACTTAATGCCAGCGCAACTTCTTGTTCTAGTTCTTCATCTAAATAAATTCCGTGCTGTTCGAGTGTTCTATAAGCATTAGAAATACTATCAAATGCCTTTACGTACGCATCATAGTTTTCTTTAAACGCGTCAAAATATACGCTTATTTGATCATTCAATGGTGAGTTGGGAGGTAAAGTCCGCAAATGTTTGATAAAGCCATGTCTCGGTAATGACGTGAGAATAACATTTGTGTATACGGCTTCTACTGCTTCAATTCTTTTCCGTCCAAAATCTAATGTTTTTTGCCTTTCATTATCTGCATATATTGATAAGTCAGTTTGGATTGAATTTTTCTTTATATCCAATTGATGCTGATGATCTTTTAAAGATTTAGATAACTGGTTTTGTATTAAGAACTTAGCAAGTAAAGCAGCTACAGAGGCTCCTGCAACACCACCAGAAAGTAAATTAATTAAGAATTCAGACACCTAACCTCCTTGTAAAATATAACGCCCTGTTAACAGGCAATAAAATAGTTGGTTAAAATAAGCGACGAAGGAGCAAAAACCAACTGTTTTTTGTCCTTGTTTAACAGCTTGTTAGGCATATTTACAACCCATCTAGCTCTATCGTATAACCCAATAAATTTACCAAAAAACTAAGTATTATTGGAAAAAGCATAATGATGATAAACGACAAACCAATTTGATACTTTTTATTGCTCATATTTGATGTGGCAAGGCTAAATAATACAGTTAAAACAAGCCACTGAAAGATATTTAATATATTTGCTATAAAAGGAGAAAATACTAGATTGCTTTTATAAGCCTCTCGTATCACTAAACTATCATATGGCAAACTTAATTGAGGCCAAAAAAACATATAATTACTAACGAGCCGAGGAATAAAACTATTAGTGTAAACAGCTAAAACAGGCAGGAAAAATAAGCTTAAAAAGCAAACTATAAAAATAACTCCAGCAGTAATATATTTGCGATCCATCGATATGCCTAACGCCCAAATAATGGGATTTTATAGCTGGCTTAAAATGTTGAGGAACGAAACAGCCAGCTGTAAAATTCCTATTAATTTGCCTTGTTATGTGATTTAGCTCGCATACTTAATTGTTTTTTTATGCTCTATATCGCGGTCATCTATTGCTACAATATAATGAACTGTTTTTACAGGCCATTTAAACACAAGACTTTTGATCGCAGAAGATTCAATATCGTGTTTGCCCAAATGCTCATCTAGTGAATCAGCCCAGTAATCAATTGATTTATTGATCCGCTCACTCAGTAATTGAGATGGCTCAAACTCTCGAGTAAGCCAATTAATAGAGATATCATATCCCTTTCTTCGGATATTTCTTAATTCATCAATTACAAAGTCATCATCAACATAATTTTCGTAACTCGAAAAGCTATGTCCAAAGTTGTGAATCGCCGAAATTATATTTTTATACTTCATAGTCTGAGAATCACATAACGCCGTTTTAAGCGGCAAATTGCTGTTGGCTAAAATAAGTGAGGCACGAACAAAAAGCCAACTGTAATTTGTCCGTCTTGAAAACCCTTGTTAGGTAGCGGCTTTCACAGGAGCTACTTTTTCAATTGCTCTAATAGTTGGAGCATCCTGACAAATCACTTCTAAACACTCATCTTTAGTGACAATTAAATGAGCCCACTCATCAGAATTACCCATAAAAAAAGTTAATGGGCTTTCTTGCTGCCAGCCGTGACCTTTAACTTTAAATGTATTGGCTTTAGGTGGATTCCCATTCCATATCTCAGTTAACCCATGTTCATCTAGGCAGCGGTAGCCATTAACGGATTCATAGGATATTTCATAAATAGTCTCACTAGTTTCATGAAATACACGAACGATTAATTCAGTACTTTCGTGTTTATCACTTCCTGAGATTATATATTTAACGCCATCTGCTTTTTCAAGCGTCCACTCTTTGGTACCCCAAGAAAGATCTATTAACCAAACCTCTCCGAGTTCAAAAGGCGTGAACCAGTTATCAAATTCCATTTAGCTACCTAACAATTTTGTCTACGACATTTGTCGTTTTATAAACCGACAAATGTCCATATATTACAGTGCATTTATCTTAACCATCAAATAAACAACTGTAAACAATTAGTTAACTGGAAATTATTTTTAATCAATGCACAAATACACCGAAATGGTGGAGATCAGTAATATTGGACAAAACAACAAGCACTGTCTATATATACAGTTAACTTTTACTAGAGATTCATATCATGAAATCACCTTTTTTAACTATGATAGCCGAACAAATGTATCTAAAGCGTTATGCTAAAAGTACTATTAAAGCGTATTTATACTGGATAGCTTCGTTTATTCGATTTAACTCTATGAGGCACCCAACAACGATGGGAGATAATGAGGTCGAACTTTTTTTAAATTACTTAGTCAATCAACAAAATGTTGCTCCTAACACTCAAACACAAGCCTTAAATGCGTTGAGCTTTTTATTTAAAGAAGTGATTAAAAAGCCACTTTCATTATCATTAAGTTTTATTAAGAGCAAACGAGCAACTAAACTACCGGTAGTTTTAACGCAGCAAGAAATAAATAATTTTTTTAAAGTGTGCTCTGCAAAGCATTATTTACCCTGTGGATTACTTTATGGCAGTGGTATGCGATTAATGGAGGTACTGCGTTTACGGGTACACGATATTGACTTTGACTATAACTGCATTCGAATTTGGGATGGCAAAGGAGGCAAAAATCGTGTTGTAACCCTTGCCGTAGAGCTCACACCGCAATTACGTTCCCAAATACAATTAGTTGATAGTTATCTACAATTAGATCTTAAAAACCCTTTGTATTGCGGTGTGTACATGCCGCATTTGTTACGTAAAAAATATCCAAACCACAATAGACAGCTGGGCTGGCAATATTTATTTTCATCACATAAATTAAGTCTTGATCCCGAGAGTAAACAATTAAGGCGCCATCATATTGATGAAAAGCAATTACAACGCGCTGTTAAAAAAGCCGCTTTTGATGCAAATATTAATAAACACGTTACCCCACATACTTTACGCCACTCTTTCGCTACGCATTTGCTGCAAAGCGGCGCTGATATCCGCACAGTACAAACACAGCTAGGTCATAGTGATGTGCGTACTACACAAATATATACCCATGTACTACAACAAGGTGCCAACGGTGTTATTAGCCCTTTTTCAAGATTATAAATATCTCAGTAACAAGGCAAAAATTTAGTTATATTGTTTGTCTATATGAGAAGTTTTTAACGAAGTTAATTAGAACGCTAAAATGTTCTACGTTTTAATCCAGAGGGTATCCTACCCATGTTTTACAACAAAATGCCAACGCCGTCATCAGCCCTTTTTCAAGTTTATAAATCTCCCCGATTTAAAACAAAAAAGCACAACCCAAAGAGCTATGCTTTTAAATCAACCTTAATCTAGCTCGGTTTACAAACGAATACCCCCGTCTATTTCAACCACGCGACCGGTAAAAAAGTCGTTTTCGATTATGTATTGTGCAGTATGGGCAATTTCGTCGCTTTCGCCTAAGCGCCCTACTGGCGTTACTGCGAGCATACGCTGTTTGGCTTCGGGCTTCATGGCGTCGGTCATGGCGGTGCTTATAACACCTGGTGCAATAGCGCCTACACGTATACCAAAGCGGCCAAGTTCTTTAGCCCATGTGGTGGTAAGTGCCACTACGCCAGCTTTTGATGCAGCGTAATTTGTTTGGCCTATGTTACCTGCGCGCGCTACGCTCGACATATTAACTATTACGCCGCCTTTGCCTGATTCAATCATGTGGCTTGCAGCTTCGCGCCCTGCTAAAAACACACCGGTCAGGTTTACATCAATCACTGATTGAAATTGCTCAAGAGACATTTTTTTAACGACTTTGCCGTCTTTAGCCTTAATAAACATGCCATCGCGTAAAATACCAGCGTTGTTTATAAGCACACCAATGTGGCCAAAATCGCTGTTAATAGTATTAAATACGTTCTCTACTTCGCTCTCATTTGTTACGTTTGCGGCATAGCCTTTAATATTGCTAGTTACACCTTCAAGCTGTGTTAATTGCATGAGTTGCTCGCATACGGTGTTTAATAAGTCTTGTGCCATATCTATTAAAGCAATGTTAGCGCCCATAAGAGCGAACTTTTGCGCCATTGCAAAGCCTAAGCCTTGTGCGCCACCGGTTATTACTACCGTGTTATTTTTAATTTCCACGCGTTGCTCCTACTTTGAAAACAGTTTAAAAATGGCACTAAAGTCATCACTACCCGCACCTTGGTGTTGTAGCATAGTGTATAAATTTTTAGCCATTGACCCCATAGGGGTTGATGAATTACTTTGCTGCGCGGCTTCCATGGCAAGGCCTAAATCTTTAGCCATTAAATCAACCATAAAGCCTGGTTTGTAATCGTTACTTGCAGGGGCTGTATCCATTACACCTGGGCAAGGGTTGTAAAGTTCAAGCGTCCAGTTACGGCCCGAACTTGCGGTCATAATGTCGCTAAGTACTTTAGGATCGAGGCCGTTATTTATACCCATTTGCAATGCTTCGCTGGTGCCTGCCATTAAAATACTGAGTAGCATGTTATTACATATTTTTGCTACTTGCCCTGCGCCAATATCGCCTGCATGAAATATGTTTTTACCCATATCACTAAGCACTGTATTTGCTTTATCAAACGCGGCTTTTTCGCCGCCAACAATAAAAGTAAGTGTGCCTGCTGTTGCACCTGCAACGCCGCCCGATACCGGTGCATCTACAAAGCTAATGCCCTGCTCGCCAAGTGTACTGCCTACAATAAGTGCTGATTCTGCATCTATTGTTGAGCAATCAATTACTAATGTATTGTTGCTCAGCACGTTAATTAAACCGCTGTCGTCATTATTACCTAAGTAAAGCGACTTAACATGTTTGCCCGCTGGTAACATACTAATAAGTACGTCAGCATTGGTTGCGCACTGCTTTGCATCAACTGCTGCTTTTGCGCCTTTGCTTGCAAGTTCATTTACGACCGACTGGTTTAAATCGAACACGCTAACAGTATGGCCTGCTTTAATTAAGTTAGCCGCCATTGGGCCGCCCATATTGCCTAAGCCAATAAAACCGATATTGAGTTTAGTCATCGTCTTTCCTTTATTTGTGTGATGGCGTGTCTAAGCCATCGAGTGGATGGTTTTCGCCAAAGCGGTTAACAAAAAAGCTCTCTATTATTGTTTGTGGGACATCACTAAGTGTTTTGTATTGCCAATTTGGCGCGCCGTCTTTATCTATTAATAGCGCTCTTACGCCTTCTTGAAACTCGCCTACTTCGCCAGCGCGAACCGACATACCCAGCTCCATTTTAAAACACGTTAATAAGCTTTTGCCTTTACTTGTTTTTAATTGCTCACTAACGAGTGCGCAACTTAGTGGGCATCCGTGTTTAAGTGACTTTTGGGCGCGTTGTAGCCATTTATCGTCAGTGGTTAGCCCTAAAATATAATTAACCTGCTCCTGTAAGGTTTTAAACTCACCCAGCTTTTGAATCGTTTTTAGGTTAGCTTTTACGTTGCCTTTAGGCATACGCGCCGACTGGTTATCTAAATCGGTGAGTAAATCGGTTAAACGCTCATGATTTAAGCTTGCAGTTTTGCCCCACTTAGCAGTTAAAATTTGTCCAAGCATGGAATCAAATTTATTACTATCGATGAAGTGATCGGCAAGTGATACAAAACGTGCGTCGTCGCAATTAATAGAGGCCGACGTTAGCCCTAAAAATAACCCGACGTTTTGTGGCATTTTATGTAAAAAGTAACTCCCGCCTACATCTGGGTATAAACCTATGGTTTGCTCTGGCATGGCAATGCGAGATGTTTCGGTTACAACGCGGTGGCTAGCACCGGCCATTAGCCCTAAACCGCCGCCCATCACTATGCCGTTACCCCAAACAAGGATTGGTTTATCAAAGGTATGAATAAGGTAATCAAGCGTGTACTCTAGAGTAAAAAACTCTTCAACTAGGCTTGTTGATTTACCTTGCGCCATCGCACGATGAAGGCTCACAACATCGCCACCGGCACAAAATGCTTTATCGCCTGCGCCTTTTAACAACACCATTGCAATAGCATCATCGTCTTGCCAAGCTCGCAATTGCGGTTCAAGTAATTTGATCATCTCAAAATTAAGCGCATTTAATGCTTTTGGTGCGTTAAGTGTAATAAGCCCTATTAAACTGCCATTTGCTGCGGTTGCAGTTTCAAATACTACGGGCTCATCAGCGCTATTTAATACTGTTAAAGCACTCATTAGCCGTTTACCCAGTTAGCGCGGCGTTTTTCTAAAAAGGCATTTACACCTTCTTGTTGATCTTCGGTATCAAATAAACCAACAAATAACTCGCGCTCAAGAGGCAATACACTTGCCATTGGTTGATGGCGCCCTTTTTGAATCAATGTTTTACACGCAGCTACCGAGGTAGGGCTTTGATCGGCCACTTGGTTGGCAAGTTTTAATGCCGCCGCAAAGCTTTCACCTTGTGGTACTACTTCTTCCACTAATCCAATTTGCAGGGCTTTATCAGCTTTTAAGCGCTCGCCGCATAAAATCATGCGTTTTGCCCAGCCTTCGCCAACTAGCCATGCTAAATTTTGTGTGCCACCCGCACACGGTAATAACCCAACTTTAGCTTCAGGGAGCGCCATTTGTGCTTGCTCTTCCGCAATACGTATATCGCACGCAAGAGCGACTTCTAGCCCGCCGCCCATTGCATAGCCGTTTATGGCTGCAACCGACACGCCTCTAAAATTACTAAGCGCTTCAAATGCTTCACCAAATACACGCGACATATCGGCGGCTACGCCTTTATCGCCACCAGCAAATACGTTTAGGTCGGCACCAGCGCTAAAAAACTTCTCGCCTTCTCCAGTCAGTACTAATGCATAAATATTTTTATTATTATTAAGCTCATTAACGGTATTTTTTAAATCAACTAAGGTGTCTTTTGTCCAGGTGTTTGCTGGCGGGTTAGACATCGTTAAAATTGAAACATGACCTTCGGTTGTAAGTTCAATACACGGATTAGATTTAGATTCTGACATACATTGCTCCTTATAAAACGTCGTTTGCAGACTGCGCTAAAATACGGCGCGCTATAATCACACGCATAATTTCGTTAGTGCCTTCTAAAATTTGATGAACACGTACATCACGTACATGGCGCTCAAGCGGGTATTCTTTTATGTAACCGTAACCACCATGAATTTGCAGTGCGTCGTTACACACGGTAAAGCCAACATCGGTAGCAAAACGCTTAGCCATGGCGCAGTAAGTGGTTTTTTCAACGTCGTTATTATCAAGTTTAAATGCAGCAAGCCTAACCATTTGGCGTGCGGCTACAAGTTCGGTGTTCATATCGGCAATTTTAAATTGCAACGCTTGAAACGCAGCCAATGGTTTACCAAATTGCGTGCGTTCTTTTAAATATTCACGGGCGGTATTAAGCGCCGCTTGCGCTGTACCAATTGAACATGTGGCAATGTTAATTCGACCGCCATCAAGGCCTTGCATCGCAAATTTAAAGCCTTCGCCCTCAGCCCCTAATAAGTTATGCGCAGGAATGCGTACATCTTCAAAGCTAATTAGGCGTGTAGGTTGTGCGTTCCAACCCATTTTTTCTTCTGCTTTGCCGTATTCAACGCCTTTTGCGTCGGCAGGCACTACAAATGCCGAAATACCCGCTGCACCTTCGCCGCCTGTACGTGCCATTACCACTAATACTTCGGTTTCGCCAGCGCCCGATATAAACATTTTTGAGCCGTTAATAACGTACTCATCGCCCTCAAGCACAGCTTTTGTTTTAAGTGATGCGGCATCTGAACCCGAACCTGGCTCTGTTAAACAATAAGAGGCAAGTAGCTCGCCCATTACTAATTGCTCTACGTATTTGTCTTTAACGGCATCGGTACCAAAACTTGCTACCATCCACGTGGCCATATTATGAATGGTCAACATGGCCGTGGTTGCTGTACAGCCCATAGCAAGCTGTTCAAAAATAATGCTCGAATCTAAACGAGATAAACCAAGGCCGCCGGCTTCCTCTGGCGTGTATAAACCGCAAAAACCAAGCTCGCCTGCTGCTTTAATCGTGTCTTTAGGAAAAATATGTTCGCGGTCCCACTTTGCTGCATAAGGTGCGAGTTCTGACTCGGCAAATTGTCGTGCTGTTTGCGCAAAGGCTTGTTGATCTTCTGATAAATTAAAGTCCATGGTAGAGACCTCTTTAGTTGTGTGTTTGTTGTTGTGTGTTTGTTGCGTGTCGTTATCCCATTACAGGGATAGTTAGTGACGAGCGGCGAAGACTTATGTGTGTTGTGTGTGAAGTAGCCTTCGCGCCCATCTTTATTATTAGTTATTTAGTTATTCGTTTTAATAAAAATTATTTTAAGTTAATGCTCATGTTTGGACCCGAAGCAATATCATCTTCAAACCAACGTGAGGTAATCGTTTTAGTTTCTGTGTAAAAACGAATACCTTGCTTACCGTACGTGTGCGTATCGCCGTAAAACGAGCCTTTCCAACCAGTGAACGAAAAGAACGGAAGTGGCACCGGAATTGGTACATTAATACCTACTTGCCCTACTTCAATTTCGTGTTGGAATTTACGAGCTACTGCGCCGCTTGAGGTAAATAACGAGGTACCGTTACCGTAAGGGCTGTCGTTAATAAGTGCGATTGCTTCATCAAGCGTGTCTACAAACATACACGCTAGTACTGGGCCAAATATTTCTTCTTTGTATAAATCCATCTCTTTGGTTACGTCAGTAAATAACGTTGGGCCAACCCAGTTACCTTGCTCAAAGCCTTCAACCGTAAAGTTAGAACCATCAATTAAACAGGTAGCGCCTTGCTCTTTACCACCAGCAATAAGCGATAAAATACGCGATTTTGCTGCTTTTGATGTTTGTGGTCCGTATGCCGCGTTTGCATCATCCCACACGCCTGGGCGTACATTTTCAAAGCCTGCTTTAATTTCATCTACCCACTGACTTGCTTGACCTACAAATACAGCAACCGAAATACCCATACAACGCTGACCAGCAGCACCTACCGATGCGCCTACTAGGTTGTTTACGACATGCGATTTACTTGCATCTGGCATAATAACCATGTGGTTTTTAGCGCCAACACACGCTTGCACACGTTTAAGGTTTTGCGTGCCTTTAGAATAAATATAAGCACCTACACCACACGAGCCAACAAACGAAATAGCGCGCACTGCTTTATCTTCTAGTAAGCGGTCTACTTGTGGTTTTGTACCGTGAACAACTTGTAATACGCCTTTTGGTGCGCCGGCTTCAATAAATAGCTCTGCTAAGCGCATTGGTGTAAGTGGATCTTGTTCAGACGGTTTTAAAATAAAGGTGTTACCACACACAATAGCCAGCGGGAACATCCAAAGTGGGATCATTGCAGGGAAGTTAAACGGGGTAACGCCGGCACACACGCCAAGTGGCTGCATGTAAGAATACGTATCGATTTTGCGCGCTACGTTTTCCATTGTTTCACCCATCATTAATGATGGTGCGTTAGCGGCTTGTTCTACTACTTCAATACCACGCCAAACATCGCCTTTTGCATCTTCAAACGTTTTACCCAATTCGTGGCAAATAATGGTAGCAAGCTCATCGTGATGTTCTTTTAATAGCGCTGCGTACTTCATCATAATGCGAGCACGTTCAGTAATGGGTACGTCTTTCCATGTTTTAAACGTCTCTGAGGCTGAGGCAATTGCCGCGTCCATTTCTGATTCTGTGGTACATGGCACTTGTGCAAGTACTTCTTGAGTTGCTGGGTTTATAACATCGATAAGCTCTTTTGACGCTGATTGAATAAATTCGCCATTAATAAGTAGTGGTACTTGGTGCATGATTAAATCCTAGTGTGTGAGTTGTGTGTTCTCTTTTAAAATTGGTAGCGCCGCTTTGTTAGTATTATGAGTGCAGCGCCTTTATAGTTATTCGTTAAAGTATTCGCCTAGCTATTCATGTAACCCTAATTAGTACGCTTCTACGGCCATAGCAACCGCTTCACCGCCACCAATACATAAAGACGCAATGCCTTTTTTAAGGCCTCGGTTTTTAAGTGCATGAATAAGCGTTACTAAAATACGCGCGCCGCTTGCACCAATTGGATGACCCAATGCACATGCACCGCCGTTAACGTTTACTTTGCTTTCATCAAGTTTTAACTCGTTAATAGCCAGCATGGTTACCATGGCAAATGCTTCGTTAATTTCCCAAAGGTCAACGTCGTTTACAGCCCAGCCTGCTTTTTCAAGCACGCTGCTTATTGCACCTACTGGCGCTACTGTAAATTCACTTGGTTTTTGAGAGTGCGTGCTGTGCGCTACAATTTTACAAAGCGGTGTTAAGCCTTGCTCTTTTGCTTTTGATTCGCTCATTAATATAAGCGCCGCGCCACCGTCTGAAATTGACGATGAATTAGCGGCTGTAATGGTGCCGTCTTTTTTAAAGGCTGCACGCAGACTTGGAATTTTTTCTGGGCGGGCGTTACCTGGTTGCTCATCAATCGATACTGTTACATCGCCTTTGCGTGTTTGCATCGTATGCGGGGCAACTTCGTTATCAAAACTGCCATTTTGTATCGCGGCTTTAGCTTTACTTAATGAGCCTAATGCAAACGCATCCATTTGCTCACGACCAATACCGTACTCGTCGGCGGTGTCTTGTGCAAAACAACCCATTGCTTTGTTATCGTAAGCATCTTCAAGGCCGTCGCTCATCATGTGATCTTTTATTTCGCCGTGACCCATTCGCATACCGCCACGTGCTTTTGGAATAAAGTACGGTGCGTTTGTCATGCTTTCCATGCCACCGGCAATGGCAGATTGGATAGAGCCTGCTTTAATTAAATCGTTTGCAAGCATGGCGGCTTTTAAACCAGAGCCACATACTTTGTTAATTGTTGTAGCGCCAGTGCTAAGTGCAAGGCCTGCTTTTAACATTGCTTGGCGTGCGGGCGCTTGCCCAAGCCCTGCTGGTAATACACAGCCCATAATTACTTCATCTATAGCGTTATTAGCTAAACCAGTTTGTGCAAGTGCACTGGCAATGGCGGTAGCGCCAAGCTCGGTAGACTGCGCATCACTTAACGCTCCCATAAAACCACCCATTGGGGTGCGTTTTGCTGCTACAATTACCACTGATTCTAAAGTCATAACTAACTCCGTTGTAATTTAATGCAAATAATTGTTAGTATATTTGCTCTATTAATTTAGTATTCATTTATTATTTAATACCTACACACAATACTAACGTTTACGCCAACGTCAACTAAAAACAGCTTAATTTTTAGTTTTATAAGTGTAAGCATTATTTTCCAGCTGTTAGGCCACACTGAGGAAATAAAATTAACCTACTGAAAATTAATAAAATAAGTCAACTCTTCGCGCCAACACTCCTTTATAAATAGTTTCAAAACACACCAAGCTTTACCTTTACGTAAACTTCACTTATATTGGAGTTATTCGAATGAGGTAAATACAATTATGAAACCAGATAATCAAACAAACTTTGCAAGCTCAGCCAAAATGCCGGCTAGTAATGAACAAACATTTAGCATTAGCGAACTCGCTAAAGAATTTGACATTACAACCCGCTCTATTCGCTTTTACGAAGATCAAGGGTTAATAACTCCAGAACGTAATGGTCAAACCCGTATTTATTCAAAACGCGACAAAGTGCGTTTAAAACTAATATTACGTGGTAAGCGCCTTGGCTTTACATTGGCCGAAACCGGCCGTTTGTTTGAACTGTACGACGCAGATAAATCAAGCGCTAAGCAGTTGGTTACTATGCTTGACCTTATATCAGAAAAAAAAGCAGACCTATCTCAACAAATGGACGACATTAAAGTTGTTCTTATGGAGTTGGTGACGGCCGAGCGCCGCTGCAGAGACACGCTTAATAAAATAGACGAGTAAGTTTATTTTTAAAATAAAAACACACTGACAACACACACGTCACACAGGAATGAATCATGAGCACTATTTCACTATATAAAGAAATGAACTTTGGCCTTGGCGAAACCGCCGATATGATCCGCGACCACGTAAACAGCTTTGCGAGTCAGGAGATTGCCCCGCTTGCTGAAAAAACGGACTTAGATAACGCTTTTCCAAATCAACTTTGGACTCAAATGGGCGAAATGGGCGTACTGGGTATGACTGTATCTGAAGAACTTGGCGGCGCCGGTTTAGGTTACTTAGAACATGTTATTGCTATGGAAGAAATTAGCCGTGCCAGTGCCTCTATAGGTTTAAGCTATGGCGCACATTCTAACCTGTGTGTTAATCAAATTAACCGTAACGGCACACAAGCTCAAAAAGAAAAATACTTACCAAAGCTTATTAGTGGTGAGCACATTGGTGCCCTTGCAATGAGCGAACCTAATGCGGGCTCTGACGTTGTATCGATGAAACTCAAAGCCGAAAAAAAAGGCGATAAGTACATTTTAAACGGCAATAAAATGTGGATCACCAATGGCCCGGACGCGCACACGTTAGTAATTTACGCTAAAACAGATTTAAACGCCGGTGCTAAAGGCATTACCGCGTTTATTGTAGAGAGCAACTTTCCTGGTTTTTCTACGGCGCAAAAGCTCGACAAACTGGGCATGCGCGGCTCAAACACCTGTGAGCTGGTATTTGAAAACTGCGAAGTACCCGAGGAAAACATTTTAGGTAACTTAAACGAAGGCGTTAAAGTACTTATGAGTGGCCTTGATTACGAACGCGTAGTACTTGCAGCGGGCCCGCTTGGCATAATGCAAGCGTGTATGGACATAGTGGTACCGTACATTCATGAGCGTAAACAGTTTGATACCCCTATTGGCCAATTTCAGTTAATTCAAGGAAAAGTAGCCGACATGTATACACAAATGAATGCTGCGCGCTCATACGTATATACGGTAGCTAAAGCGTGTGACCGTGGTGAAACAACCCGTAAAGATGCAGCCGGTGCCATTTTATACGCAGCAGAGCTTGCAACTAAAATGGCACTAGATGCGATTCAAATTTTAGGTGGCAATGGCTACATAAACGAATACGCAACAGGCCGCCTTCTTCGTGACGCTAAATTATACGAAATTGGCGCGGGTACATCAGAAATACGCCGCATGCTTATTGGCCGCGAACTTTTCACTGAAAGCCGTTAAGGATTAAACCATGACTATTTTAAAATCGAGCGTTAATCCTCACGATCCAACGTTTGTACAAAACCATAAAAATATGTCAGCGCTGGTGGATGATTTACGCAGTAAGGTAGCAACAATTAGCCAAGGCGGAGGCGCTGCATTAAAAGAGCGCCACGAAGGCCGTGGTAAATTATTTGTACGCGATCGTATAAGTACCTTAATTGACGAAGGCTCACCGTTTTTAGAAATATCGCAATTTGCTGCCTTTGGTGTGTACGAACAAGCAATACCGTGCGCCGGTGTTGTAGCCGGTATTGGCCGTGTTAAAGGCATTGAATGCATGATTATTGCAAACGATGCCACGGTTAAAGGCGGTACGTATTTTCCGCTTACCGTTAAAAAGCATTTACGCGCACAAGACATCGCAGAGCGCTGCCACTTACCGTGTATTTATCTTGTTGATTCGGGCGGTGCTAACCTGCCTGAGCAAGACGATGTATTTCCGGACAAGTTGCATTTTGGTCGTATTTTTTACAATCAAGCCCGTATGTCGGGTAAAGGTATCCCACAAATTGCTGTAGTAATGGGCTTATGTACCGCAGGTGGTGCATACGTACCGGCAATGGCTGACGAAAGCATTATTGTAAAAGATCAAGGCACTATATTTTTAGCCGGTCCGCCGCTTGTAAAAGCAGCAACAGGCGAGGAAGTAACAGCCGAAGAACTAGGCGGCGCCGATGTGCACTGTAAAGTGTCGGGTGTTGCCGATCACTACGCTGAAAACGATGCTCATGCCCTGTCTATTGCGCGCCAATGTATTGAGCGCATTAACTACACACGCCCTACAGCCCCTCTTCTAGAGGATGTAAAGCCACCTCGTTATGATATTAACGAGCTTTACGGCATTGTAGGCACCGACCTTAAAAAGCCGTTTGATGTACGCGAAGTAATAGCGCGCACTGTAGACGACTCCTCATTTGATGAATTTAAACGCTACTTTGGTGAAACGCTGGTCACCGGTTTTGCCCGTATTTACGGCAACCCCGTTGGCATAGTGGCTAATAACGGTATTTTATTTAGTGAGTCGGCGCAAAAAGGCGCGCACTTTATTCAACTGTGTGCTCAGCGCAATATTCCTTTAGTGTTTTTACAAAATATTACCGGCTTTATGGTGGGTAAAAAATACGAAGCCGAAGGTATTGCTAAGCACGGCGCTAAAATGGTGATGGCTGTTTCGTGTGCTGATGTGCCTAAATTCACAGTACTTATTGGCGGCTCTTACGGCGCAGGTAACTACGGTATGTGTGGCCGCGCATTTGAACCAACCATGATGTGGATGTGGCCTAATGCCCGTATTTCGGTAATGGGCGGCGAGCAAGCAGCCGGTGTAATGGCGCAAGTTAAACAAGATGGTTTAGCACGCAAAGGTCAAAGCATGAGCGAGCAAGAAATCAGTGATTTTAAAAAGCCAATTATTGAACAATACGAAGAGCAAGGTCATCCGTATTACGCAAGTGCACGCTTGTGGGATGACGGCATTATAGACCCTGCCGATACGCGTAATGTATTAGGTCTTGCGTTAACAGCTGCGAATAACGCACCAAAACGTGATTCGAAATTTGGCGTATTTAGAATGTAACCGGAGCGCAAAATGTCAGTAACACTACAAATAACAAAATCTAATGTGGCTGTACTTGTGTTAAGTCGCCCAGAAAAAAGAAACGCATTTAACAGTGAAGTAATACATGAGCTGATCCAGTGTATTGAACATGCAAATACGCTTGATATTCGCGCTTTGGTTTTAAAAACAGAAGGTAAACACTTTTCAGCCGGTGCCGATTTAGCTTGGATGAAATCAATGGCGGATAATAACTACGCCGATAACCTAGCTGATTCAATGCAATTAGCTAAATTAATGCAGGTATTAGCAAGCTCGCCACACCCTACAATTTGCGCTGTGCAAGGTGCTGCTTTTGGTGGTGCACTGGGCTTAATTGCCTGTTGCGACATAGCCCTTAGTAAAGACGATGCGCAATTTTGTTTAAGCGAAGTAAAGCTGGGTCTTATTCCGGCGGTTATTAGTCCATACGTCATTAAAGCGATTGGTGAACGCGCTGCTCGCAGGTACTTTTTAACGGCTGAAGTGTTTGATGCACATACTGCTAAGCAACTTGGCTTAATTCATCAAGTAACCGGTAATTTAGACTGTGCGCTCGATAATATGCTGCAAACACTGATTGATAACGGACCTGTTGCAGTAAAAGCAGCAAAAGCATTAATTAACGATGTAGCAAATAAACCAATAACCGATGAACTCATTGAGCTTACCGCAGAGCGTATTGCAAAAATTCGCGTATCTGAGGAAGGCCAAGAAGGGCTAACTGCTTTTTTTGATAAACGCCCACCCGCTTGGCAACTGTAGGATTGATTATGAACACACAACGATTACAAAAAATACTGATTGCCAATCGTGGAGAAATTGCGTGCCGAGTAATGCGCAGCGCAAAACAAATGGGCTTAACCACGGTCGCGGTTTATTCTGATGCAGACAAACATGCCCGGCACGTAAAAATGGCCGACGAGGCTTACCATATTGGTGCTGCGCCAAGTAAAGATTCGTATTTAGTGGCAGACAAAATTTTACAAGTTGCCAAAGACTGCGGCGCTGATTGTATTCACCCGGGGTATGGTTTTTTATCTGAAAACAGCGAATTTGCTAAAGCCTGCGAAGCTAACAACATTGCTTTTGTAGGACCACCAGCAAGTAGCATTGAAGCAATGGGATCTAAAACCCGCGCTAAAGAAATAATGGCAGCCGCCAATGTGCCGTTAGTGCCTGGTTATTACGGTGATAAACAAGATCCTGCCTTTTTACAAAGTGAAGCTGAAAAAATTGGCTACCCTGTACTAATTAAAGCCGCCTTTGGTGGCGGTGGTAAAGGTATGCGCGTTGTACAAAACGCCAAACAATTTATGAGTGCACTTGAGGGCGCACAACGTGAAGCGATTGCCGGTTTTGGTAACGATTTAGTATTGCTTGAGCGCTATGTAAACCAGCCTCGCCATGTTGAAGTGCAAGTCTTTGCAGACAATTACGGTAACTGTGTTTATTTAGGCGATCGTGATTGTTCTTTGCAACGTCGTCATCAAAAAGTAATTGAAGAAGCCCCTGCTCCGGGTTTGTCTGACGAGCTACGCAAAGAAATGGGCGAAGCGGCTGTACGTTGTGCACTAGCTATAAATTACCGAGGAGCTGGTACTGTTGAGTTTTTACTGTGTGGCGATGAATTTTTCTTTATGGAAATGAACACGCGCCTTCAAGTAGAACACCCAGTGACCGAAATGGTAACCGGTGTAGATTTAGTCAATTGGCAAATTAATATTGCAGGTGGGCATACACTACCGCTGGAACAAAGCGATATTCAATTACAGGGTCATAGCTTTGAAGCGCGTATATACGCAGAAGATCCAGCTAACGACTTTATACCGTGCTCGGGCACTATTGAAGCACTACACACACCGCTTAACAGCGAATTTGTGCGCATTGATACAGGCATTGCTCAAGGCGACGAAATCAGTCCGTTTTACGATCCGATGATTGCAAAACTTATTGTGCACGACGACAATCGCGAACAAGCACTGAGCCGTTTACAACAAGCCCTTGAGCAATTTCATTTAGCAGGTTTTAGCACTAACATTGGCTTTTTACATAATTTAGCAAGCCACCCTGCGTTTAAACAAGGTGCGCCAAGTACACACTTTATTGCAGAGCAAGGCGACTCGTTAGTTGCGGTTGATAAATCGTTATTACAAGCAAGCCAACTTATTGGTGCTTTTGCATATTTAGAATCGTTAACTAACACCCAAAATGCGCCAAACAGTGCAAGCCCGTGGCAACAACTAAGCGGTTTTACACTCAATGCGCCGCAAGCAATTAAAATCCCTTTTGCCGATTTACAGCTAAGCGCTATAAAAACGTCAGCGGGCTATAGTATTACGCATAACGAGCACGTTTTTAATCTACAAGGCACATTAAATAATAATCTGTGTAGTGTATTTATTAACGGCAAAAAACATAGCGCGCACGTAACTACGGTAGGTAATAATACTGTTGGCAATAATACCGTAGCCAATATTGTCACTGTTATGAATAAAGCACTGCAAACTAAGCTTGAACTAGTTGATAAACATTATATTAGTTCGCACGAAAGCGAAGCACTGCCACTTGCTGCGCCGCTTAATGGCACGGTAGTTAAGCACTTAATCGACATTGGTAGCACAATTACCAAAGGTGATGCGGTTGTTATTATTGAAGCCATGAAAATGGAATACACGCTTAACGCACCGCATGACGGAATTTTAAAAAGCTACTGTTTTGGTGAAGGCGAATTAGTAACGCATGGCGCTCTACTTGCGATAGTAGAAGATACAACAGAGGAAGGTGCATAATGAGTGCCTTTGCAAATAAAGTACGTATTGTTGAAGTTGGCGCGCGAGACGGCCTACAAAACGAAAAAACAGTAAGCACAGCCGATAAAGTAGCACTTATTAACGCCCTAAGTGCTGCTGGCTTAAAAGATATTGAAGCTGGCGCGTTTGTGTCACCCAAATGGGTGCCGCAAATGGCAGACTCAGCTGATGTAATATCAGCCCTTAATTTACCCGATGTAAATTTAAGCGCCCTTACACCTAACTTAAAAGGCGCACATGCAGCGCACGCTGTCGGCATTAAAGAGTTTGCTATATTTACAGCTGCGAGTGAGTCGTTTTGTCAAAAAAACATAAACTGCTCAATAGAGCAAAGTATTGAACGCTTTAGCGAAGTAATGGCGTTTGCTAAAGCTAATAATATCCGCGTACGTGGTTATGTAAGCTGTGTGCTAGGTTGCCCTTATGAGGGTGAAATTGACCCACAAGCAGTACTGAGTGTATCGCAAAAGCTAATAGATTTAGGATGTTACGAAGTAAGCCTTGGCGATACCATTGGTGTTGGCACCGCTAAAAAAGTAACGCAATTAATCGAGTTACTTTTAACGCAAATTGATAAAACCAAACTTGCCGTGCATTTTCATGATACTTACGGCCAAGCGCTTACAAATATTTACGCAGCCTTAAGCCTAGGTATAGCAACGGTTGACGCGGCAGTCGCAGGTCTTGGTGGCTGTCCTTATGCTAAGGGTGCGTCAGGAAATGTTGCCACCGAAGATGTAGTTTACTTACTGCAAGGGCTTGGCATTGAACACGGAATTGATTTACAAAGGTTAAGTGAGGCTGGCTGGGAGATAACCAAAGCACTTGGTAAGCAACCTGTGAGCAAAGTATCTGTGGCACTACACACTAAATAACCTGAGCTCTGGATAGTAAATCTATCTCGAGCAGCTATTTTCAGCACTAACTGCGTTGAATTTACTTGCAATAGGCCAGCTATTGACGCGTAAATTCGCCTTGTTTTCACTGAAAATCTCTGGCTAGAGAAAATAAATTTAAATATCACCCTGATTCATATGTTAGTAAATCTATTAACCAGAGTTCAGGTTAAATAGCTATCTTATAAAATGATGATTCAAGATAGTTAACAACAAATAGCACACAATGAGGAGAGACTCATGGCCGGTTTTGATAAGGTAGTTTATAGCTACGAAGCTGCAATGGAAGGATTAAAAGACGGCGATACTATTATTGCCGGAGGTTTTGGTTTATGTGGTATTCCTGAGGGCTTAATTAAACAAATTAAGCACATGCAAACAAAAAACTTAACTGTAGTATCTAATAACTGTGGTGTTGATGACTTTGGTTTAGGTATTTTATTACAAGACAAGCAAATTAAAAAAGTAATTGCCTCGTACGTTGGCGAAAACGCCCTATTCGAGCAGCAGTTATTGAGTGGCGAAATTGATGTAGAGCTTACACCTCAAGGTACACTTGCTGAAAAAATGCGTGCTGGTGGCGCGGGTATACCTGCGTTTTACACCGCTACCGGTTACGGTACTCCTGTGGCTGAAGGCAAAGACGTAAAAGAATTTAATGGTCGCCCGTATATTTTAGAAGAGTCTATAACAGGTGAATTTGCCATAGTAAAAGCATGGAAAGCCGATCGATACGGTAATTTAGTGTTTAGACACACCGCCATGAACTTTAATCCAATGGCAGCAACGGCTGGTAAAATTACCGTTGCCGAAGTAGAAGAAATTGTAGAGCCGGGCGAGCTTGAACCAAGCCAAATTCATACCCCAGGTATTTTTGTAAATCGCGTTATTAAAGGCAGCTTTGAAAAACGCATTGAACGTGTAACAACACGAGATTAAGCAGGAGCATAATTATGGCATTATCACGTGAACAAGTTGCAATGCGCGTTGCACAAGAACTTCAAGACGGTTACTACGTAAATTTGGGCATAGGAATTCCGACACTCGTCGCAAACTATGTACCGGATGATATTGAAGTTATGTTACAGTCCGAAAATGGCCTTTTAGGCATGGGCCCGTACCCTACTAAAGCAGAGCTAGATGCCGATATGATTAACGCGGGTAAAGAAACCGTGACAGCAGCTAAAGGTGCAGCCATATTTAATAGTGCAGATAGTTTTGCCATGATACGGGGTGGTCATGTAGACTTAACTGTTCTGGGTGCATTTGAAGTTGACCAGAACGGCAACATCGCATCATGGATGATCCCTAAAAAGCTGATTAAAGGCATGGGTGGCGCGATGGATTTAGTCGCTGGCGCAAAAAATATTATTGTTACTATGACCCATGCAAGTAAGCATGGTGACTCTAAACTATTAGAAGCCTGCTCTTTACCGCTTACTGGCGTTAATTGCGTTAAAAAAATAGTGACAGATTTAGCCGTACTAGAAGTTAAAGACGGCGCATTTCATTTATTAGAACGCGCTCCGGGCGTAACTGTTGATGAAATCATTAGTAAAACAGCAGGTAAATTACTTGTTGACGGTGAAGTACCAGAAATGGTTTTTTAGGCTTTAGCTTAAAATAACGCTTTACCCTGTACCGACCTCATTCCCAGTGCCAATGGCGCTGAGTTACCCAAAATCCCTCTCACGAGGGATTTTTTTTATCTTTTGCCATTATTTTTACCGTCATTCATACATCTGTAGTAAATTTTATCTATAATACAAATATAAATTAAATGTAAGCGCTTAGATTCTTTGCACTATTTTGTGGATAGTCTGCACCCTTTTTGTGAACTAGCGTTAAATTTATTTTTAACCTACTGATATTTAAGTATTAAATAGTTGGTTCAAATTTTGCCTAAGTAAGGCGTCTCAATAAATTAAATAATTCTGGAAAACATGCAAACTCCTATTCGTGGCCTTCGCTCTTTTTGCTTTGCCGCAAGAAGCCTAAGTTTTAAGCATGCAGCTAATGAGCTGTACTTAACGCCGTCTGCGGTAAGCCATCAAATAAAACAACTTGAAGAACAACTTGGTATTGAACTTTTTCAACGTAAAACGCGTTCAATTAGCTTAACCACAGCGGGTAAAAACTTTTTTGATGCTGTGTCTCCTATCATCACAATGTTAGAGGGCACCATTAACGAGTTTAGTCAGATGCAGCAAAATACAAATTTGACAATTACGTTGCCTGAGTTTTTTGCCAGCGAGCTACTCATGCCTAAATTAAGTGAGTGGACGTCAGAGCACCCTAATATAAACCTGCAAATGGACACGCTTAAAACACGCAAAGAGTTAACGCGTCATAGCGATTTATCTATTGTATTGTCCTCTGGTAAACCTACTGAAGGATTAGCAACAGAGTTGTTTAACCTTGAATATATTCCTGCATGTAATAAAAAATTGCTCGATCAATGGAGGGACGATCATCGTCAAGCGCTTAACCAAGTTCCCCTCATCCTCCACAAAGCTCGCCCTTGGGCATGGCACCAGTGGGCCGAAAAAGCGGGTATTGATGACTTTTCTCCTTCGCAGATTATTCAAATAGATAGCATGTTTGGTGTAGCGCGTGCAGCGCAGCAAGGCATGGGCATTGCGCTTATTCCACTGCCTATTAGTCAAAGCTGGTTAGATGAGCAATGGCTTTATAAATTATTCGAGCAGCCTTTAACAACTAAAGATAAATACTATTTAGTACAGCACGAATCAAGCACGCCTAATCACCCGCTTGATTTATTTGCGAAGTGGGTTGTAAATACGTTTAGAAAAATCCAAGAATAATCCCCTATTAGACGAGCTCATTAATAGAACCCACTCTGTGTTTTATTACTGAACTCGTCTAAACCTCTCTGCAATTTTTAATAATATTTTTTATTTAAATACATAAGCTTAACGCCGAGCATTAGACTAAAGTCTATAGTTTAATTTTTTTCACTCATTGGTTTCATTTTTATCGTTTGTCGAAAATAAAGTTAAATATTAAAGTTACTTCATCAGCTCAAAACAACTTAGTTAATTTGTTTTTTAAGAGCAATAAATGCAACCTTTTGAGTTTTAGTAACTCAAACTTAGCAGTGAAAAGGATCTTATATTGTGTGTGTAAGATGTTGTCAGTGTGAAAAAGCGGTTCAAGTTAGGTGGTGACTTGGCTTGAACTGTTTTTATTCTTGGCTCAACCACATGATATGCATTACAAAGCTACTAAAGCGTAGCAAACCGAATCTTTATATTGTGTGTGAAGATGTTGTCAGTGTGAAAAAGCGGTTCAAGTTAGGTGGTGACTTGGCTTGAACTGTTTTTATTTTTGGCACAAACCACATGATATGCATTACCAGGCTACTAAAGCGTAGCAAACAGAATCTTTATATTGTGTGTGAAGATGTTGTCAGTGTGAAAAGCGGTTCAAGTTAGGTGGTGACTTGGCTTGAACTGTTTTTATTCTTGGCTCAACCACATGATATGCATTACAAGGCTACGTAAGAGTCGTAAACAGAATCTTTATATTGTGTGTGAAGATGTTGTCAGTGTGAAAAGCAGTTCAAGTTAGGTGGTGACTTGGCTTGAACTGTTTTTATTATTAAGCACATACATAATATAGTTATACACAGGTTAATACCTTTTAAAAAGCCCCGTAAGTTATAACTTACGGGGCTTTTTTAGTTAATTTTTTATTTGATACTCTCTTTTTAATTTACTTATTTGCACTTTATGTGAAAGCAAAAATGTATCAAATTGCTTAACTACCTCAGGGTAGTCAATCGACGATAATAAAAAGGCTTGTAAATCTGTCGGCAATTCGTTTTGAAAATAAACGGGTCGGGTTAATTTGAAATATTTAACAATATTATAGTTTAATACATCGTTAGATATGTAAATACACTCCACTCGCTCTTTCAAAAGCATCTCTATTAATTCCATTACGTTAGCTGTTTCAATTAGCTCAACGTTTTCGTTATTCATTAAAGGTTTAAAGCTTTGAGACGTAAACCCTCTCACCGTTGCAAAACTAACGCATTCATCAATGGTGATATTTTTATTTAAACTCGCAATACCCGTTTTAGTCACAACGGTTGGCTGCGAATAAATAATTTCATTTAAATCACCAAAGGAAGCTTTATAACTTGGTTTCCATTGAGGGTTATCTGGGTATTTAAAATCAACATGATGGTGATCAATGAATTCTTTATAGAGACGATTAATTGGCAGCGTGTAAAACTCAAATTCAAAATCGTGCTGCTGTGCAAATAAAGTCAGCAACTCTTCACTGAAGCCATAATAATCTGCACCATTTGTTCCACTACCATCAAAGTAAGGTAGATACTCTATATTCTCTACACCGACGACATAGTGCGTTGCCGACTTAGCATCGGTAATAAAAATTAATAAAGCTAAAGGCAAATACATTAACTGCGTTGTTATTTTTATAAATTGATTCATTTACAACCTAAGTAATATAATTGATGTGTAGCTCAACGCTTTAATTTTAACAAATTTGCAAAGAATATGATAAATCTATTTTATTTTATGCAAAAAAAAGCCTGATTAAAATCAGGCTTTACAAAGTAAAAGGTTTAACTTTTATCTCTTGGTACAAAATCGAGTACTGTTGCGTTTATACAGTAGCGGTCTGTGCCTCTAGGGCCTTCTCCTGGGAATAAATGACCAAGATGAATACCTGTACTTTTAGAACGTAGCTCAATACGTGTTATTCCCCAGCTGCTATCGTCATGCTGCGTTACACTACTTTTTACTGGGTGCTTAAACGACAACCAACCAGTACCGGAGTTAAACCTATCGCTTGTATCAAATAGTGGCTCTCCACTTAATTTATCAACAAAAGTACCATCAGGTGTATTTTTAAACTCTTTGTACTCTTTACAATAAGGTCTATCTGTTCGTGCATCGAATGCAACTTTATAAGCATCACTGTTACCTAATTTAAAAGCGCCTAATGCTTTATAAAACTCTTCAGGTGTTGCATAGCCTTGACGGCCATATACCTCAACGCCATTTTCTAGAAACAAAATAGTCGGCGTTGCCCACGTGGCTGACTTAATAGTTAAATCATTAAGTTGGTCAGCATGACGAAATGTCATAGGTATTGTGCCTTTGTAATCATTTGCGACTGCTTTTTTAAATTTTTCACAGTACGGGCAGTAATCACGAGAATCAAGTACCACTATTTGCTTACCTGCGAGTAGAGCACTGTTGTCTGCTTTTTCTACGGGTGTTTTATTAAAAACTACGCCTGTAGAATGATCGGGGCAATAGCCATTAGGGTTCTTTTCTAGATAATTTTGGTGATATTCTTCTGCCGATACAAAACCTGTAAGCGGTTTAATAACCGTTTCGATTTCGCCGTAGCTCGCATCAGTTAAAAGCTGCTGATATTGCGATTTAACTTGCTCAGCTACTTTAGCTTGTGCATCAGTAGTCGTTAATACGATTGAACGATATTGCGTACCGATGTCGTTACCTTGGCGATTTTTTTGCGTAGGATCGTGACTTTCAAAATAATTTTTTAAGAGATCTTCTGCTGAAATTATATTGCTGTTATACATAACCTGTACAACCTCAGCATAATTATTCTCGTCAAAACGACGAGACTGATCGGTGATATTTCTGTACGTTGCTTTAAACCCATTACCGTCAGCATAACCCGACTCAGCATCAATAACGCCATTAAGCGCTTCGTAGCGTTTTTCGGCTCCCCAAAAACAACCAGACCCCAGTACGATGGTTTCTACATGCATGGTGGCTTCTACATTACTGTGTTCTACCTTTTCCATAGATAAAGCAAAGCTGCCTGCGCTAAATATAATAGCAGCGCCTGATAAATATAATAAATGCTGGTGTTTCATAAAGTACCTCATAAACAAGTGCGTGCTAATTAAGACCTCCTTATCTTAATTTTCATTTCAACCTAATTACTTATTTAGTACGAAATGTATTAAGTTTTAGTCCTCAATAAGTTAAATACGATTAATTGAATATAAAAACACTCTTAAAGTAAGCTGGGTAAATAAACACTAAACATAACCACTTAGTCGCAATGGTGTAAATAAATTAATAAAACTGTGTTACGTTTAAATTATGTTGTACAAATAGGTTTATTTAATGAAGCCAGCTCCCCATATTTATGCATTAACAAACAGTAGTTTACTACTTGATGCATCGCATTTAGACGCTATAGATAGACTCTCTATTCAAAAGAAAATTTGGGCTTTAGCTAGCCACTGTAAAAGCACTGATGAATTTACCGATTTGGTGCCAGCCATGAACTCGCTCACTCTCTATTTAAAATCAGATAAACACTTAAATAAGTGGTTACAAGTGCTACCTTCGCTGTGGAATGATATTAAAACGAGTACTTTTAAGGGGCAGCATCACTTAATCGAAACCATATACAAGGGTGAGGATATTAATTACGTGGCTCGTTATCATAATTTAAACGCTGATGAGGTTATTAATATTCATAGTAAAACCAAGTACCACGTTTTATTTTTAGGCTTCCAGCCCGGTTTTGCTTACCTACATGGCTTAGATGAGCAATTACATACACCAAGGCGTGATGAACCACGTACTAGAGTCCCTAAAGGTTCTGTTGCGATAGGTGCTGCACAAACCGGAATTTACCCCGCAGATACCCCTGGTGGTTGGCACATAATTGGCCATACAGATACAGCTTTGTTTGATTCGACCTCTGAGCAACCTTGTTTAATTCAACCAGGCGATACGCTTGAATTTGTTCCGCTAGTTAATAAAGGAGCAACTCATGATTAAAGTACTTAAAAGTGGTGTATTACTTACCATTCAAGATTTTGGCCGTAATGGCTACCGTCATTTAGGTGTAAGCAAAGCGGGTAGCTTAGACCCCTTTGCACAAATAATTGCTAATAGATTACTTAACAATAACGACAATGATGCCGTTTTAGAAATAACCGTTGGTTTGTGCGAGCTGGAATTCACCTGCGACACAGTAATTGCGCTTCATGGTGCAGATTTGCAAGCAACCCTTGATGGACAAGCAATTTATCCTGGTTGGACATATGCAGTAAAAAACAAACAAGTACTGAGCTTTGCTACTGGTAGAGCCGGCTTAAGAGCTTATTTATCAGTGAAAGACGGTATACAAAATACTGAAGTTATGGGCTCTAAATCTACAGATTTAAACGCATGTTTTGGTGGTATTGAAGGTAGAGCTCTCGCCACTGGTGATGAAATACCTATTACTCCTTATTATGGAGAGTTTATAAAAGTAGGCGCAATTGCTCCCGCCCAGCGCAAGCTTATACGACTGCACCCAAGTCCTCATGCTAATTTATTAGGCGAGCCTTTACTTAACAACTTTGTATCTACCCCATTTAAAGTTAGTAGTAACAGCAACCGAATGGGCGTAAGGCTTGAGCATAAAAATAATTTGGCACATTCGCACTCTTTGCCATCACTAGGGGTGAGTCCTGGGAGTATTCAACTGCCACCGAATGGTGAGCCTATTGTGCTACTTAACGATGGTCAAACAACCGGGGGCTATCCGCTTTTAGGGACTGTAATTGAAGCCGACTTACATCAATTTGCACAATTTAGACCTTTAGATACTGTTGAATTTAAATATGTAACGTTTGAAGAAGCAGCAAAGGCGAAGCAGAAACTTGACGGGCACCTACATCAATTGAGCCTTGCACTTAAAAATAACCTATAAAATATTCTAGAATCAACACGCCCTAGATTTTAAAAATAGGTACCATGTAATAAAGGTTCAAATTCCGACGGCCGTTACCTTACTCGCCGTTAATATTATTTTAATGTATAGCTTGGTGTTTAATGACTAAATCAACTTCTACTATGCCGTGTGTATTAATAACTGGCTTTGCTCCTTTTGGTGGCGAAGCTATAAACCCTTCTTGGCAAGCAGTGCAAAAACTTGATGAAACTATCATCATGAAACACAAAATATGCACACTAGAACTTGCCTGTGAATTTAATACGTCTATCAGTCAGCTTATAAACGCCATTGAGTCGCACAATCCGGCGGTTGTTTTATGTATAGGCCAAGCTGGTGGGCGCAGCGAAATATCAATTGAGCGTATTGCAATAAACGTTGACGATGCACGCATTAAAGACAATGCAGGTAAGCAGCCTATCGATACACCAATAGAAAAAAATGGCCCTGATGCCTATTTCACAAACTTACCAATAAAGCGCATGTTACAAGCATTGCACAACAGCAATATACCTGCTGCCATTTCCAATACAGCAGGTACTTATGTGTGTAATCACGTTATGTATGGTCTTATGCATTACATAAATGATCACTGCGCTGTAATGAAAGGTGGCTTTGTGCATATTCCTTATTTACCAAGCCAAGCTGTGCACCACAATGGCGCACCAAGCATGAGCGAAGAAACCGTTATTAATGCCCTGAGAGTTATGATTGCACAAGCTTTAAACAATAATAGCGACGTAAAAATAGCAGCAGGAACTACGCATTAACCACTTTGGTGCAATTACATCTAGCTTGGTGCATAAATTATTCTTAATTAATTGTAAAAGCTATGTGACTTGAGTAATTTTTTCTGATAAAACAAGGTTTCGCAGCACAGCAAATTGGCTCTGCTGCACACATAATAGGAATGAGGAGTTACTATGTGTTCAATTTTTGGGGTATTAGATATTAAATCTGATCCCACTCAATTGCGTACCCAAGCAATTGAAATGTCAAAGCTGCTTAGACACCGTGGCCCAGATTGGTCTGGTGTATATGCATCTGAAAAAGCTATTTTAGTGCATGAGCGTTTAGCTATTGTTGGTGTATCAAGCGGTGCACAGCCTTTATACAATCCTGAAAAAACAAATATTTTGGCGGTTAACGGCGAGATTTATAATCATAAAGAACTTGCAGCAGAGCTAGATGTTGATTTTACTTTTCAAACTCAATCAGACTGTGAAGTTATTTTAGCGCTGTATAAACAAAAAGGGCCTGACTTTTTAGATGATCTAAATGGCATTTTTGCATTTTGTTTATACGATGAAGAAAATGACGCCTACTTAATTGGCCGTGACCATATTGGTATTATCCCGCTTTACACCGGTCACGACGAGCACGGTAACTTTTACGTTGCTTCTGAGCTAAAAGCACTTTCTCCAATTTGTAAGCATATTGAAGAATTTCCACCAGGGCATTACCTGTATAGCAAAGATGGCAAAATGACGCCTTATTACAAACGTGATTGGGAAACATTTGATGCAGTTAAAGATAACAGCGCAGAAGCGCAAGACGTTAAAGATGCATTAGAAGCGGCCGTTAAACGCCAATTAATGTGTGACGTACCTTACGGTGTATTACTTTCTGGTGGTTTAGACTCATCGGTTATCTCTGCTATTACCCAGCGCTTTGCTGCAAAACGTATTGAAGATAACGACGAAAGCGACGCATGGTGGCCTAAGCTGCATTCTTTTTCAGTAGGTCTTGAAGGCTCACCTGATTTAGCGGCTGCACAAAAAGTAGCTGACATGATTGGTACTATTCACCACCCTATCATTTTTACCATTCAAGAAGGTATTGATGCATTACGTGAAGTGATTTACCACATAGAAACCTACGACGTAACAACAATTCGTGCCTCTACACCTATGTACCTAATGGCTCGCCAAATTAAAGCAATGGGCATTAAAATGGTGTTATCTGGCGAAGGTGCTGATGAGCTATTTGGTGGTTACTTATACTTCCATAAAGCCCCTAACGCACAAGAGTTTCATGAAGAGCTAAACCGTAAAGTATCAAAACTGCATATGTTTGACTGTTTACGTGCTAATAAATCAATGGCGGCATGGGGCGTAGAAGCACGTGTACCGTTTCTTGATAAAGAATTTGTTGATGTTGCTATGCGTATCAACCCTGAAGCTAAAATGTGTAAAGATGGAAAAATTGAAAAACACATTTTACGTGAAGGCTTTGAAGGTTACTTACCTGATGAAGTGCTATGGCGTCAAAAAGAGCAGTTTTCAGACGGTGTAGGCTACAGCTGGATTGATACCTTAAAAGAGTTTGTAAATGAGCAAGTGAGCGATCAAGAGCTTGAAAATGCGAAATTTAAATACCCTATTAATACGCCAGATTCAAAAGAAGCTTACTACTACCGTACTATTTTTGAATCGCATTTCCCTGGTGATGCATCAGCTAAATGTGTACCTCATGGTAAATCGGTAGCGTGTTCGACTCCTGAAGCACTTGCATGGGACGCATCGTTCCAAAACAATGCTGATCCATCAGGTCGTGCTGCAGGCGTTCATAACGACGCATATGCAAGCAAAGGTTAATACTCTTTGTTTAGCGAAGCGTAAGCCTAAATGGCTTACGCTTCGCTTTATAGAGCTCATTTCCACCGAATCTGTTTTTTATAGCTCTGCACATAACTTAAAAGGCTCAAGCGCTTTAATTGTTATTTATAAAAATGGGTTAACATCAAAAACAATGCAATATATTGCATCACAATCAACTTACCCTGCTACCGTATTTTTAAATCAAAATGAGATAGCTAAACGCCATTGTAAAATTCGCTGGTTTAATCAAACGAGTGAAATTAAACGCTGTGGACATGGTACTTTAGCAGCCGCTAATTTTTTAATAGACCATTTGGGTTATTGCCCTGAAGTATTTACTTCAATGAGTAATGAGCGCTTTACTATAAGAGTAAAAAAACAACGCGCTCAGCTGTTACTAAAAAGCATAGAGCCAAAAAAAAGTGAGTTAGCTATAGGTGAGTTAAAAAGTGTGTTTTCATCAGCAATAAAAGCAGCCTACAGTACCGGCGACAAAAACGGTTATACGGTTGTATTATTTAATAAAGAATTTAATAAATTCTTTATTAAAGAATTCGATAAAGAAGTTGAAAAAGACGATTTAAAAAGCTTACACGTTGATTTTAACGCGTTGAATAAACTCCATAAAAATGCTGTTATAGCGCTTAGTATAAAAAATATAGAAAAAATAAATGCTATAGCGCATTTTAGATACTTTGCACCCCAGTTTGGTGTAAATGAAGACAGTGCTACAGGCTCTGCGGTATCTGTTATTGCACCCCTGCTATTTAGACTACACGGTTTAAATAAAGCTATGCTTGTACAGCAGTCAAATAATGGCGCATTGCTAAACTATGAGTTTAACAATGCCCAAGTTGTCATTTACTAGGGCGTGTTGATCTTTGCGAATTGAAATTTGTTCAATCTAGGGGCGATTAAATCGCGGCGCGAGGTTTGTAACCTAGTGGGCTAAGTAAAAATCGAGCAACAAAGAGTTTATCGCCCCTAGGCAGAACCCGAAGGGCAGCACATGTTTGGCATTTATGCTGCGTTATCGCCTATTTATGTGGAATAACCACACTTCATAGGCTCTGCCTTGCCTAAAAACCAAACATATTGCTGCAAATTCAACTATCAAAGATCAACACGCCCTAAACTTAAGTAACGTTTAAAGCGGTCTTAATAAGCACAAGGCAAAATAGTTACTATCGTCTTGCCATGTTTGCTCTAACTTTAAATTAGCTTGCGCTGCAAGCTGCTTAAACGACTCGAGCGTGTACTTGTGAGAGTTTTCTGTATGGATACTTTCGCCTTCTATAAAGTCTATTTGCTGATCATTTATAATCACGCTTTGAGTACGATTACTTACTAAATGCATTTCGATACGGCTATGTTGCTCGTTAAAGCGTGACTCGTGGCTAAAGTTATCTATATTAAATGTGCCGTTTAGCTCGTTATTAATACGTTGTAGTAAATTTTTATTAAAAGCAGCGGTAACTCCCGCCTTATCGTTATATGCATCAAGTAACACTTGGCGCTCTTTTACTAAATCAACCCCAATTAATACATAACCATTTACACCGCATAAGCGATGGAAATTATTCATAATTTCTATGGCTTTAACTGGGGCAAAATTACCAAGAGTAGAGCCCGGAAAGTACACCAAATTAGTTTGACTGTCTAAAGCGGTGTCTTTGGTTAGCTGTTTGACCATTTGGCTATGTGTAAAGTCTCCTAATAATGGCGAAATTGCCAAATCTGGAAATAATGGTGACAAATGTGCAAGTGAATAACTGAGCATCTCCTCAGATATTTCAAACGGTACAAAGGTTTTAACGTTTGCCATATGCGCTAATAAATAGGCTACCTTTTTACCCGAGCCACAGCCGGGCTCTATAATAGAGAGGTTTTCAGGTAGCATTTGAGCAATCGACTTTGAGTGTTGCTCTAATATAGAAAGCTCAGTACGTGTAACATAATACTCTTGTAAGGCTGTTATTTGCTCAAATAATGCAGCGCCTTTATCATCATAAAAATATTTACACGGAAGCGTTTTTTGTTGTTGAGTTAATCCGCTTATCACGTCGTTTAGAAATTCAGTGTCGGTTATGTTGCTTTGCTTAATCGCTGTTACTTGGCTCATACTATATCCTTAGCTAGTCTTATCCCGCTGCACATCCACGCTTGATGCGGGTAATAAAAATTTCGGTATGTTTGTCGTAAATGGTTTTGAGGGGTAAACACACACCCACCACGTAACACCATTTGGTTATTCATAAACTTACCATTGTATTCCCCTGCTACTCCTTCAATAGGCTTAAAACCGGGGTATGGTAAATATGCACTGTTCGTCCATTGCCAACACGAATCAGTTAACTGATTTATTTCAGTATCACTCTTTGCTTGCTGAGGTGTTAGGTAGTGATTATTAATCTCTGTTGAAGGTGTATTTTTAGCTGCATATTCCCATTCGAACTCTGTAGGCAAGCGAGCCTTTACAAAATTAGCATAGGCGCTGGCCTCAAAATAACTAACATGACAGATCGGGGCATTTAAATTGAGAAGCTCTAATCCATAGTGTGTAAACTCAAACCACTCGTTATCTATACAATGCCAATATAATGGTTGCGTTAGAGCGTTGTTTTGTATATTTGCCCAACCGTCACTTAACCAATACTGTGGATTGCTGTATCCACCTGCATTTATAAAGTCTAAATACTCACCATTAGTGACCAACCTATTAGCAAAGTTAAATGAATGAATTAATACTTGGTGTTTGGGGCGCTCGTTATCATATGCAAATTCATCGTCGGCATTTGTACCTATATTAATAATGCCTTGCTCAAAATTTATAAAATTGAGAGGCTTAATATCTGCTGATTTGTTTTGGCTGTTTAAAGGCGATGTTTTATATTGCGGAAATAATGGATTTACTGAAAAGTTATATTTGATGTCCATAAGCATTAGTTCTTGATGCTGTTGCTCGTGGTGTAACCCAAGTTCAATAATATCTTTAATTTGTGGACTAACTTCAGTTTTAAGTAATTCAACCACACAGCTATCTACATGCTCTCTATAAGCTAAAACTTCATCTAAACTAGGTCTAGATAAACTACCTCGGTTTGCCCGTTTAAATTGCTCTCCAATCCCATTGTAGTAAGAATTAAAAAGCATTCGGTAGTGAGAGTTAAACACAGTGTACTGTTTACAGTAAACACTAAGTAAAAACGTTTCAAAAAACCACGTGGTGTGCGCTAAATGCCATTTGCCTGGGCTGGCATCTGCCATAGCTTGTAATTGGCAATCTTCTACAGTGAGTGGTTCAATAATAGCCAGGCTTTCGCCCCTAACGCTGCAAAAGCGTTTAACAAGTTCGTTTTGATTGGTATTGTTTAAAGCGCATTCACGCATAATAGTATTAATCCTTTGCCTATCTATTTATAAAATATAGCTTAGGGCATGCTGAGCTTTTTGGATTGAAATTTGTTCAATTTAGGGGCGATTAAATCGCGGCACGAGGTTTGTAACCTAGTGGGCTAAGTAAAAACCGAGTAACAAAGAGTTAATCGTCCCTAGAAAGAACCCAAAGGGCAGTGTATGTTTGGTATTTATGCTGCGTTATCGCCTATTTATGGGGAATGACCACACTACATAGGCTCTGCCTTGCCTAAAAACCAAACATACTACTGTAAATTCAATCGCCAAAATTCAACATGCCCTAATGTTGTGTTAAATCATATTCATATTACAACTTGATTAAAGATGCTTATCAGCTTATAAATTTATACTAGCCCTAAAGGGAAATTTGCTCTTTGCTGCTCAGCTTTTAATTATTCTCACGTGTATGTAAGCATGCAGAATAACGCAGGAGCAGTTATCGAACCGTTAGGTTACAAACCTAGGATCGATTAAACAGCTCCTAAATTGAACAAATTTTAATCCTAAAAGATCAACAAGCCCTAGTATTTAAGCATTAATTAAGTTGCTTAAAAGTGATCTTTTTTTACTTAACTAAGTAAATTAATACTTTTAATAGCAAACTAAATTTTAACGTTCACTGAATTTATAATTTTAGGGCTTTTTAAATAAAAGAATCATTAATTTGGCTATATAAACAGCGTTTTAAATACAAATTCATTTACATTTAATATTTAACTCATACACTACTAGCTGTATGATCACTCTTCAAATTAGTTAGTCTTCAAATAATTACGGTATTACTTTTTACTTAATATTTAAAGGCTAATGTAATTCGATATGACGCCGAATTTATTTTGGCTTGTTAGGACAACTAAAGAGGTATTGCATGAAGGAAAATCATGACAAATATAGTATTGACAATACGGACTACACCGTAGGTCAGGACAACGTACAAAAGTGGGGGTTTGATATACACAACCCTGTTTTTGGAACTAGTGCGGGCCTGATTGTCATCTTTTTAATCGCCATACTTGTTACCGACCCACAAACTGCAAAAACAGCGCTTGATAGTATCAAGACCGATATTATTAATAATTTTGATGCCCTATTTATGTGGGCTGCTAACTTCTTTGTACTCTTTTGTTTAGCACTTATTGTTTCTCCTTACGGGAATATTCGCCTTGGTGGTGATGATGCTAAACCTTCTCACTCTCGAGTTTCATGGCTTGCTATGTTATTTGCTGCAGGTATGGGTATCGGCCTTATGTTTTGGGGCGTTGCTGAACCGGTTGCTTACTTTACTGGTTGGTACGAAACACCACTTAATGTAGCCGCTAATACACCAGAAGCTGCAAAATTAGCAATGGGCGCAACTATGTTCCATTGGGGTCTTCATCCTTGGGCTATTTACGCTGTTGTTGGTTTATCTCTTGCATTTTTTACGTATAACAAAGGTTTACCGCTTTCTATTCGTTCTATTTTTTATCCTATATTAGGTGATAGAGCATGGGGTTGGCCTGGTCATATCATTGATATCTTAGCTGTACTTGCTACGTTATTTGGCCTTGCAACATCTTTAGGTTTAGGTGCTCAACAAGCCTCTGCAGGTATTAACCATGTATTTGGTACAGAAGGTGGCATTGGCTCTCAAATTCTAGTTATTGCGGGTGTAACACTTTTAGCCATTGTTTCTGTGGTTCGCGGTATTGACGGTGGTGTGAAACTGCTAAGTAATGTAAACATGTTAATTGCTTTCTCATTATTATTGTTTGTTTGTTTAGTGGGCTTTGCTGTAGCAATGGGTAATGTACCGACTACCGTGATGGGCTATGTAGAAAACATTATTCCATTGAGTAATCCTCACGGCCGTGAAGACGAAACATGGATGCATGGCTGGACTGTATTTTACTGGGCTTGGTGGATTTCTTGGTCACCGTTCGTAGGTATGTTTATCGCGCGTGTATCACGTGGTCGTACAATTCGTGAGTTCTTAATTGCGGTATTACTCGTCCCTACTGCTGTCACTATTTTATGGATGTCTATATACGGCGGTATTGCTATTGATCAAGTAGTTAATGGTGTTGGTGCACTAGGCACTAATGGTTTAACTGATGTCCCTTTAGCTATGTTCCAGATGTTTGATGCATTACCTCTATCTAATATCTTATCATTTATTGCGATTATATTAGTGTTAGTATTTTTTATTACGTCATCTGACTCAGGCTCATTAGTCATTGATTCAATTACAGCTGGCGGTAAAATTGACGCACCGGTGCCACAACGTATATTTTGGGCAACGGTAGAGGGCGCAATTGCAGCGGCCTTACTTTGGATTGGTGGTACACAAGCAATCGAAGCACTACAAGCAGGTGCTGTTTCTACAGGCTTGCCATTTACTATTGTATTGTTGTTTATGTGTTTAAGCTTAGTTTTAGGTTTACGAACTGAGCCTCGCCCAGTTAAATAATACTTTTAGTAAGCAATACTTTTAATTAGTAACGAAAGCGCCGCAATTTTTGCGGCGCTTTTTTATTTAACTATTTAAGGTTATATCCATTCGCTTAATAAAGTGATCTATTTTGTGGCAGGAAAAACTTCTCGATAGTAAGGCAAAATTTCTTTATTTAATTGCTCTAAATGAGAAATTTTTAACGCAGCTAGCGTCAGGTTTAACCCTCAATATGATTAAAGTATTATTGCGTATTAGTATTATACCCACAACTCTGAGATTGGAGTATCTACACGGTAATGATGACTCAGTTGCGCTTGTAAAAGCTCAGCTGTGGCAAGTGCATCCGTTAACGCATTATGATTTTGGTACGCAGGTAGGGAATAACGCGCACGGCAATCTGTTAATCTGAGCGAGCCTAGTTTTGTATTAAATAATCGGCCTAATAAACCTTGCCTCTCTTTTAGTGCTCTTTTTTCTAGCTCCATTGTGTCAACAAGAGCAAACTCAATACCTTCTTTAAGCCTCAGTAATAACGCATTATTTAAAAAATGGCGCTCTATTGCAGCGTAATGCACCACGACAACTTTGCCACTTAGCGCTTCAAGTAAAGGTTCAATAATTCGGTTAAAATCAGGGGCGTCATCCACCTCAGAGTGCGTTATTCCATGGATTAAAATAGACTCTTCATGCAGGTTACGTCTTGGTTGAACAACCCAATGCCGACTGTGTTTGCAATAAATACGCTTTAAATTAAACGGCACTAAGCCAACACTCACTATATCGTCGTTCTGGCTATTTAAACCTGTTGTTTCAAAGTCCATTGCTACAAAAGGCACATCTTCTACTGCGGCTTTATCTTGGTTATAAGCACCTGCATAAAAGTGTTTTAGAAGTTTATTTTCGGTGTTGTTAGCAAGCTCGTTGTATCTAGCTTGCCAATCAACTGCTTTATAATTGCGCGGATTCATAGGCTACTTCACACCAGAGTTTGCTGTGTAGCTAAATTTTAAATAGCTTTGTGCTTTTTCTAAAATAGCGAATGCCTCTTTCAAGTTTCGCTGTTCAAAAGGAGACAGTAAATGTGGGTCTAAGTCGTTATCAGGCTCTTCGCCCTTCTCTATTTGCCACGCTTGATGGCGAATTCGCATCATAGCAATATACTCAAGTGAATCACGTAAATCTTGCGCTTTACCCTGCGGTAATAGCTTAGCTTCAATAATATCTTCTAATCGCTCAAACGAGTTTTGTTTACGCGAACCAATAGCTAATGCGTGTACACGTATAACATCAGAAAGTGGTGCAGTACCTCTTCGTTTTAAGTTCATTGAACGCTTATGTTGGCCGTTATGCTCCATAACAAAGCCTTTAAAAAAGCCAAGCGGTGGTGTCCTATTTCGAGCATTTGCAGCCATATTTGCTAGAAATATACGATTCACTTTACTTTGTTTCGCTATAAATATTTTAAGCTCGTCGGCCCACTTGGTTTTGCCCCACACACCGTCTAAATCAAAAAATATAGAGCTATTAAGCAGTGCTTGTGGTTTTGGCTGGGCTATCCAATCAGCAAATTGATCGAACCACTCTGAGCGAGTTTTACGCCATTTTTTAAACGACGCCATTATTTCGCCATCACAATAAGTGTAACCACACTGCGCTAAGCCATCACACACAAAATCGGCAATATTTTGAAAGTACACGTTATGTTTTTCATCGTCGTAACTGTCATCTAAAATTAGTGCGTTATCTTGATCAGTTACAATAAGTTGCTCGTCGCGAGCCATGGAGCCCAGTGCAATAAAACAATAAGGAACGGGAGGTGGACCAAACTTTTCCTCAGCTAATACAAGTAATCTTTGTTTAAAAGTACGTCCGATAACGGCCATGGCAGTGCCAATCATGTGTGAATTTGCATCTTCGTTAACCATACGGACAAATACATTGGGTAATTGGCGTGCATAATGCGCTAAATCCTCAATTGTTTGTTGAGCAAGTATGCCGCGTACAAGTAATAAGCTGCTTTGCGATTCGTAACGTAAAATATCAGAGAGGGAGATAACTCCTATAGGACGTCTTTTTTGTACTACGGGTAAATGATGGAGATTATCTCTGAGCATGGCCAGTACCGCTTCAAAAATATAGTCATTAGCATCTAAAAGCACTAAGTTAGTAGACATAATCTCTTTTGCTTGTGTGTTAAAATCAAGCCCTTTAGCCACTACTTTTGAGCGTAAATCCCTATCGGTTATTATGCCAACGACTTGTCCATCATCTTCCTCAGGATCGTCGTTTATTGGTTTATTTACATCGGTTACCAAAACTGACGATACCGCCTCTTCGGTCATTAATTTAGCGATATCTTGTATTGTAGATGTTGCATCTACGGTGACTACATCTCTGTGAATTAATGATTTTACTTTAGCTGTTGTAAGGTCATTGCCATCAGCTTGTTCAACAATAGCTTGATGTAAACGCACGTTACCATCTGTTTCAAAGTAATCAGCAAACGCATCAAACTCATCACAGTAACGATTAAATAGCTCAACATTTATACAATAAACTAACGTATCTTCAAGAGCAGTTGCAGGAAAACGCACCTTACGGTTCATCAATAAACCCATTTGACCAAATATTCCTGCAATGGCCAAACGATTGTATAGCTCACCATTTCGGCGATACATTTCTACAGAACCACTTCTAATCACATACAAATCAGATATGTCTTGTCCAAAACTTAAAATGTCTGTTTTTGCTCTAAAATAAGCAACTTCTACTTGTTGAGCTAGCTCATTAAGCGCTTTTTGAGGTAAGTCATCAAAAGGAGGATGTTGTGCTAAAAATTGTGCGATTTCAACTTGTTCGGCTTGCATAAATCCCTTCCTGTATGCGCATTAAAATGACTAAATATGTTTTGCAGATTAACACTATCATCGGAGTGTGAAAACAATTACTACACAATTTTGGGCACAAAAAAAGAGCCTAAATAGACTCTTTAAATATAATACTTATTGTAAAAATTTATTTACCGCGCTGAGCGTCTTTTTGGGCTTTTTTGGCTTCTTTACGTTGCTGTAAAACAGCTTGTGCCTCATTACCAATATGGCCTTCGCCACGGGCTTGCGCTAATTCTATTTGCTTTTGGCGCTCCGCAAAACGTGTCCGCTGCTCGTCTGTCACTTCTTCAATACAATGGTGACAAGATACACCTTCCATGTATTCAGGCTTTAACTTTTCGTCTTCTGTAATTGGCATACGGCACGCGTGGCATTGATCATAAGAGCCCTTTTGTAAGTCGTGATCAACCGCAACGCGATTATCAAATACAAAACATTCGCCTTCCCACATGGTTTCTTCTTTTGGCACTTCTTCTAGATATTTTAAAATGCCGCCTTCAAGATGATAAACTTCATCAAAACCTTGCTCTTTCATGTAGGCCGTCGATTTTTCGCAGCGGATACCACCTGTACAAAACATCGCTACTTTTTTATGTTTTTCAGGGTCTAAGTTTTCTTTAGCCCACTGTGGAAATTCGCGAAAGGTTTTAGTATTTGGATCGACTGCATTTTGAAATGTACCAATTTCAATTTCGTAATCATTACGTGTATCAATTAAAATTACTTCTGGATCAGATATAAGTGCGTTCCACTCATTTGGCTTTACATAGCTACCCACAACTTTAAGCGGATCTACGCCTTCAACGCCCATCGTTACAATTTCTTTTTTTAGTTTTACTTTAGTGCGGTAAAACGGGCATTCATCATCGTAAGATTCTTTTGTTACGATGTTTTTTAAATTTGGTTGCTCATCAAGCCAGGCTAATAAGTTGTCTATCCCTTCACGTTTTGCAGAAACAGTGCCGTTTATACCTTCGGCAGCGAGTAGTAAAGTACCGCGTACTTCATTTGCTTCCATCACTTCAAGCAACGGCTTACGGATAGCTTCAAATTCAGGTAAACCAACAAATTTATACAGCGCACATACTACAAAGTGATCGCCCGTTACATTATCTTTATGAACAACAGTCATTCTATTTCCTATTTTGCCTTATTAGCCAGTATTGGCGTTTACCGAATCGTAAATCCGGCGCATATGGGGCGCGTATTTTACGCTTTTTTAGTTTAATTGCAAAAAATAGCGCTATAGATTGGTTTTTACTGTTAGCGACCTATCTGTGTAAGCTATAATGCGCTGATAAATTTATAGACTTAATTTGCTCATTTTGGAGAAACACACATTGCAGTTTACTGATCTTGGGATTGATACACGCCTTGAAACACAGTTAGCACATCAAGGGATCACCCAGCCCACCGATATTCAAGCGCATGCAGTGCCTACCGCACTTGCAGGGCATGACATTTTCGCTCAGTCTAAAACTGGGTCGGGCAAAACCTTGGCGTTTTTATTACCTGCTGTACAAAGGGTTATGAAACAAAAAGCACTCAGTAAACGCGATCCTCGTGTACTTATTGTTGCTCCTACTCGTGAGCTTGCTACGCAAGTATTTACTCAGCTGCGTTTATTAATTGCAGGCACAGCCATTAAGGCCGTAAAAATACTTGGTGGCGAAAACTTTAATGACCAAATAAAAGCACTTAGAAACGATCCACAATTCGTAGTTGCTACACCAGGGCGTTTAGCTGATCACATTACAAAACGTTCATTACAATTGAGTGGACTAGAACTGCTTATTTTTGATGAAGCCGATCGTATTTTAGATTTAGGCTTTACCGAGCAGTTAAAAATGATTAACGAGCAAGCTAATCACCGTTTACGTCAAACGTTATTGTTTTCTGCAACACTTGACCATGCACAAGTAGATGCTCTATCACGTAACCTATTAAAAAAACCAAAGCAAATTACGCTAAGTGCAGCGAATGAGCAACATAGCGATATTAAACAAACTTTATATCTAGCCGATCACCTTGATCATAAAGAAGCGCTATTAGAGCACTTTTTGAATCAAGATGATGTTGGTCAATGCATTATCTTCACAGCAACACGTTCTGACACTAGTCGCTTGAGTGAAGCGCTTAATGCTAAAGGCTTCAAGTCTGTAGCGCTTGCTGGTGATTTAACACAAAATAAACGTTTAGATATAATGGATTCGTTTAGTCGCGAAAACTTTAAAATATTAATCACAACTGATGTTGCATCTCGTGGTTTAGATTTACTAAGTGTAACGCATGTTATTAACTTTGATTTACCAAAACACGCTGAAGAATATGTACACCGCATAGGTCGTACAGGACGAGCAGGCTTTAAAGGTAACGCAATTTCATTAGTTGGCCCAAAAGATTGGGCAAGTTATTTAGCTATTAAAGCATTTTTAAATGATGAGTTAAAATTTGCGAGCGTAGAGGGCTTAAAAGCTAAATTTAAAGGTTTAAAAGAGAAAAAGCCTGAGGCAACGTGGGATAAATCTAAAGAAAAATCCGCCGCTGTTAAAAAGCCTGTATTTAAACGCAAAGCCAAACCTAAAAAGCCCACAGCACCAATTAAAGCACCAATGAACATTGATGGCGATACACCAATGCGCCGTAAAAAAAAGACTGAGCAGGAATAATTATGAGTTACCTAGGAACCACACAAACATTATTTGTAAAAGAAGTGAGTAACGAAGGTGCTTACTTAGATGGTCATGATTTAGGTGAAGTGTTTTTACCAAAACAAGAAATTAAACATGAGCTTGAAGCGGGCGATAGCATTAGTGTATTTATCTTTTTAGACAACGCTAACTTAGCAACTGCCACAACTAAAAAGCCACACGCACAAGTAGGTGAATATGCCCTGCTTCGCGTTAAAGAAATTAATAGTATTGGTGCATTTTTAGATTGGGGTCTTGAGAAAGATGTACTAACCCCGTTTAACGAACAAAAACCACGCATGCAAGAAGGTCACTCATATTTAGTTCGTCTGTACCTTGATAATGCAAGCCAACGTATTTGTGCATCAAACAACTTTAATCGCTTCCTATCTAAAGATGAGCCACAATATACTCACTTACAAGAAGTAGATTTAATTGTTGCTGGTAAAACAGATATTGGCTACAAGGTATTAATTGAAGAATCGCATTTCGGTGTTGTTTTTTACAATATGGTATTTAAAAGCTTATTTGTGGGTCAAAAGCTTAAAGGCTTCATTCAGAAAGTACGTGAAGATGGAAAAATTGATGTTGTATTAGAAAAACCAGGTATGGGAAAAGTAAGTGACCTTGGTGAAACTATTATGCAAAAACTTAAAAACGAAGGTGGAGTTATCCCATTAGGTGATAAATCTGAACCTGAAGCAATAAAAAAGATGTTTTCTACTAGTAAAGCTAACTATAAAAAAGCAATTGGTGGATTATTCAAACAAGAGTTGATAGATATTGAAGCGAAATCCATTCGCTTAAGATCTTAATTATAAATAATAGGCTGTAATTACTAATATTATCTGTTTGTAATTAACCTAAAATATACTTATAAGGCAATGTACATTGCGTATATTGCCTTGAATAATCAAGCACTTCACCTTTTGACTCTAGGTTAAGCGGTGCCAAACGAAAAACCTTCTTTTCGCATTCTATTTTTTTATCATCAAGCTTAGATATGCAATCAGTTACTGTTATATGCTGAGATATGAGTGTATCCTCATTTTTGTAACATAGGTGGTGTGCATAATCTTGCATTGTTTGTTTAAAATCGAACATATTGACAGGGTAACTCGTGATTATATCTGTTACTGATGTAACATCATCATATGCTTTATTAGAAAAAAGATTTTTATTTACTGAAAAACCCGCAACAATAATAATTATAAAACCTAATAATAACTTCAAAACAAACCCCTACTACATTTCAATCCTAATAATGTAACATAAAATATACATGAGGTAAGGGCTTTTAGCACTATATTGCTGCTTTTTGTTAAATTATGCTATAGATCTATTAACATCACTAAGCACTTTTACGGGATCATCTGCCTGAGTAATAGGTCGGCCTATAACTAAATAATCACTTCCTGCATCTATTGCTTGCTTAGGAGTCATAATACGCTTTTGATCGCCAGCATCACTGCCTTCAGGACGTATACCTGGTGTTACAAGTTTAAAGTTCTCACCTAACTCTGCTTTTAAAGCTTTTGCTTCTTGTGCAGAACACACAACGCCATCAAGCCCTGCTTCCTTTGCAAGCTTAGCTAAATATATAACTTGCTCTTGAGCAGATTTATCAACGCCTAAACGCTTTAGTTCTGTTTCATCCATGCTTGTTAATACAGTAACCGCGATAAGTAATGGCGCTTTATCGCCAAATTGTTCTAGAGCCGATTTAGCTTTGCTCATCATTTCAAAACCACCAGAAGCATGAACGTTTACCATCCACACACCCATTTTCGCAGCTGCAGTAACAGCTTTAGCTACTGTATTAGGGATGTCATGAAATTTTAAATCTAGAAAAACATCAAAACCTAAATCAATTAACTCTTTAACAAATGCAGGTCCAAAATAAGTAAACATCTCTTTGCCTACTTTAAGACGACATGTATCAGGAGAAAGTTGTTTAACAAAGTTTAAAGCAACCTCTTGATCATCGTAATCTAATGCTATAAGAATTTTTTTTGACTGTTCGAAAGACATGACTATCCTAATGTATGGCTATAATACCAATCCGCAATAATACTTAATCAATTTGAGGACCAAATCTGACGCTAACTGCGTTAAAAATTTCTTATGTAGAACAATAATATTACGAAATTTTTGCCTTGTTATCGACACAATTTTCTTACCTCAAAACAGACCACTTAATTAAGCGAATTGATATAAAGTAATTGTATAAGTAGATTTAATGCAATAGTGCTAGCTGGTAATTTGAGAGAAGGTGTAGAGAAATTTATATAGACACAACATCAAAAAATTCCAACCCAGTAAACTCTCAGTTTAATTTGCTAAAATTATCATAGTTAAATCCGATATTATTTAAGGGGTTATTAAAATCCGTCTAAGCCTCGACTTGGAACAATGGTTTCCCAATGCTTACAAGAAGGGCAATTCCAATATATGGTGTAGCTTGTAAAACCGCAATGCTGACATTGGAAATCAGGTTTTGTAGCAATATAAGAGGTTACAAGCTTATCAATTTCATTAAGTACTTCTTTAGTATTTTTATTTTGGTCACCCATTAATTGCAGTAAAAAACTGAAACCACGAATAGTAGGTTGACGTTTTAAGCTATCAGTTAGAAATTCAAAGGCTTGTTTAGTGTGTCCTTGCTCAAGCAATGCTTGGCAATGTTTTATTTTAATTAATACACCGCCCTTTTCTAACAAGTCACTGACTAATTCATGAAATTGATGCGTTAAATTTAATTGTTTATAGCTGTGAGCTAGCTCATCAATAAACAACGGCGCAAACAAAGTGAATTGTGATACAAGCTCACGCCAGTAATAAATAGCTTTAACGTAATCTTCTTTCGCGTAAGCAACTAATCCTAACTCGTAAAGCGGACGTACGGCTTTATAATTTAAGCTAATCGCTTTTCTCATTAGTTGGGGTGTGTTATCACTTAAAGCTGATTCACAATAAAAATTAGCAATCGCTTTAAATTGTTGTTCTTTTGAAAATAGTTCGCTGTGGGCTTCAAACATGTTGATGCCTTTTTCCCATTCACGGGTTTGCGAATATAAAGTAATAATAGGGTCTAGCGCTTCTACATGGCCAGCCTTAACTAACCAAACTAAGTGCTCTTCTGCACTATCTAGTAGACCAGCCATTATATAATCTTCGGCAAGTTCTAAACGGCTAGTTGCAGCTTGTTGTTCATTTAAGCCTGGGTGTTTTAATAGAAGTTCATGAATTTTAATTGCGCGGTCTAATTCACCTCTACGGCGAAACATGGTGGCAAGTGTAGAATAGTGTTCAACAGAGTCAGCTGAAACTTCAAGCAAATTAATCAAGTGCTCTAAGCCTTGGTCTTCTTCTCTGTCGAGTAGAAACTTTAAGCCTTTGCTGTATTCAGAAGTGATCTGACGGTTTAGTTGATGAGCTTGGTTTTTAGCACTGTTTTTACCCATAATCCAGCCGTAACCGGCGGCAACAGGTAATAGTAAAAACAAAAGCTCAATCATAGTTAGGTGTCTTTATTCGCGGCAAGCTTTTTTTTATCTTTTTCAGGCGCTAATTGCTTTTTTAAGCGGTAGTTTTGCCACTTTAATTGTGAAAACAATTTAAAGCTAATAAAACAACCCACTAAAACACCTAATAAAAAGCAGATACTTATTATTACAGCTAAAGGTAGTGTATTACTGGCTATAATATAATTTATTTGTACTAACTGTGGGTTTTGTGACCCTAATACAAATGCACTGATAAGGCATAGCGCAACCAGAATAATTTTTAATACCTTGAACAAGTAACTACTCCACTAAGTTAACTAGGCAATGCTTTCATTTACGCGGTCGCGTAATTCTTTGCCTGGTTTAAAATGAGGTACATGCTTTCCTTCAAGCTCAACTGTATCGCCAGTCTTAGGATTACGACCTGTGCGAGGAGCGCGGAAATGCAAAGAGAAACTACCAAAACCTCTGATCTCAATACGATCTGAAGTAGATAATGAGCCGGCCATTTGTTCAAGAATTTCTTTTACAGCATTCTCAACATCTTTCACTGGAACGTGTGCGTGTTGTTCCGCAAGTGTTTCTATCAGTTCTGACTTAGTCATAGCGTTTCCTTAAAAAGAGATATAGGAAGGGCAAAAAATGCCCTTCCAACTAAAAACTAATTATATATTAGTCTTTTTGTGCATTTGCGAAAGCAGCTGCCATTGCGTTTTCAAACACTGGCTCTTCTTTCTTAAGCTTCTCTAGTACTTCTTTCTCTTCTGCTTCGAAAAGAGCTTTTACAGATAAGCTTAAAGTGCGGTTCTTACGATCAACACCAACGTATTTAACTTCAATCTCGTCGCCTACAGAAACAACAGTAGTTGCATCTTCAACGCGTTCTTGAGCGATATCAGCTACACGGATGTAACCTTCAACGCCTTCGATAAGTTCAACAGTTGCGCCTTTCGCATCAACTTCAGTCACTTTACCTTTAACAATAGCACCTTTTTTGTTTGCATCAAGGTAGTTATTGAATGGGTCAGCTTCGATTTGCTTAACACCTAGAGAGATACGTTCACGCTCTGGGTCAACTTGCAATACGATAGCAGTGATTTCGTCGCCTTTCTTGAATTCACGTACAGCTTCTTCGCCAGGTGTATTCCAAGAAATGTCTGAAAGGTGTACAAGACCGTCAATACCACCGTCAAGACCGATAAAGATACCGAAGTCAGTGATTGATTTGATCTTACCAGTAACTTGATCGCCTTTGTTTTGTAGACGAGCAAATTCCTGCCAAGGATTAGCAATACATTGCTTAAGACCAAGAGAAATACGACGACGTTCTTCGTCAATTTCTAAAACCATAACTTCAACAGTGTCGCCTAAGCTAACAACTTTTGAAGGATGGATGTTTTTGTTAGTCCAATCCATTTCAGAAACGTGTACTAAACCTTCAACGCCTTCTTCGATTTCCACGAAACAGCCGTAATCTGTAAGGTTAGTAACACGACCAGAAAGTTTAGAACCTTCTGGGTAACGACCAGCGATAGCTGCCCATGGATCTTCACCAAGCTGTTTAAGGCCTAGAGATACACGAGTTTTATCTTTGTCGAATTTTAGAACTTTAACTGCGATTTCGTCGCCAACATTAACGATTTCTGAAGGGTGCTTAACACGCTTCCAAGCCATATCAGTAATGTGTAGTAGACCATCAACACCACCAAGGTCAACGAATGCACCGTAGTCAGTAAGGTTCTTAACGATACCTTTAACTTCTTGGCCTTCAACAAGGTTAGCAAGAAGCTCTTCACGTTCTTGTGAGTTTTCAGATTCGATAACTGCACGACGTGAAACAACAACGTTGTTACGTTTTTGGTCAAGCTTGATTACTTTAAATTCAAGCTCTTTGCCTTCAAGGTGAGTTGTGTCACGTACTGGACGAACATCAACAAGTGAACCAGGTAGGAAAGCACGGATTGAATCAACTTCAACTGTGAAACCGCCTTTAACTTTACCGTTGATAACACCAGTAACAGTCTCTTGCTCTTCACATGCTTTCTCAAGACGGATCCATGCTTCGTGACGCTTAGCTTTCTCACGAGAAAGAATAGTTTCACCGAAACCGTCTTCAATTGCATCTAGTGCAACATCTACTTCGTCGCCTACAGCAACTTCAAGTTCACCAGCAGCATTTTTGAACTGCTCAGCAGGGATAGCACTTTCTGATTTAAGACCAGCATCTACAAGTACAATGTTATTCTCGATAGAGATTACTGTACCTTTAACGATAGAGCCTTGCTCTGCTTCAAAACCCTTTAAGCTTTCTTCAAATAACTGCGCAAAATTTTCTGACATACGAATATACGTCTCTATATATTATACCAATAAGCAACCATGCTGCATGGGGTTGTTAAAATAGCACTGGCATCCTGCTGGCGCATAAAATGTGTTTTAGCTTCGTTTAGGAAGCTTACCTTCAGAGATTGCAATATCCAATAAAGTTATTACCTTATCAAACACTTGCTGTGCATTGAGTTCGCTAGTATCAAGCTCAATAGCATCATCTGCAGGTACAAGCGGAGCAACGGCACGATTCATATCGCGCTCGTCACGAGCTTGAATGTCCTGTAATAGACCACTTAGTGTAACATCAAGACCGCGCGTATTCAACTCAACAAAGCGTCTACGAGCACGCTCTTCTGCACTTGCTGTTAAATATATTTTTAACGGCGCATCTTGAAAAACCACAGTGCCCATATCACGGCCATCGGCAATTAAGCCGTTTTCAGTGCGAAATGCACGCTGGCGACGTAATAACGCTTCACGAACGCGAGGTAATGCTGCAACTTTTGATGCTGCAGCGCCTACTTCTTCATTACGAATAGTAGTAGTTACATCTTCGCCTTCTAAAATAACTTTTCCTGCATTAGTTTGGCTATCTACCAAAAACTGCACATCTAAATTTGCAGCAAGAGGGACAAGCCCTTCTTCATTGTCTAATGCAATTTGGTGATGAAGTGCAGCTAAAGATAAAACGCGATAAATCGCACCGCTATCTAATACATCCCACCCTAACTTGTCGGCTAACAAGCGACAAACAGTTCCTTTACCTGAACCACTTGGGCCATCAACGGTGATCACGGGCATTAATAACGCCTGCATTTAAAACCTCCTGCAATGCACACCTAAATAAACCGCGACATTATACGTCAGTTATTAAAATATATCTGCTATTAGTGTGTAACTTTTGTAATTACTTCTAATTAGCTTATTCACTGACTGACGCTAAAACATTGAAAAATGTAGGAAATGTTTTATAGGTACACTTTGGATCATTAATCGTTATTGGCTTTCCACCAACGGCAACCATTGCAAAACACATGGCTATACGGTGATCGTCGTAAGTGTCTATTGCTACATCGTTGAAGTGTTTAGGCGGTGTAATTTCTATAAAGTCATGCCCTTCTACCACTTCTGCACCTACTTTTCTAAGCTCAGTTGCCATCGCATATAAACGGTCTGTTTCTTTTACTCGCCAGTTATAAATGTTACGAATGGCAGTTGGGCCTTTAGCGAAAAGAGCAACAGTTGCAAGGGTCATAGCAGCATCAGGAATTGCATTAGCGTCAATATCTACGCCTTTTAATTCGCCTTTGCGAACAACTAAACGTTCATCATACCAATCGATTTTTGCGCCTACTTGCTCCATTACTTTAGCAAAGCCTATATCACCTTGAACTGATTTAGCACCCACGCCTTTAATTTCAATCTCGCCGCCAGCAATTGCAGCCGCAGCAACAAAGTAAGAAGCAGAAGATGCATCGCCTTCAACCATAATTCGATCGAGTGATTGATACTGTTGACCACCTTTAACTTTAAAAGTTGCATAATCACTGTGTTCAACACTAACACCAAAACGTGCCATTACATCAAGCGTAATATCAATATAAGGTTTAGATACTAAAGTACCTTTAATAGTTATCGTTGTATCACCGCTAAATAATGGCGCTGCCATTAATAGAGCCGTTAAAAATTGACTTGAAATACTACCGTCAATTTCAACCTCACCACCTTTTATTTGACCACCTACAATTTTAAGTGGTGGATAGTCTTTGTGTTTTGTATAAGTAACATCACCACCAAGCGCTTGTAGAGCATCAACTAAGTGCCCTATCGGACGCTCTTCCATACGTGGCTCGCCTATTAGCTCATACTCACCAGCAACGGCAGCAAGTACAGCCGTTAAAGGTCTGTAAGCAGTACCCGCATTACCTAAAAACAAGGGCTCAGTAGGTGTATTAAACACACCACCAACTCCCTCTACGGTCGCTACAGTGTGTTCATCATTTAAAGTTACATTTACACCCAATAACTTTAAAGCACCCAGCATATGGCGTATATCGTCACTATCAAGTAAGTTCTCTACAACGGTGGTACCGTTTGCCAGTGCTGCTAATAATAAAATTCTGTTCGATAGACTCTTTGAACCTGGTAGGGTTACCGTGCCATTTACTTTAGAAATAGGTTCTAAACGGAGCTGCTCCATTAGCTGTGCTCCTTTGCAAATGCAGCCATAAAATCTACAAGTGCTTGAACACCTTCAAGAGGCATAGCGTTATAAATACTTGCGCGCATACCGCCCACAATTCTGTGACCTTCAAGTGCAAGTAAACCGGCCTCGTTTGATTGAGCAACAAATTTGCTATTTAAGCTTTCATCGTTTAACCAAAATGGAACATTCATGCGTGAGCGGCAATGTTTAGCGACTATATTTGAATAAAAATCTGAGTTATCGATAAAATCATACAGTAAATTTGCTTTAGCAATATTTTGTGCTTCCATGGCTTTTACCCCACCATTGCTTTCAAGCCATTCAAATACTTCAGCCGCTAAATACCAAGCAAAGGTAGGTGGGGTATTAAACATACTGCCCTGCTTTGCTTCAAGTGCGTAATCTAAAATACCGGGCTTTGGCAAACCTTCGCGCTCAAGTAATGTTTTACGAACAATAACAATTGATATGCCCGATGGACCGATATTTTTTTGCGCACCAGCGTAAATCAAATCAAATTTATTAACGTCTATCTCACGCGATAAAATAGTTGAAGACATATCAGCAATAATCGGAGCTGTTGGGTGGCTTGGTACATCAAAAATCTCTAAGCCATCGACAGTTTCATTAGGGCAATAGTGGATGTACGCAGCGTCTTCTGGTAATTCCCAGTCAGCAACGTCTTTAATTGAAAACTCACCATCAGCATCATTACGGACATCCGTAAAAGACGTTTGAGTAAACTTATTCGCTTCATCTCTGGCGCTTTTCGACCATACGCCATTCTCGCAATAAAACGCTGTTTTACCTTCTTGGTGTAAGTTTAATGGCACAGCACTAAACTGGCCACGACCACCACCATGCATAAACAGCACTTCAAATTCATCACTAATATTCATTAGGCGACGAAGACTAGCTTCACATTTAGCTGTAAGCGCTAAAAACTCTTTACTACGATGGCTAATCTCCATCACAGACACACCTAGGTCTTGCCAATCTAGAAACTCTTTTTGCGCCTTTTTCATAACCGCTTGCGGAAGCATAGCTGGCCCCGCACAAAAATTATATTTACTCATTACCTTTGCCTCATTCCAGTAATTTAACTACTAAGCATGAACATTTAATACCAATCCGCTAAACCTTTAAAATTTAATGAATAATACCAATCCGCAATAATACTTAATCATTTTGCGGGGCTAAACGTGTCGCTACTTGCGTTAAAAAATTCTCATTTAGAACAACTAAATAGCGAATTTTTTGCCTAGCTATCAACACGTTTTTCCACCCTCAAAATAGATCTCTTAATTAAGCGAATTGGTATGAGTATAATTTCACACTCTATTAATTTTTTTCAACAACATTAAAAAAAGCGGCCAAGGCCGCTTTTTCAATATCAATTATTCTGAAGGAGGATTATCATCCGCTACTTCATCAATAACCGTATCTACTGTTTCAACGTCTTCAATATCAATTAAGTCACTTTCTGTAACTTCAATCTCTTCTATACGTTGTAAACCAACTACTTGCTCTCCGTCAATAGTTCTGATCAAAATAACACCTTGTGTGTTACGTCCAACCGTTGAAACTTCATTAACGCGAGTTCGTACTAAGGTACCACGATTCGAAATAATCATTATTTCATCGTTGTCATCAACTTGCACAGCACCAACAACAGCACCGTTACGTTCACTCACCTTAATTGATACAACACCTTGTGTTGCACGGCTCTTAGATGGGTAATCTTCAAGTTGTGTACGCTTACCGTAACCATTTTCAGTTACCGTTAGAATGGCACCGTCAGTTTTTGGTACAATTAACGATACTACGCGTTGCTCGTCTGGCATTTTAATACCACGAACACCTGTAGCAGTACGACCCATTGGGCGAACACCTTTGAAGCGAATCTCAGGGTTACCTTCTTCGTCTAATACTGGGTTGCCGTTTTCATCAACAACTGTTGTTTCTTCAGCTTCTTTGAAGCGTACAACTTTACCTGCATCAGTGAACAACATAATTTCGTTGCTACCATCGGTAATATCAACACCAATCAAGCTATCGCCATCATTTAAGTTAACAGCAATAATACCGCTTGCACGTTGACGACTGTAAGCCGTTAATGGTGTTTTCTTAACTGTACCGAATGCAGTTGCCATAAAGATATATTTATCTTCTGCGTACTCGCGTACTGGCAATATAGCAGTAATACGTTCATCAGCTTCAAGTGGTAACAAGTTAACAATTGGCTTACCGCGCGCTGCACGACTTGCTAGTGGTAACTGATACACTTTAAGCCAATATAAACGACCGGCCGTAGAGAAACATAAAATAGTATCGTGTGTATTTGCAACTAACAGACGTTCAATGAAATCTTCATCTTTCATCTTCGTTGCTGACTTACCTTTACCACCACGACGCTGTGCTTCGTAATCAGACAATGCCTGATACTTCACATACCCTTCGTGAGAAAGCGTTACAACAACGTTTTCTTCGGTAATTAAGTCTTCAAGGCTGATATCGTGAGCCGCTGCATTAATCTCGGTACGACGTTCGTCGCCATACTGCGCTTTAATTTCAACTAGTTCGTCACGAATAACTTCCATTAAACGCTCAGGTGTTGCCAAAATATAAAGTAGCTCAGCAATTAACTCTAACAACGCTTGATATTCAGTTAAGATTTTTTCGTGTTCAAGACCAGTCAGCTTGTGTAAACGCAAATCTAGAATTGCTTGAGCTTGTTGCTCAGAAATATAGTATTGACCGTCGCGAATACCTAAATCATCAGCAAGCCAATCTGGACGGGCTACATTATCTTCGCCTGCTTTTTCAAGCATACCTTGTACATGACCTAATTCCCACGGACGTGCAGTTAAAGCAATTTTAGCTTCAGCAGGTGTAGGTGATTTACGAATAAGCTCGATAATTGGGTCAATGTTTGCAAGCGCAATTGCTAAACCTTCAAGCGTATGAGCACGGTCACGCGCTTTGCGTAAATCAAACACGGTACGACGAGTTACTACTTCACGGCGGTGAATAATAAACTCTTCAAGCATTTCTTTTAGATTAAAACACTTAGGTTGGTTGTTAATTAATGCAACCATATTCATACCAAACACAGTTTGTAACTGAGTTTGTGAATACAAGTTATTTAAAATAACTTCGCCTACGTCACCACGTTTAATTTCAATAACGATACGCATACCGTCTTTATCTGATTCATCACGTAGTGCACTAATACCTTCAATTTTCTTATCTTTAACAAGCTCAGCAATTTTTTCAATTAAACGGGCTTTATTAACTTGATAAGGAATTTCGTGAACGATAATTGTTTCACGGCCTGTTTTTTCATCGGTTTCGACGTCGGCGCGTGCACGCATGTACACTTTACCACGGCCAGTTAAATAGGCTTGTTCAATGCCTTTTTTACCGTTGATAATTGCAGCCGTTGGGAAATCAGGACCAGGAATATAATCCATTAACTCTAAAATAGTTAAATCAGGATTTTGAATAAGTGCCAAACAACCGTTCACAACTTCAGTTAAGTTATGTGGTGGTATATTTGTAGCCATACCTACTGCAATACCCGACGAACCATTCACTAATAAATTAGGGACTTTCGTAGGTAACACGTCAGGGATGAACTCAGTGCCGTCGTAGTTAGGAACGAAATCAACCGTTTCTTTTTCAAGATCGGCTAATAACTCATGCGACATTTTTGCCATACGTACTTCTGTATAACGCATTGCCGCTGCTGAATCACCATCAACCGAACCGAAGTTACCTTGGCCATCTACAAGCATATAACGTAGTGAGAATGGCTGAGCCATACGAACTATCGTGTCATAAACTGCACTGTCGCCGTGTGGATGGTATTTACCGATTACGTCACCGACCACACGGGCCGATTTTTTGTAAGGCTTGTTCCAGTCATTACTAAGCTCGTTCATTGCAAACAAAACGCGGCGATGAACAGGTTTTAAGCCGTCACGTACGTCTGGTAATGCACGTCCTACTATTACGCTCATTGCGTAATCTAAGTAGGAGTTTTTTAACTCGTCTTCAATATTGACTGGCAGAATTTCATTGGCGAGATCAGTCATTTGATATCACATTCCTTCAGTATCAGCTCTCAACAACCCGGTATTGGGTATTAAGAGTATTGTTATTATTTCTAACAGCCATGCTATCACAATTAATTTTAATTTACAGGCGCAAAACTTTGCGATTTATCAATTTAGCCCTATATAATGGCCTCAGATTGACGAGGAAGTATTTTATGACCGAACATCAAAATGTAGATCACGCAGAAATAGCAAAATTTGAAGCCATCGCTGAGCGTTGGTGGGACCTAGACGGAGAATTCAAACCTCTTCACGAAATTAACCCGTTACGTTTAGACTTTATAGCAAACAAAACGCAAGGCTTATTCGATAAAGAAACACTCGACGTTGGCTGTGGCGGCGGTATTTTAAGCCAAAGCATGGCGCGTATGGGTGCAAAAGTAACTGGCATCGATATGGGCCAAGAACCTTTAACTGTTGCTAAGTTGCACAGTTTAGAAACTGGCGTAAATGTAGATTATATAAAAGTGCCTGCAGAAGAGTTTGCAACACAGTACCCTGAGCGCTTTGATGTAATAACGTGTATGGAAATGCTTGAACACGTTCCCGACCCAGCATCTATCATTCATGCCGTAGCCGCACTTGCCAAACCAGGCGCAGACGTGTTTTTTTCAACCCTGAACAAAACACCTAAAGCATACTTATACGCTATTGTTGGCGCTGAAAAACTCTTAAAAATGGTGCCTGAAGGTACACACGACCATAAAAAGTTTATAAAGCCTGCACAGCTTATTGCATGGGCAGAGCAAGCCGGTTTAAAAGTTCGTGCAAGTACAGGGCTTTCTTATAACCCACTATCAAAGCAATATACGCTCAATAGTGACGTTAGCGTAAATTACATACTTTATTTTGAGAAGTTAGCTTAATGGCTAACTCTCAAGCCCCCCTACCCCTTATTGAGTACGATGCATTTTTATTTGATTTAGACGGCACCCTACTCGACACCGCTGATGATTTAGGTGCCGCTTTAAACACAGTCCTTATTAGCAATAAAATAGAACCTGTTAGTAGTGATATATACCGTCCTGCCGCATCTAACGGCGCAGGCGCATTATTAGAGGCTGGTTTTAAAGAATTATGGGCTAAACAACCCCAAAGCGAGCTTATAAAGCAATTAGTTGACGAGTACGCCACAAACATAGCAAATCACACACGTTGCTTCAGCGGAGTTGAATCGTTACTTATCGCCCTTGATCAGAAAAAGATCAAATGGGGGATCATGACTAATAAACCAGGGTTTTTAACCGATCCTTTAGTGGCAGCTATTCCCGCATTAAAAAATGCCAGTGTAGTAATAAGTGGCGACACATTAGCTGAAGCTAAGCCATCACCTTTACCACTGCTGCATTGTGCAAAGCTTATGCAGGTAGAACCAAGCCGTTGTTTATACATTGGTGATGCACAGCGTGACATACAAGCAGGCAAAGCGGCAGGTATGCATACCGCAACGGCACTTTGGGGTTACATCCCAAGTATTGATGAAGCCAACAGCTGGAATGCTGATTTTAACTGGCAAAGCCCAATTGATGGTTTTAACCATATATAGTGCTATGTTAATTATTAAACACTATATATTGTGATTGTGTTAGTTTTCACACAAAGCTTGCTGATAAAAAAAGCAGTCAAAATTTATTTTTAAAATGAGTAAATTTAGCAGATCATTAGTTGATTTTTGCATATTTCAACTTAAATGATTGTTCGAAGGTGAGTGTCTACTAACACAAATGCGTTATCCCAAAGTTATCCACAAACAGGGGCAATTATGTCCCTTGCAAAACAACTCAGACCACACTATCTTGTGATCTCTAAATTGAACAACACCAGATATTGTGGCCAAATGTTATTCAATTAAATTCGCCAATACGGTGAAACCTATAATAAATGAGTATGTACCTTGCTTCGGCGAGGCATAAAGCATTGGTCAAAATACATAATTCCCAAGGAATACAGGCAAATGAACCAACAGTTATCTGTAAGCAAACGTGACGGGCGCAAAGAGCCTCTTGATCTGGATAAGATCCATCGCGTCATTGAATGGGCCGCCGAAGGTTTAAGCAACGTTTCGGTTTCGCAAGTTGAATTAAAATCGCACATTCAGTTTTACGACGGTATTCGTACTAAAGACATTCACGAAACCATCATTAAAGCAGCAGCGGATCAGATTTCAAAAGAATCGCCTGATTATCAATACTTAGCTGCACGTTTAGCTGTATTCCATTTACGTAAAAAAGCGTACGGTCAATTTGAGCCACCACGTTTATTTGACCACGTAACAAAAATGGTTGGCGATAAACGCTACGATGCTCACTTATTAGTAGATTACACAGAGCAAGAATTAGACGAGCTTGATGCATATCTTGATCATTCTCGCGATCTTAACTTTAGCTACGCGGCTGTAAAACAGCTTGAAGGTAAGTATCTCGTTCAAAACCGTGTATCGGGTGAAATCTACGAAAGTGCACAGTTTTTATATATTTTAGTAGCAGCGAGCTTATTCTCTGACTACCCACGTGAAACACGCGTTTCTTACATTAAGCGCTTTTACGACGCAGTATCGTTATTTAAAATATCTCTACCAACGCCAATTATGTCGGGTGTACGTACACCTACTCGCCAGTTTAGCTCGTGTGTATTAATTGAATGTGGCGATAGCCTTGATTCAATCAATGCAACGTCGTCAGCTATTGTTAAATACGTTTCACAACGCGCAGGTATTGGTATTAATGCTGGTCGAATTCGTGCGCTAGGTAGCCATATTCGTAACGGCGAAGCGTACCACACAGGTTGTATTCCTTTTTATAAGCACTTTCAAACAGCTGTTAAAAGTTGTTCGCAAGGTGGTGTACGTGGCGGCGCTGCAACATTGTTCTACCCGCTTTGGCATTTAGAAGTAGAGAACCTACTTGTACTTAAAAATAACCGTGGTGTGGACGACAACCGCGTTCGTCACCTAGATTACGGCGTACAATTTAATAAACTAATGTACTCTCGTTTAATTAAAGACGACTACATTACGTTATTTAGCCCATCAGATGTGCCTGGTCTTTACGATGCATTTTTTGAAGACCAAGCTGAGTTTGACGCGCTTTACGTAAAATACGAACAAGACGAATCGATTCGTAAAAAACGCATTAAAGCGATTGAGCTTTTCTCTATGTTTGCGCAAGAGCGTGCAAGTACAGGTCGTATTTATTTACAAAATGTGGACCACTGTAATACACATAGCCCGTTCATTGCTAAAGTTGCGCCTATTCGCCAATCTAACTTATGTTTAGAAATTGCATTGCCAACTAAGCCACTTAATAACGTAAATGACGAAGAAGGCGAAATTGCCCTTTGTACACTGTCTGCGTTTAACTTAGGTGCAATAGAATCACTAGATGAGCTTGAAGAGCTAGCTGAACTTGCAGTACGCGCCCTTGATAACTTACTTGATTTCCAAGACTACCCAGTACCGGCTGCTAAAAATGCAACTATGGGTCGTCGAACGTTAGGTATAGGCGTGATTAACTACGCATACTACCTAGCTAAAAACGGTAAGCGTTATTCAGATGGCAGCGCAAATGCACTGACTCATAAAACATTTGAAGCGATTCAATACTACTTGATGAAAGCATCAAACGAGCTTGCTAAAGAGCGTGGTGCCTGTCCTAAGTTTAACGAAACAACGTATTCACAAGGCATTATGCCAACAGATACGTACAAACGTGATTTAGATAAAATTTGTGATGAGCCACTTCATCTTGATTGGGATACACTACGTGCAAATATTAAAGAGCACGGTATGCGTAACTCAACACTAAGTGCGTTAATGCCATCAGAAACATCGTCGCAAATCTCTAATGCAACAAATGGTATTGAACCACCACGTGGACATATTAGCGTTAAAGCAAGTAAAGACGGTATTTTAAAGCAAGTTGTTCCTGAGTATGAGCGTTTAAAAGATCAATACGAGCTACTGTGGGACATTCCATCAAACGATGGTTACTTGCAGCTTGTTGGTATAATGCAAAAATTTGTAGACCAAACAATTTCTGCAAATACAAATTATGATCCAAACAAGTTCGAAGGCGGTAAAGTACCTATGCAAGTCTTATTAAAAGACTTACTAAGCGCGTACAAACTAGGTGTTAAAACCTTGTACTACCACAATACTCGTGATGGTGCCTCAGATATGCAAGAAGATACTCCAGAAGTGGAAGATGATGATTGTGAAGGCGGCGCGTGTAAAATATAACTGCTGATTTTTATTTTAAGCGGGCATTTAGCCCGCTTTTTCTGATAGTTTTTTGAGTGATAAACATGTCTTATACTACTTTTAGCCGAAACCATAATAACCAAATGCAAGAGCCAATGTTTTTTGGCCAAACTGTAAACGTATCTCGTTACGACCAACAAAAATACCCTATTTTTGAAAAATTAATCGAGAAGCAACTGTCTTTCTTTTGGCGTCCTGAGGAAGTAGATGTAAGTAAAGACCGTTTAGACTTTCAAGCGTTACCCGATCACGAAAAGCATATATTTTTAAGTAACCTCAAATACCAAACTCTACTTGATAGTGTGCAAGGTCGTTCGCCAAACGTTGCCCTACTTCCAATTGTATCGCTACCAGAGCTTGAAACATGGATAGAAACATGGGCGTTTAGTGAAACGATTCACAGCCGCTCATACACGCATATTATCCGTAATGTAACACAAGCACCTGAGCTTATTTTTGATGACATAGTTAGCAACGATAAAATTAGCGAACGTGCTGATGCCGTAACTAAATACTACGATGACTTAATTAACTCTGTTTCGCTTTACAACTTATACGGTGAAGGCAAACACGAGATTAATGGTAAAACTGTTATCGTGAATTTGTTTGAGCTTAAAAAGAAACTTTACCTTGCAATGATGTCGGTAAATATTCTTGAAGCGATTCGCTTTTACGTAAGCTTTGCATGTTCGTTTGCGTTTGCTGAGCGCGAGCTAATGGAAGGTAACGCTAAAATCATCAAGCTAATTGCACGTGATGAAGCACTTCACCTTTCGGGTACTCAGCATATTTTAAACATTATGCAAGACGGTAAAGACGACCCAGAAATGGCGATTGTTGCTGCCCAGTGCCGCGATGAAGCTATTAAAATGTTTGTTGACGCAGCAGAGCAAGAAAAAGAGTGGGCCGAATACTTATTTAAAGATGGTTCGATGATTGGCTTAAATAAGCATATTTTATGTCAGTACGTTGAATACATTACCAATGCGCGTATGACGGCGATTGGTTTGCCAGCACAGTTTGAAAATAACAGTAACCCTATCCCATGGATAAACTCGTGGTTAGTGTCTGATAACGTGCAAGTAGCACCACAAGAAGCAGAAATAAGCTCATACCTTGTTGGTCAAATAGACTCGCAAGTTGATGCATCAGAATTTGGTGATTTTGATTTATAATGAGTGACAAGTCTACTGCAAGTGTAACGCTTGCAGAAAACAGCCAGTGTATAGAGTTTACCGCTGGCTGCCCTTCTCTTTTACACTGCTTAGAATCCATGAAAATAGACGTCGCATTCCAATGCCGTGAAGGTTACTGCGGCGCTTGTAGAGCAACGTTAGTGTCAGGTAGTGTTGAATATAACGAAGAGCCCCTTGCATTTGTGCGCGAAGGCGAAATACTCCTGTGCTGCTGTAAACCCAATGGCAATGTAAGTATTAATCTGAAATAAGATTAATACTTACATATACCGTTTATTAAGCGCATCAATACTGTGGAACAAACCGGTAATGCCCTGTAATTTTGTAATCAAAAAGCATGTCACTTTTTTGCGGCCCACGCCCAATATTATGCACAATAAGCGGATTACCTGTATCTTGAGATGATTCATTAATCACCATGCCTACATGAGGTAAATTACCTGGTAACATCCACGTTACTATATCGCCGGTTTTATAATCACTCACTTTGTTGGATTTACTTAATACGTTTGCATGGCGCTCAAAGTAAGCTTGTAAATTTGGAACACGTCGGTGGTCTATATTTTTATCAGGCTTACTTAAACCCCAAATACGTTTAGATGGATACAGTGTAAAGTTATTTTGCATGTCTTCATGCACGAGTTTCTGTAAATCGATGCCTAACTTTCTGTAACTTCTGATTATAACGTCGGTACATACCCCAATATTTTTAGGCACATCACCACCTGGGTAAGCAATTGAGTGATAAGCCCCATCGTAGGTAATATTGTGTTTTGTTCGCTCGAGTAAGGCTGATACTATACCTTCTTCAAACGTTACAGCTTGTGCATCAATACACATTAAAGTAAAAAAGCATCCTAACGTTTTGTTCATATAAATTCCTTTAAAATTCTGCGCTAATTACAGAGTATGAGTTACATATTTTGGCACATCTATTTTTTACCACGACTAGCAAATTGATCATCAAGCGGGTATGCCATCTTTTCGAGCGGAGCATGGTGATATCCCTCTCGTTGAATTTCACTAATGTAACGAAGCATAAATGCGTTAGCGCCAAGCTCAAGCCACTGCGCAACATGAACAAGTTCATGAAAATGGACCCTTAAATTAGTAGCGACGTGGGGAAGTATATAATAAGTATATTTATACGTTATACCCGCCGCGTCCATATCGACAAAATCACCTAGGCCCATTTCTCGCAGACCCGCAAAGTCTGGCTTTGGTATTTGGTCTACAACAACGTAATACGCGTTTTTTAAAAGCTCGGTAGGATAAAACCCATAAAATTCATTACTGAATTTATCACAACTCACTTTTTGACTACTGTATTTTAAATTTGTAGCGTCAATCCAATTTTCTATTTGTTCTAGCACAGCTCCTCTCCTAAAGTACAAATGCAACACACCATGTGTAAACCTTAATCTAATATTGTAGTAAGTTTTTTAACCAGCACTTTTAGTATTAACACCTCGCAACTAGCGAAGAAAATAGAACGCATAGAGTATCTAAACAAAAAGCTCTAAATCAAAATTATCATATAAGCATAACCAGTCTATAAACAGTAAAAACCTTTTTTATACTTTTTAAAGTGTTATTATTTGTAACTAAAACAGTAACACTTAAAATCATATATAATTTTACTAATACACTCTTTCGCATGAAAATAATGCGTTTCAGTCCCATTGTCTTACTTGTCATATTAAGTAATACAGCAAATGCTGAAAATATAAAACCGTTCACATCAGATGGCTGTAGTGCTTTTCCGGACGGCACGACAAAAGTTAAAAAGTTGTGGCTTGCATGTTGTAAAGCGCATGACTACGCCTACTGGCAAGGTGGCGCTTATTGGCAACGTTTAGAAGCAGATAAAGCCTTGCAACAGTGTGTTATTGAAGCCGGCGAAACGAGTATAGCGAACCTTATGCTTGCTGGAGTTCGATTTGGTGGCAGCCCTTATATACCATCGACTTTCAGATGGGGCTATAGTTGGCCCTATCCTAGGTTATATAAAGCATTAACAGCTGATGAAATTAAGCAAATTGTTGCTTTAAAAACGGTATTAACTCAAACCAATTAACACATTGTGAAAAACTGGGTTATGCAAATAATATCAAAAGGAATTGAATCACTATGCTTATACTGCTAAGTATCATTTTAACTTTGTTTCCAACGCTAATATCTTATTTTGTTTCACGTAATTACGCTAAAAAGGCTAAAGCGACTAATAAAGGTGCTTACATCAGAGCAGTGCTTTGGCCTAGTGTTTTCTCGTGGACACTATTTGCTGCTGTTGGGCACGGCGCAATCATCTTCCCCTTACCTTCAACGTTTGCGGTCGTGTTATATGTGTTTCTATATGACGAACGTGGTATCTATTTTCATCCTCACATATTTTTAAGCCCAACGATTCCAATAGCCGTTTATTTAATAAGCTATTTCAAATACAAAAAAGCGGCCAATAAAGAGCTAACGCCCTAGCCCACTGTTGGCTCATAAGTATCTTGTAAGGTCCAAAGCTGCACTTACTCCTGCTGTACACTTCTTTGCTGTGAAACTACAACGTTATTATCTGAATACAATTGTGCAAATAACGGGTCTGGTAAATTAATAAAGCGTCATTACCAAAAATAACGAGTTTACTTATGCACCCAGATATACAAAAAAATCTTAAAGTAAAACCTGCTCACATCGTCTCTTTTATTGTGTTTTTACTAGTTTCAATGTCTACGCTTACCGCTCAGGTATATGCCGCTGATGCTGTATGGCCTTCAAAAACCGCTTACAAATATGCAAATGTAAACGGTAAAAAGATATTTTACCGAGAAGCTGGCATCCAGCATAAGCAAACCATTGTGCTTTTACATGGCTATCCGTCGTCTTCACACAGCTACCGAGAATTGATCCCGCTTTTATCAGGTCGTTATCATGTAATTGCACCCGATTATTTAGGCTCAGGATACAGCGAACGCCCAAACCCAGAAACTCAAAAATATACTTTTGAATTACTAGCTCAATACGTTGAAGGGTTACTAACAACGCTTAAAGTAAAGCGCTACAGCCTATATATACAAGACTTTGGAGCACCTGTAGGCTTTAGAATGTTGTTAAATAACCCTAATAAACTTGATGCACTTATTGTACAAAATGGTAATGCGTATTTAGAGGGGCTAACCCTACCGAGGCAAGCATTTTTTAAAGCCGCGAATGAAGATAGTTCGAAAGCTCAGCAAGATAAAATTTATTCGTTCACGTCTGAACAAGCCATTATTAATAAGCAGTATTTACGAGACGTACAAAGTAACCCTGAAGTGATGAGCCCAGATAGCTGGACGCATGATCTTCACTTTTTACAAACCAAAGCAGATAGAGTAATTCAAGTGCAATTGCTACAAGATTACTACAACAACCTTCTCGACTATCCAAAATGGCAAGCTTATTTACGCAAGTACCAACCACCAACGTTAATTGTATGGGGTAAGAACGACCCTGCGTTTATAGCCGAAGGCGCTAAAGCATACTTAAAAGATGTACCGAACGCTGAACTGCATTTACTCGATTCAGGGCACTTTAGCGTTGAAGAAAAACCAGTAGAAATTGCAAAGTACATTGTCGATTTTATGAATAACCTAGCTCAATAGTAAGCCTTTTCTTTTGGTTTAGTATTTATAGCAAACATAAAAAAGCGCTGAGGGTATAAACCATCAGCGCTTTATTAAGCTCAAGCTAAATCCACATAAATCACATTTAATATGGATAAGTTATGTATTTAACCTTCTTCTTCAATAAGCGACTCTAGTAGGTCGTGTATTTCAGCTTTAAGCTCTTTGTCTTCAATTTTATTGGCGCTGACTTTAGCATTTTGAAGGTTTTTAATAGCTTCATCTTTTTGGCCAAGCTCAAGCTGTAATGTAGCCATTGAAAAAGAAACCGACGACATGTGATCTTTGTTATTAATCGCAATCGACTTTTCTAATGCTTTTTCGTAAGTAGTAATTGCCTCTTCTAACTCTTCGGTAAAATCAGCTAAAGTTTCCCATTGTACAGGGTGATCTTTTGAAGTGTTTTCGTTTTCAATACAAATAGCTTTTAACTCTGCAAATAACGACTCAAACTTTTCACGGTTATTTTTGTTAGCCGCCGCCATTAAATCTTCTGCTAGATCATGTACCGCTTTATATACTTTTGTATTCATCATCACTGGTTATCCTTTAATGCAGCTAAACTCATTTACTCACTCAATTTAGCTAAAATGTATCATTACAGTCATTATAAAACGTATTTAAACAACTGATTTATTTAATTTGGTGTATAGCGTAATAATACATTAATAATGAACATCGCGTAGGCGTTAAACACTCTGTGATTAAACTTTATCGCAATTACTCTTGGTAAACTTACACGCTGAATAAACTTGCAACCCAATCCAATGTAAAAATGGTCGTAAACACTTTAAGTGCAATGACAACTGAAAATAATAGGATGATTGCCGCTTTAGCTTTGCTACTTTTAAGATTGTTCCAATACAATAACTTTGCATTAAATTCTGTTTTTAACTTAGTGACAGCCTCTTTCATAATAACGCCCTGCTTAGGTATCTGCGCTCAGCAACATTTAACAATCACACAGTTGCTCAAGCGGGGTTTGTAACATTTTCGCTACCTTTAGAGTAAACCATTAAATAAAGCTTGTACTATATAAAATGTAACAAAGGGTTTTAACTTAAGTTATTGTATCTAACTATTGTTTACACACCCAAAAATTAAAGGATGGGTAAATTCAGTAGAGCGTTAATAATAAATTTGGTGCTACACTAATAACTAACTTAAATTCGTTAACAGCCAACTAAATTAGCCAATTATGAAAGAATGCAACCAGTGTGGTAAATGCTGTATTAAATATGGCGGCGGCGATTTAAGCGCAACAAAAGAAGAAATAGATTTATGGGAGCTTTTTAACCCCGAAATTTATGAATACGTTAAAAACAACGAAATTTGGTTTGACCCAAAAACAGGCTTAAGACTTCAAGTGTGCCCATTTTTAGAAATTGCGCCTAAAAAAGATCCTCTCGCTAAAAATATGTATACCTGCAGTATTTACCTCGACCGCCCAGAAGACTGCCGCCACTACCCTAGCCTTATTTCAGAGATGATCCGCGACGAATGCGAAATGATTGAATCTGTAGATATAACAAATCAGACAAGAGCGCAGCATAAACTAGATGCGATAATGATAGATAGCCGCTATTAAATACATAGATTTACCGGCTAGCGCTATGAGTTCTTCGGTCAAATAGATAAGTTTCCTATTCACAAACCTATTATTTGAATTTTTATAATATTGGCTTAATCGTCATTTTTTGATTATTCATCGCAAAACACAAAGTTATACTATAACATTGTTGATTCGTTAATTTTGCGGTGTTATATTATATCACAACATAATAACCACGAACCAATATATCCATGACAAAGTTAACATTAATCTCCTCTGCTATTTTTTCTGTTTTATGTTCTCAATCAGCTTTGGCTGCAACCGTTACTGGTAAAGTAATGGATGATAAAAATCAACCAATTAAAAATGCCTCTATCCATGTCCATGGCAAAAACCAAAGCGTTAAAAGTAATGATTTAGGCGAGTTTGCTATCGATATAGATGCAAACAGCCAATTACATATTAGTAAAGACAACTACATAGACTCTCGTATTACTGTTACCGAATCTTCAAATAATCTGTCTGTGTCACTTAAACCAACATCGGTTGAAACAGTGGTTGTTTATGCCTCTGCACTTCATAAGAACAGCCTAGAAATGATATCGCCAGTAAGCGTGCTCTCAGGTGATGAATTAAGAAATAAATCTAAACCAACACTTGGCGAAACTCTTAAAGGTTTACCAGGCGTAAATGCAAGTTACTTTGGCCCTGTATCATCAAGCCCAATTATTCGTGGTTTAGATGGCCCTCGCGTTAAAATCACACAAAATGGATTAGATGCCAGCGATGCGTCGCGTATTGGCCCAGACCACGCGACATCAAGCGACAGCCTAGCGGCAGAACAAATTGAAGTGTTGCGAGGTCCAAGTACCCTACTTTATGGCTCTGGTGCAATTGGTGGCGTTGTAAACGTGGTTGATAACCGTATTCCTACTAGCAACATCGACGAGCTTACAGGCGCTGCTGAATACAGCCACGATACGGTGTCAAATTCAAACACCGTAGCTGCAAAACTTGAAACAGGTAATGAAGGCTTTAACTTTCATTTTGATGGTACTAAGCGCAGCGGCGATGATTACCAAACACCGACCTTTACTATTGCCGACGATGATGGCGATGTTGAAACCGAAAGCTCGGTAGAAAATACTTTTATTGATAGCGAAACACTCAACTTTGGTACCAGCTATGTTGGCGATCACTTAACGATTGGTTTTTCTTACGGTAGCATTGAGACTGATTACGGTATTCCTGGGCATGAGCATCATCACGATCACGAAGGTGAAACTGAAGAAGAGCATGCTGAACATGAAGATGAAGCAGCTGAAGAGCCGGTTTACGCACATTTAGAGCAAGACCGCTGGCAAGGGCTTGTAAGTTACGCCCTTCATAATAACTGGATTGAAACCATCAACCTACGTGTTGGCTATACAGATTATTCACACAGCGAAATTGAAGATGGCGAAATTGGTACTACTTTTAAAAATAAAACGACTGAAGCACGTTTAAATGTAGAGCATAAGTTTGCTGATTGGCACGGAATGATGGGCTATCACTACAGCGATTCTGACTACGATGCAATTGGTGAAGAAGCATTTACACCCGCGAGTGTAACTACAACTAACGCATTATATTTACTAGAAGAGCGTGAATTTGGCGACGTGACAATAGAGCTTGGTGCACGTGTAGAAGATTACAAAATTGAAAGCAAAATCACGGCACACGAACATAGCCACGATGAAGTAGAAATAGATCATAGCGACGAAGAAACTATTGGATACAATAAAAGCTTTACCAATTTAAGCGCCTCTGCCGGTGCCATCTGGCAGTACAAACCGGGCCATAGTATTGCGACAAGTATTTCTCATTCAGAGCGAGCACCACTTTCGGCAGAGCTTTTATCAAATGGTTTACACATTGCAACAGGTACTTATGAGCTTGGCCTTGGTTACAACATTGAAGGTAATGAAGCGCATTTTGAGCCTGAAAATATTAAGCAAGAAACTTCAACTAACTTAGATTTAAGCTTTAGACGTTTTAGCGGTGATTTTGGTTACACAGTTAACTTTTTCTATAACGATATTAAAAACTTCTACTTCCAAGAAAATACAGGTTTAGTTTACGATGAAGAAGATGGTTTAGAATCGGCTATTGGTGCACATGATGATGCCGTTGCGGTTTATCAGTTTACCAGCAAAGATGCAGAGCTATATGGTATTGAATTTGATGCTCACTATCAAATTACATCAAGCGCTATGGTTAAAGTATTTGGTGACTCAACTCGTGCAAAACTTAAAGATGATGAAGGTAACCTACCGCGTATTCCAGCCAATAAATTAGGCTCGGAGCTACAGTATGATTTAGGTGATTTACAACTAACACTTACAGGTACTCATTACTTTGATCAAAACGATGTAACTGCGTTTGAAACACAAACCGATGGTTATACGTTATTTGATGCACAAGCGAATTACCAATTAGGTTTAGGCAGTGTAGATGCACAGCTTTATATAAACGTGGATAACATTACTGATGAGTTAGGCTTTGTGCATAGCTCATTTATTAAAGATAAAGCCCCACTACCTGGCAGAAACTTCCGCTTTGGTGTTCGTGGTTATTTTTAATAATTAAAAATAGTTTTTAGTTTATATATTTACAAACCGCATTTTATTAATGCGGTTTTTTTATTTTTAGAATATATAATATCAACACGCAGTAATACTTAATCGATTTGAAGGATTAAACCTGACGCTAACTGCGTTAAGAATTTCTGATATACGACTGCATGGATGCAGGAGGTAGAGCAATGCAAGAGCAATTAGTGGTAACAACTAAACAACGAAATTTTTGCCTTGTTATCGACACAATTTTCTTAGCGAAAAATAGATCACTTAATTAAGCTAATTGGTATAAAACTCTTAAATTACAAACACAAAAAAGCCGTATTCAAATTGAATACGGCTTTTTAAATTCTTAAATTAAAATTTATTTAATTTAAGAAATGATTTCGTGTAGCTCAACATCAAATACAAGCGTTGAGAAAGGTGCGATTGCAGCACCTGCGCCACGTTCACCATAAGCAAGATCATGAGGAACGTAGATACGCCATTTAGTACCTACAGGCATCATTTGTAATGCTTCAGTCCAACCTTTGATCACGCCACCAACTGGAAATTCAGCTGGTTGACCGCGCTCGTATGAGCTATCAAACACAGTACCGTTAATAAGTGTACCGTGGTAATCAACACGTACTGTAGACTCAGCTGTTGGCTTTTCGCCTTCGCCAGTTGCTAGTACTTCGTATTGAAGACCAGACTCAGTTACTGTGATTTCAGGACGTTTTGCGTTTTCTTCTAAGAATGAAATACCTTCTGCAGAAAGTACTTTAGACTCTTCTTCACGACGAGCTTGAATCTCTTCGTTGATTTTTTCAAATGCAGCTTGGATCTCAGGGATCTCAACTTGAAATGCGCTACCAGCGTACGCATCTTTCATGCCTTCAAATACTGAATTTAGGTTTAAGCCTTCAAAAGGATTAGACTTAAGTTGCTCACCCATTTGTAAGCCAATACCGTAACTTGCTTTTTCAGCATCTGTAGTAAAATTATCTGACATAATGTGTTTTTCACGTTTTGTTAGTTAAAAGACGCGACTATGCTATCACAAAATAAACCGCGTTTGGGGCTAGTTTTTGCTGAGTTTTAGCTTAATTAGGCCAACAATATAACTACAAAGCGGCAAACTGAATAAAATTCCAACAAGTAGAGGCATTGTTAGTAATCCTGATTCGCCAAACAGTAAAAATGGCACTACAAGCAGCCCTATACAACCAATAAAAACAGAGCCAATAACTGGCCAATGCTTATCGTATTTGGTAATAAGATGGGCAGCTAAAACATTAAAACCAACACCATAAATTAAAGCGGTAATTAATGGATACTCTGGTTGAGCATCTATAGCCATTTTTACTAATAAGCTAATAGCACTTTGATAGCAGTAACCAAATACCGTCCATAATAAAAGATGTTTTATTAATTTCTGCGAGGTTGGTAGGTTTGTTGCCTTAGTCATTTAGAAACTCCACAAAGCAAAAAACCGCCCATAAGGCGGTTTTTTTTAAATAATGGTGGAGAGATAGGGATTTGAACCCTAGATGGGCTATAAACCCATGCCGGTTTTCAAGACCGGTGCATTCGACCACTCTGCCATCTCTCCGCACGGCGCGAATAATATGGCTAAATACATAACTTGTAAAGAGCTAAATAGAAATTAATATAAAATATTAACATATTGGATAAAATAGCCCCACTTTGTTCTTTTGTTAAGCTCTTCACTTTAATAAAAGTGTAGTTAATAGACTAAAGTTAAACACATTAATAATATTGTTTAGGTCTACGTGCAATCCAAGAGCAGATTAAACAAGCCAATATACTCAGTGCGGTAAAGGTAACGCCTTGAAAAATTAAATCGAATCGATTTAAATCATCACTTGGTACTACAACAAACATAAAAGCTGGTAGCACACTAAGCGATAAAACGTAGCAGCATACTTTAAATGCACGCCCAAAGTCGAAACGTTTGGACTGGTGCATCCACCATGTTAACAACACAAGCATACCCATCGCTGAACCGGCTATAAAGTGTGATGCATTTGTGCTCATTGCAACATACAGTGTTACAAAAGCACCAATGATTCCCCAAATTGACCATGCTAGCCAATTCTCTTTTTCACGTAAAAATAAATTTCCCATAGTTTTCGTCTTCTTTATCGTTATTTTTATTAAGACTTTCCATAATGTATCAAAAAACAACCGATTAAAAAACAAACTGAAGAAGATTTAGTAAATTTAGTGCTTCCAAGCGCTTCTTACAGCCAAGTCATTAACTTTTAAATAATACTCTTTGTAACCTTAATGAATTATGACTACGTAAGTTGCGCAAAGTTCATACTATTTCACAAATTACTAAAATAGTGTTCCGGCTTATGGCGAGGCGACTTTTTACAATCGACTTCGGGTGTACCTATATATAAATACCCTACTATTTCATCTTGCTCATGTAAGTTAAGCGCTTTTTTAACCGCGCTACTTTGTGCAAAGTAGCCTGTGCGCCAAACACCGCCTAACCCTTGGGCAAATGCAGCTTGTTGCATCGCTAATACACTACAGCCTGCGCTTTGTACTTGTTCTATTCGAGGAACTTTTGGGTGTTCTTGATATTTAGCAATTGCTATTACAATCATAGGCGCACGAAGGGGAAGCTCTTTAGCACGGTTAATTACTTTTTCTTCTTGTTGCTCTGCCACTGCACTTTGATGGTAAATTTCACCCAGTTTATTGCGTGCATCACCTTGAGCAACAATGAACTGCCACGGTGCTATACAGCCATGATCAGGAACACGTAATGCTGCTTGCTTAATTATGTCGAGCTGCTCAGGCGTAGGGCCCGGCTCTGTTAGTTTAGAGTCTGATTGGCGGGTAAGTAAAAGCTCGATAGCGTTCATAACGATTCCTCAAAATTCAAAACGCTAGAGTAACATTTAAACCCTTAAAAAATAAATACCGAGAAATTAAAATGCAAAACGGCCGCAAAGGGTTAAGCTATGCGGCCGTTAGTAAAGTAGATTAAATACGTTATTCTTTTACAATATTTCGCCTTAACCAGTAATCTATACTAACAAAACGCCCACCGCCCATAAAAAACAAGCTAAGAAGCATAGCAAAATAAATTGCCGAAAATTCTATACCGTTGTTTAAAATAGACGGCTTGCCCTTTTCGTATAGATAATCAGGAAAACCGTGTTCTTCAACTAAGCCACGAATTTTACCTATTCGGTCTTGTACTTCTAGTGAGTTTTCAAGGCTTTCTTTAGCGCCCGGAATTGATAACCAATCGAGCACTTGCGCAGCACTTGTTTCTGGATTAGTTGGTGCTATTGCAAACCAACCATTATGCCAATGCACTGAGGTTGCAGCGACAACCATTGTAAACATAAGTGGGATACTGACCAAGCGAGTTAAAAGGCCAAGTAATAAAAACCAACCTCCTAAAAATTCACTCCAGCCAGCTAAAAAAGCTAGTAAATCAGGAAACGGTAATCCTAAACCCCATTCATTATTACCAAACCATTGAACTACATCTGGAGATGCTAAAAAGTTATCAAAGAAACCTTCTGTCTCACCGCTTATAGCAAGTTTGTTATAACCTGCAATGATCATAACAGGGGCTAAAATCAAGCGAAATAGCAATGCAGGTAAACCATCTAAAAATGATAGTTTACCCAATATTGCATCATAAAGATTGGTTAGTTTATTCATGCGTATCCTGTGTGTTCACTGTTTATTAAGTTATAGACTATAAACAGCAAAGACCGCATGAATTGATAAACTATTTCAATTTATTTACAAAGGTTAAATACTTCTAGCGACCTGAAGTGCTTCAAAAATAGCGCGTTTAGCATCAATAGCTGCAGCTAGTTTAGCTCCGCCTATAACATGTACCTTTGCGTTATCTGTGTAATTTTCTAGCACTTCGTTGTTAGAAACCTGGCCAATACAGGCAATAACAGTGTCTACTGGCAGTACTTGAGTTTCACCAGCAACATTAATAGTTAGTCCGCTTTTATCAAAGCTTTGGTATTGGCAATCAGCAATTTGCTTAACGCCATGCTGCTTAGCAACTTGGCGATGTATCCAACCCGTTGTTTTACCAAGCTCGCTACCAAAACGACCCGCACTGCGTTTTAACATATACAATTGACGTTCATCTTTATGAGGTTGGGCTTCACACTCAATCCCCCATTGCGTTTTAAACTCGCTAATAGTTTGCGATTTATGTTCGCTTAAAAACGCAACCATATCAAAACCTATACCACCGGCACCTAAAATAGCAATTGATTTACCCAGCTCTACTTCGCCGCGTATAACTTCGTCATAAGCAAACACACGCTTATCATCGCTACATTTAATAGAGGCTTCACGCGGCCTAACGCCAGTTGCAAATACGATGTCATCATAGCTTTTAAGCATTGAATCGTCATAAGATTTACCAAGCTCTACAGTTACTTTTAATCGCTCAAGCTCATTAGTGAAGTAAGTAAGAGTATGGTTAAAGTCTTCTTTACCTGGTATTTGCATAGCTAAATTAAATTGGCCACCCATTTGCGGTTTTTGGTCAATTAGCGTGACGTTATGCCCTTTTTGAGCCAAGTAACAACTTGCCGATAAACCAGCAGGACCGGCACCGACTACTAATACATTTTTAGCTTTGGTTGCTTGCTCTAACGGGTAATCTAGCTCAAATGCAGCTTGTGGATTAACTAAACACGTAGCACGTTTATTTTTAAATACGTGATCTAGACAACCTTGGTTACACCCTATACAAATATTAATTTGCTTAGATTGATTATTTGCGTATTTATTAAAAAACTCTGGATCGGCAAGTAGCGGCCTTGCCATCGAAATTAAATCAGCCTCGCCTGCATTTAAAATATCGTTAGCTATTTCTGGAGTATTAATTCGGTTAACCGCAATCACTGGCACGCTCACCACGTCTTTTAAACGTTTTGATGCTTCTTTAAATGCACCTGGCGGCACCATACTCGCAATAGTCGGTACACGCGCTTCGTGCCAACCAATACCTGTGTTAAATATATCAACACCCGCTTTTTCAAGCTCGGTAGCTTGTATGACAACTTCCTCTGGTGTTGAACCGTTTGGGATTAAATCAATAACCGACAATCTAAAAATGATTAAGAATTGCTCAGATACTTTTGCTCTTACAGCTTTAACTATTTCAAGCGCAAGTCGCATTCTATTTTCTAGGCTGCCACCAAATTCATCTTCACGTTTATTGGTGTGCGGCGCCATAAACTCATTAATCAAATACCCTTCAGAACCCATAACTTCAACGCCATCGTAGCCAGCTTTTTCAGCCATATAGGCAGAGTGCGCAAAGTCTTTAATTGTTTTTTTAATCGAGCCAAGCGACATCGCTTTAGGTTTATAAGGATTAATAGGTGCTTTTATTGCACTTGGTGCCTGATTGAATGGATGGTACGCATAACGTCCAGCATGTAATAATTGCAAACAAATTTTTCCGCCGTGTTTATGCACAGCATCTGTATAAGCGCGGTGCTTAAATACATCGTAATAACTATTAAATGAAGATGAAATAGGTGTTAATTTGCCACGTAAATTAGGGCTGTATCCGCCCGTAATTAACATTGCAGTGCCGCCTTTTGCACGTGCTTCGTAAAATGCACGTAAGCGTTTGCGGTTATGCCATCCCTCTTCAAGGCCTGTATGCATTGAGCCCATCACTAAGCGGTTACGTAATTGTGTGTGTTTTAATTGTAATTGTTGTTCTAACATCTTGTGTCCCGTTAACTGGTCTAACCTGTATACATTAGCTAATTCTGCTTTAATGGCAAGTAATAAGCAATATGTGCCTTCATTTAATTAAAAAAAGCTATAAAAACATGTATTAATAGCACCTCATAAACACTTCGTTACGATTTAGCAGTTAAATTTATTTTTATTCTAGGCTAAGATGGAACTAATGTATTAACTGTACCAAATTAAGGAGCTATTTTGATAGCAAAGGTATTTAAAGGTATTTGGGCTGGAATTAACTTTTCTCGTCGTTTAATACTCAACATTCTGTTTTTATTACTGGTAATTGTTTTCTTAGTGTCACTCTCAAGTGACGACGATAAAATAATAGTTGAAAATGGCTCTGTGCTTAGGCTTAACCTAAATGGCCCTATTGTTGAAGAAAAAACATACATAGATCCGGTCGAAGCTGCAATTAGTGATGCTACTTCTGGTTCTGAAGCGCCAAGCGAAATATTACTCGACGATATTGTTGAAGTAATAAACGAAGCGACTAAAGACGATCGCATTACGGTGATGCTGCTTGATTTACAAGAAATGCCTAAAGCGCATTTAAACAAACTTAAGCAAATTACCAATGCTATCGATGCATTTAAACAAGCTGGCAAAAAAGTGATTGCATCGGGTTATTACTATACCCAAGCACAATACTATATTGCATCACATGCTGATGAAATAGCTATGCACCCATACGGTAGCGTAGGTATTGAAGGTTACGGCATGTATCCGCTTTACTTTAAAGATGCACTTGAAAAGCTTGAAGTAACGCAGCATATTTTCCGTGTTGGTACATTTAAGTCAGCAGTAGAACCTTTCATTCGTAACGACATGTCTGAAGCAGCCAAAGAAGCTAACCGTGTTTGGTTAGGCGCTCTTTGGAGCGAATACAAACAAGATGTTGCTGCGGTTCGCCCATTTGATGAGTCAAATTTCGACGAGACAATGGACGTATATCTTGAAAAAATGAAAGCTGCAGATGGCGATGCAGGTAAATATGCACTTGACCACCAGTGGGTTGATTCTTTAAAAACAAATCAACAAGTTCGCAAACAATTAATTGATTTAGTTGGCGCACAAGAAGATGGCAAAACATTTAAGCAAGTTTCATTTCGTGAATACTTAAGCTTGGTTAAACCACCGATTGAGTTTGATAACCCTATTACCGAAAAAGTCGCCGTTGTAGTTGCTAAAGGTACAATTGTGGATGGTGAGCGTAAAGCTGGCGAAATTGGTGGCGACTCTACAGCAGCCCTACTTCGTAAAGCACGCCTTGATGACAAAGTTAAAGCGGTTGTACTGCGCATTGATTCAGGTGGCGGTAGTATGTTTGCCTCTGAAGTTATTCGTGCAGAAGTATTAGCGCTTAAAGCTGCTGGTAAGCCTGTTATTGCCTCTATGAGCTCTGTAGCTGCATCAGGTGGTTATTGGATTGCCTCTGCTGCAAACGAAATCTGGGCAGCACCGAGTACTATTACAGGTTCAATTGGTGTGTTTGGTACGTTTATGACATTTGAAAAAACCTTATCTAAAATTGGTGTTTATTCAGATGGCGTTGCAACAACCGAAATGGCTGGTTTTTCTATCACTCGTCCCCTAAACGAAAAAATGGGTCAAGTAATTCAGATGAGCGTTGAAGAAGCATACGGTCGCTTTTTGAATGTTGTCGCTGATGCCCGTAATATGACGCCTGAGCAAGTTGATAAAATTGCCCAAGGCCGCGTATGGATTGCATCTCAAGCACTTGAACTAGGTTTAGTAGACAAACTTGGTGATAAACAAGATGCTATAAAAGCAGCCGCAGCACTTGCAAAACTGAATCACTATGAAGTTAAAACCATTAAACAAGATTTAAGCTCGCAAGAAAAAATGATTCAAAATATTTTTGGTAACGCGTCTATTAAATCGATGCTTGGTTTACAAACACAAAAAACATCTGTGTTAGCAACGCAAGCTAACTTGCAAAGCGTTATTAACCAATTAAGTACTGAAGTTGAAAACCTTAAAGATTACAACGATCCACAAGGTGTATATGCACGCTGTTTAGTGTGTAACGTTGCACAATAAAAGTGCATAGCTTTACCTAATCAGCTGTATTTAAAGTTACTTAACGTTATACTAAGCCCAGTTTTTTTACTGGGCTTTTTTTATGAAACGTAAACGCATTTATATCGCTTATACTGGCGGTACTATAGGTATGAAAAAATCGAGTCGAGGTTATATTCCTGCTGAAGGTTTTTTAACAGAAACCGTAGTAAACAACGCAGAATTTAACCGTGATGAAATGCCTTTGTTTGATATTCACGAATACTGCCCTCTTATAGATTCTTCAGATATGTCTCCTGAGCATTGGCAACTTATTGCTGATGACATTAAAGATAAATACCAAGATTATGATGGTTTTGTTGTGCTTCATGGCACCGATACAATGGCGTATACAGCCTCAGCACTATCGTTTATGTTCGAAAACCTAACTAAACCTGTAATTGTAACTGGCTCACAAATTCCGCTTTCTCAATTACGCTCAGATGGTCAAGTAAACCTTCTGAATGCAATGTATTTAGCGGCAAATTATCCAATTGCAGAAGTAAGTCTATTTTTTAATAACCAACTGTTTAGAGGTAACAGAGCAACTAAAGCCCACGCCGATGGATTTAATGCATTTGCGTCGCCTAATCTTGACCCTTTAGCGTTATCGGGTATTAGTATTCAACTTATTAAAGGCCAACTTAGTCCTTATGTTGAAAATGAGCTGCAAGTTACTCCTATTACACCTCAACCCATTGGTGTGCTTTATTTATACCCTGGTATTAGTCAAGAAGTGGTTAAAAGCTTAGTTAATGGCAATATTAAAGCCTTGGTGTTGCTTAGTTTTGGTGTAGGTAATGCACCGCAAGATCCTAACTTTTTATCAATACTTGAAGAAGCAAGTAAACGTGGCGTCGTTATTGTTAATTTAACCCAGTGCTTAAAAGGCCATGTAAATATGGGCGGCTATGCAACGGGTAATGCACTGTTAAATATTGGTGTTATTAGTGGATACGATATGACCCTTGAAGCGTGTTTAACTAAATTACATTATTTATTTAGCCAAAAGCTAGAAGTAGAGACGATTCGTCATTTAATGCAAGACAATTTACGTGGTGAATTAAGCCGTTAAATCTCACCGCGCCTAAAATACAAAAGGCACGCTAAATAGCGTGCCTTTATCGTTTTAAACAACTGTTTATTACCTAACTTTAGCGTCGATATCTACTAAGTCAGTTAAATGGCATGTTTCACCGCTATGGGTTTTAACGCCGTGCTCACCAAAGTAATCACGCTGGGCTTGAACTAAATGCCCATTACTCGGTGTGGTTAATGTTGCTAAATACGTTTGTGTAGCACCCAATACAGGGAATGCTAAACCAGTCATTATTGCTTGTCCGGTAATTTTGCGCAAAGAGTTAGACTCTTTCTCAAGGGTATCAATAAATTCAACACCTTGTGCAACGCTATCAAGGTAGTCAGCACGAATAATACAACCAGCACGCCACGTTTGAAGCGTTTTAGATAAATCAACTTTCCACTGATGAGTACGTGATGCACCTTTAATTAACGCTAAACCTTGGCGATACGCTAGTAAGCTTGCAAGTAAGAACGCTTCTTTTAGCTCTTCTAAATCAATTTCAACATTGTTAGTTGATTTAGATGCATACGTCATCTCTTGTGCAGCCGTTGTATTACATGCATTAGTTAAATGACGAGCTTGTACAGCAGCAACAAGTGAAGGAACTGCAATACCAAGTTCTAGTGCATTTTGCGCAGTCCAAAGACCAGTACCTTTAGCGCCAACTTTATTATCAATTAAGTCCGCAAGCGGTACATTATTATGATTTTCAAGTGACAATATGTGGCTAGAAATAGACAGTAAGTAGCTATTTAATTGACCTTCTGACCAGTCATTAAATATCTCAGCCACTTCTTTTGGAGAACGATTAGTGCCTAAACGAAGTAATTGGTACACTTCTGCAATAAGTTGCATAAGTGCGTATTCAATACCGTTGTGAACCATTTTTACAAAATGACCACTTGCTGATTGACCAACACGTGCAAAACACGAGTCGCCATTATAGCTAGCAGCTACTTTTTCAAACCATGGCTCAATACGTTCCCAACCACCCTCAGAACCACTTGCCATCATTGCAGGACCATGGCGAGCGCCTTCTGCACCGCCAGAAATTCCCATAGTGGCAAATTCAAATTTATTTTGGTATTTAAGTTTACGCGTTATACCGTCTTTATAATTACTATTACCGCAATCGACAATCATATCGTCACAGTTAACGCCGGCCTCTACAAGTTCATTACAAACTGTATCAACTAACTCACCAGCAGGAACAAGTAATAAAATAGAACGAGGTGCCTCTAAACGCCTTACCATGTCTCTTAAATCAGAGACAATGTGAAGCCTATCAGCCATGCCTTGAGATTTAGCACAACTTAGTAACTCTTCACCCGCATGTGGGTTTTTGTCATAAGCGACTAGCGTTATCCCTTTTTCAATCAAGTTTAGGGCAAGATTTTTTCCCATAACGCCTAACCCTACTAATGCAACTTGCATCTAGTGTCCTCCTCGGTAACAACTATTTGGTTAGAAAATTCAGTGTATAAATTAAATAATACCGCGTGCATTATACTCATACAGTCATAAAATACTAATTATGAGTCAATACAACATGCTTTTTTATTACAGATAAATAAGCTACGTAATTATATCAAACATCAATGGTCTCGGGGTGACTAAAAGCAAAGCTAATTGAAATTAAGATCATTGACGCATTCTGACACCGGTGTCATAATGATGACACAATAGTTTTGTATAAAATAGTGGCAAACCTTTGAAGTTTGCACATAACTAAAATATTTTATTCTAATATAGATATTTTAAGTCAACAAAATAACGTCAACATGCTTTCACCAAGCAAACAGGAGAAATTGATGCTAAGACGCACGAAAATAGTCGCTACCCTTGGACCTGCTACCGATAGAGATAACAACTTAGAAAAAATTATTATCGCTGGGGCTAATGTAGTACGTTTAAACTTCTCACATGGTGTTGCCCAAGATCATAAAGACCGTGCACAAGCTGTACGCGATATTGCAAAAAGATTAGGCAAGCATATTGCTATCCTTGCTGACCTTCAAGGCCCTAAAATCCGCGTTTCTACTTTTAAAGAAGGTAAAGTAACGCTTGCTGTGGGTGCAAAATTTACCCTTGATGCAAAAATGGAAAAAGGCGAAGGCGACATAAACTCCGTAGGTATTGATTATAAAGAATTACCTAACGATGTAAGCCCTAACGATTTACTACTTCTAAATGACGGCCTTATTCAATTAAGTGTTGATGAAGTAGCTGGGCATTTAGTGCATTGTACAGTTACTGTTGGCGGTGTTTTATCTAACAATAAAGGTATTAACCGTTTAGGTGGTGGCTTAACTGCTCCAGCATTTACTGAAAAAGACAAAGAAGATTTAATAACTGCCGCTGAAATTGACGTAGATTACATTGCCGTATCATTCCCACGTAGTGGCGACGATATGCGCTACGTACGCTCACTTGCTGAAGCTGCTGGTTCAAAAGCACAGTTACTTGCTAAAATTGAACGTGCTGAAGCCGTTGAAACCCAAGAAGCTGTTGATGACATCATTTTGGCGTCTGACGCTGTAATGGTTGCTCGTGGTGATTTAGGTGTTGAAATTGGTGATGCTGCTCTTATGGGCAAGCAAAAACTAATTATTCGTCGTGCTCGTTCATTAAACCGTACTGTAGTAACAGCAACGCAAATGATGGAATCGATGATTGATAACCCTATGCCTACACGTGCAGAAGTTATGGATGTTGCAAATGCTGTTCTTGATGGAACAGATGCTGTAATGCTTTCAGCTGAAACAGCTGCAGGTGATTATCCTGAAGAAACAGTTGCGACTATGGCACGCGTTTGTTTAGGTGCTGAATCGCAAAAAGAAACGCACGTTTCTAAACACCGTTTAGATAGTCGCTTTTCTAACAATGCTGAATCAATTGCGCTTTCTGCTATGTATGCAGCTAATCACTTAGATTCTGTTAAAGCAATTATCACACTTACTGAATCTGGTAGTACGGCTAAATTAATGTCGCGTATCAGCTCAGGCTTACCAATCTACTCGCTTTCACGTCATGCGAGTACATTAGGTCAAACAGCACTTTATCGTGGTGTTTACCCAGTATTTTTTGATTCTACAAAAACTGAAAAAGACGGTATGGTAAAAGCCGCGCTTGATACTTTAGTTTCTCAAGGGTCTTTACAGTCTGGCGATACAGTAATTATTACTCACGGTGACTCAATGGAAACTGTGGGCGCAACTAACACAATGAAAATTGTAACTGTTGCGTAATTAAACGCCGAATATAAAAAATGCGAGCTTAGCTCGCATTTTTTGTGTCTGTAATAAAAGCGTTGGCTTTAACTTGCTAATGCCGCTTTAACCTTATCTCGGTAGCTACGGCTCACTTTTAATTCTTGGCCATTTTCAAGTACTAATAAATACTCACCACTTACTTGTGTAACCAGTTTACTAATTTGTTTTGTATTTACTATTGCGCTGCGGTGCACACGCACAAATAACTGAGGGTCGAGCTCTTGCTCAAGCTCTTTCATTGTTTTACGTAGAATATGCGTTTGCCCGTCTTCACAGTGTAAACACATATAGTCACCTGCTGCATCAACCCATTGGATAGTCGCTACAGGTACCCGTATAATTTCACCCTGCTCTTTTACAGCAAGCGATTCTGGGTAACGTCTGTCTGTTAGCATATCGCCAGTGGCTAATTTTTTAAGTATTTCTTCGCAATTGTTACCAGTAATACCGGCTACAAAACTCGCTAGTTTTTTCTTATGGGCGTTGTCTTGCTGCGTTTTTAAGTAGGTATGCACTTTTTCTACCGCCTGTTTTAGTCTGTTATCATCAACGGGTTTTAAAATGTAATCGAGAGCATGAATTTCAAACGCTTTTACAGCAAACTGGTCAAAGGCCGTTACAAATACAATCGCTGGTAATGCTTTTGAGCTTTCGCTAAGGGCTCTTGCTACTTCAAAGCCATTCATACCTGGCATTTGAATATCTAAAAAAACCAAATCAATTTTCTCGCTTTGACACATTTCAATTGCATCAGCGCCTGAACTACACAATTTAATTACTTCAATATCAGAGTATTCTTCGAGCCTTACCGCTAAACCTTTTCGTGCTAACGGTTCATCATCAACAATGAGTGTTTTTATTTTAGTCATTTTTCACAGCCTTCTCAAAAGGTACTCGCAGATTAACTTTTAATCCACTTGGCGTATTATGTGATAATACAAACGAATAATTATTTTCATACAACGTTTTTAATCTATCTTTGGTATTAGCGACACCTACGCCTTGAGCGTTAACTAATTGGCCATCGAGTATGTCAGTACCTGGGCCGTTGTCGCCCACTTCTAGTAATAACTCATTCGCAAATACCTGTGCTTTTATATCAATTACTCCACCTTCTGTTAGATGGGCAATAGCATATTTAATCGCGTTTTCTATAATAGGTTGCAAGATTAAGCTCGGTACTAAAGCCTCTTTAGCTTGCTCGCTTACATCTACATTTACCTTTAATCGCTCATCAAAACGTACACGTTCTATTTCTAAGTAAAGCATGAGCGCATGTAACTCTTGCTCTAACGGTACTTTTTTTATTGGATCGGTATTTAATGTATAACGTAGAAAGTCACTTAACCTTGCTACCATTAAGTTAGCATCTTTGTTTTCTTTAACCAAAATTAAAGTAGAAATAGCGTTAAGTGTATTGAATAAAAAATGGGGGTTAAGCTGATACCTAAGCATTTTTAATTGCGCTTCGTGTGCCATAGTTGTGGCCTTTAACGCTTTTTGTCGCTCACTTTGTAATAACTGATAATATTTAACGCCAAAGTACAAACCACTCCAACATAAAATAATATATACAGAATCTAAGCCTTGCTGCAGGTAATAAAACCACTCCTCTGGTCTATAACCATGGCGGTATATTTCCCACAAATTAAATTTTTGAACGACAGCCCATAAAGTACCTGTTACATAGGAGGCACCAAATACCACAATCATTAATACCCAAGGCGAGGCATTCCAAATTTTACGGTAAATATACCTAAGCGGTACTGTCATTAAGCAACCAGCGTAAGCATTTAATAAAATAACAAATACGTATATATCACGCATTTCAAATACTTTAGAGCCAATATAATTTACTAACGCATAACCAATCCAGCCTGCAATTTGCAAAAGCCAAAAAAAGCGTTGTCTGTTATCGACTAAAGATTGCCAGTTCAAAATAGATGTTTACTCCGTATAGTTAAAGACTAATTCCATAAAATAGGCGCTTGTTATTCTTTATTATTTTTACCTATGTAGGGCTAATTTTAATAAAATTAGATAGTCTTATTATATAGATTTATGAGTTTGCATAGCACTACAGCCTACCTTGCTTTTTAATAGTCTTACCGCAAACAAATAGTAGATACACTAAAAAAGCGAAAGGTTATTCACCTTTCGCTTTTTAAATATAAATAGCTTTGTGTAAATTAAGCTAGTTTGTCTGATGCTACTTTGTATGTTGGATCTTCAATCACATTCACTTCAACCAAATCGCGTGCTTTATGCAACAACTGCGTACAGTCTTTACTTAAGTGACGTAAGTGAAGTTGTTTACCTGCTTTTGTATACTTATCAGCAAGTGTGTCAATTGCTTCTATTGCACTGTGATCAGATACGCGGCTATGCTTAAATTCAACAATTACATTTTTAGGGTCATTTTTAACATCAAATAACTCTGCAAAGTTTTTAACTGAACCAAAGAAAAGCGGGCCATGTAACTCATATACTTTAGAGCCTTCTTCATCAATATAGTTAGTTGTGTATATGTGCTTAGCATGCTGCCAAGCAAATACTAATGCAGATACAATAACACCTACACATACTGCAATCGCTAAATCGGTAATAACCGTCACACCCGATACAAGTACTATTACGAAAGCGTCAGATAGAGGCACACGCTTCATCATTTTAAAGCTGGCCCATTCAAACGTACCTAATACAACCATAAACATAACACCAACAAGTGCAGCTAGTGGGATCATCTCAATTAAGCTTGAAGCGAATATGATGAACGCAAGCAACATCAATGCAGCACTTATACCCGATAAGCGAGAACGACCACCTGAGTTAATGTTGATCATTGATTGACCAATCATTGCACAACCACCCATAGCACCAAACATACCACAAGTAATATTTGCAGCGCCTTGGCCTATACACTCTTTATTACTATGACCGCGAGTTTCTGTAATCTCGTCAATTAAGCTAAGCGTTAATAATGATTCAATTAAACCAATAGCCGCTAAAATAAGTGCATAAGGAAAAATAATTTGTAGCGTTTCGAAAGTAAACGGCACCATAGGAATATGAAACTGAGGTAAACCGCCTGCAATTGTTGCAGCTTCGTCGCCTGTCATTCCTTTTAAGAAATCAACTACAGTATGCGCTTCTAAATCCAAACCAATGACTAAAGCAGTCACTGTAATAATAGCGACTAATGTAGAGGGTACAGCCGTTGTTAGTTTAGGTAAAAACTGAATAATAGCCATGGTTAAAGCCACTAAACCAAGCATAATATATAACGGGTTACCCGTCATCCATTCTTGTCCGCCCATACCATCAGGCACTTTAAATTGTCCTAACTGAGCGAGAAAAATAACAATAGCTAAGCCGTTTACAAAACCAAGCATTACCGGATGAGGAACCATGCGGATAAACTTACCGAGTTTAAATACACCCGCGAGTATCTGCAGTATGCCCATGAGCAATACGGTCGCAAATAAATACTCAACACCATGATCAAGCACTAAACTTACCATAACAACAGCTAGTGCACCGGTTGCACCTGAAATCATACCAGGGCGGCCACCAAATATAGCCGTAATTAAACCAACGATAAACGCGGCATATAGACCAACTAAAGGTTCTACATTTGCAACAAAGGCAAACGCAACAGCTTCTGGAACTAAGGCTAGCGCCACAGTTAATCCAGATAAAATATCGTTTTTAGCAGAGCTAGGCGCCCTACTGAGTAAGTTAAACATTGAGTTCCTCAAATGGTGTAATGGGTATCAAAAAAGCGCTAAATTCTACCAAATTAGCGCTCAGTTAACAATTGTCATTATGTGGTTAAACTAAACTAAAAGAGGTTTAGCTTTTAAAAGAAGTGCTTTTATAAAGGGAGGGAAGTACTGCGTTTTACACATGTCATTGTTACATTAGAATGTACTTCTTGTACATATTCTAAGCTTAGTAAATTATCGCGTACAAAGTGCTCATAACCTTCTATGCCTTGTGAAATTATGCGTAGCATAAAGTCCATTGTTCCAGCCATGGTGTAACACTCTGTTACTTGATCATAACTCATTATAAGTTTTTCAAATTCAGCAAGGTTCTTTTTACCGTGATTTGATAAACGCACATGTGCATATACAAGCATATCAAAGCCAAGTTTTTTCTCATCTAAAAGAGCCACTTTGCTTTTTATATAACCATCTTGCTCTAGCTTGGCAATTCGACGCCAGCATGGAGATTGAGACAAGCCTACTTTATCAGCAATTTCTGCGGTTGATAAACTAGCATCTTGTTGTAAAAGTGCCAATATTTGGCGATCTACGTGATTTAGAGACATTTTATTTCTTATTTATCAAATAAACTGGTTAAATTATACAACCATTTTAAAACTCAGTCTGCTTATTTTTAATTTTTATGCAGTTTGCCAAACTTCAAATAAGTAACTTAACCAAACTTACCACTCACAAAAGGATTTGTTTGTTTTTCAAATCCAACCGTAGTGTCGCTCCCATGCCCTGCCAATATTTTAGTATTATCAGGCAAGGTTAGAATATGCGTCTTAATCGAATCTATAAGTTGTTCGCTGTTCCCCTTAGGGAAATCAGTTCGCCCTACTGAGCCTTTAAAAATAACATCACCTACAATAACGCATTCATTGTCTTGTTGATAAAACACAATATGACCAGGTGTATGCCCTGGGCAATGCTTCACTAAAAAGCTAAGTTTACCTACGCTCACGGTATCGTTATGGTTTAGCCAAATATCCGGATAAAAAGGCTCAATGGGTTTAAACCCGAACATTTGTGCTTGCATAGGTAAGTTTTCAAACCAGAAGTACTCATCTTTTTGTGGGCCAATAGTTTGTACGTTAAATTGATTACGTAAAATATCAGCCCCACCCACATGATCTAAATGCCCGTGCGTTAACCAAATAGCACTTAATTCTAGTTTATGCTCATTAAGGGCTGCTACTATTTTATCAGGGTCGCCACCTGGGTCTATGACTACGGCTTGTTTAGTTTCACTACACCAAATAATACGACTATTTTGTGCAAATGCAGTGACGGGTATGGTTATAATTTGCATATTAGATTTCTTTACTTTTTTGATCCGGAATAACAACTTCTTCTTCAAATGACATCAATATTGGGTACTTTAAGTACGCTTGATCATAAAATGGACTTTGCTCATATAACCAGTTTAATCTCGCATCAGCGTCGCTTGCGAACGATTTATCTTTAAGCTTTTCATCAAACTTAAGCGCTAGCTTTGGATTGTCTTTTAGCATTTGGCGTGCAAACGGAATTAGTGCATAGTTTTCCATATACTCAGTACGCTGAAAAATAGTATTAAATTCCCCCCATGCAAAAAACGAATCTGGTGCTTCAGGATGCAATAAATGCACAGCAAGCTCACCTGCTTTTTGTTGAGTATTGACTTGATACCAACCATCTAAATCTACATTTATAGCTGGGACATAATCAAAACTTGCTGACACTCTAAAACGGCCTTCAAATGGTGCTTTATCAAACGTGTAGTCTGCCACCTTTGCTACTTTTAAAGGCTGTGTGTTTGCCCCTTCAAGTTTATTAATAGAGACACCATGTAACTTTAGTTTCTTAATAATATTGCGATATACAGGCGGAATAAAAAAAGCTTTAGGTACTTCAACTGTATGTTGTACATCTTTTTGCCAATAAATAGGTAAGTCGGTATATGTATGTGCTTTACCCAAATACTTCACTTCATTTTGGCCTGAGAGCGCATTCATGCTTGATGAATACTCAATACCTTTAAACTGCGCAATCGTATCAGCTTGCTTGGCATAGCCACGCTTTACTATTAACTGTTTAGGAACAAATTCCTGTTCTTTTTTTACTGCATTAGCTAATTCATGACTGTGCTTTGATAGCGCAGTAATAGCACCATCTAAAAATACGTAAGTTCCTAATACACGTTGCTTGTAAGGCTTCAATGAATGATTTTCAACTAAAATAGTCGGTAATGACTTTAAATCACCCCAACCATTTGAAAAGCGCGGCGTAGCAACCCATCCCGCTAATCCTTTTTTAAAGTCGCGCTTGTCCATAACAAAAACAAGTGGCCCTGGCATGTGCCCTTGCTTAGCTAGCGTATCGTCAATCAGAGGCTTAAAAAACTGGTTTAGTGCATCAGATACCGCAGGCGACTCGCTTGAAAATACCGGATTGTAGCCATAAGTCACATCATATTGGTAATCTGCGCCGTCGGTTACGTGTACATCAATGTATAAATTTGGGTTGTAGTCGTTAATAACCTTTAAAACACTTCTAACTTCTGGGGTATCTAATTTAGTAAAATCGCGATTTAAATTAAGGTTATTAGCATTTGTTCTAAAGCCCATTTTTGCAGGGCCCCGTTGATTGATGCGATTGAATGCACTGCTACGTTCGTGTCCATCTACATTTAAAATAGGAATAAATAATATGTTTACCTTTTTTAAAATGTCACGGCGCTTACCCGTCGCTATATCTCTAAGCAACATAAACATGGCATCTTTACCGTCTATTTCACCAGAATGTATTCCTGCCTGGATAAAAATAGTTGGCTTAGTACTATTAGCCATTTGCCTTGCTTCAAAAAAACCTTGTTCACTGGCAATCAACATTTTTATTGCACGCTTGCTATTACTATAGCCAATGGTTTGAGATTGAAACTGAGTAGGGTTTGCAGCAACTAACCTATCCACAAATGCCATTGTATTTACATAATCTGGCGACGCTTCACCTGCTGACAGCTCAAAATCTGTAGTTAACGGCCCTTGTTTTTGTAAAAGCTCTACGCTTTTCCCCTGCCACTCAATTAATGGAGGTAAGTGTGCGTCATACGCCACACTTGCAGATAAAACTAGTAAACTTGCAAACATAAAATTCTCTAACAAACGCCTTAATTATATAAATTATATCAACTAAATTTTTTATAATGAGGAAACTGCGGTGATTCAACAAAAAAATGCAGCCAACTACATGTCACTCATTCACACCTGTATTTTAAGGCTATATAACATTATTAATGTACAGTAATTCATTACATTACTATTTATACCAACTCGTAAAAATACTTAATCAATTTAAAGGATTACATCTGACGCTAACAGCGTCAAAAATGTCTGATATACGTCTGCATGGATCCAGGAGAGTGAGCAATGATGGAGCAATTGCCAAGAACAACTAAATAGTGAATTTCGCCCTGCTCTAACGTATTTTTTTATCGATAAATAGAGCTCATATAAGCAAATAGGTATTAATTTGAGAAAACTAATTTAGCTCAGCTATAAAAAAAGTGTAAGTTATTAAAAAAGTGTAAGTTATTAAATTACAGGCACAAAAAAAGGAGCCATAGGCTCCTTTTTAATACTTATATGAAAAAGCTTAAGCGGCTAGGCCTTCTTTTGCTTTTTCTACAAGCGCTGCGAATGCAACTTGATCATAAACAGCGATATCTGCAAGGATCTTACGATCGATTTCTACAGATGTCTTTTTAAGACCATTGATAAAACGGCTGTAAGACAGACCATTTTGACGTGAAGCAGCATTGATACGTGCAATCCATAATTGACGGAAAGTACGTTTCTTCGCACGACGGTCACGGTAAGCGTATTGACCCGCTTTAGTAACAGCCTGGAAAGCTACGCGGTAAACACGTGAACGTGCTCCGTAGTAACCTTTTGCTTGTTTTAAAACTTTTTTGTGACGTGCACGTGCGACAACGCCGCGTTTAACTCTTGCCATTTCTAAAAACCCCTATTAAGCGAACGGTAACATACGTGAAACTAGACCATGGTCATTTTTATGAACCATCATCTTAGGACGTAGGTGTAACTTACGCTTAGAAGTTTTCTTAGTCAGAATATGACGAAGATGCGCTTGTTTACGCTTGAAACCGCCAGAAGCAGTCTTTTTGAAACGCTTTGCAGCGCCACTGTGACTTTTTAGCTTATAAGCCATTGCAATAACTCCAAATTGTATTGCTTTTAAATTAGTAAGCAGGCGTGAGATATATTTCTATAGCTCCACTTTTAGGCCTAACTTACTGCCATGTTCCGGTGAAGACCCAACATAAATGCCGCAATCTTACTTTAATACCGGTTAACTCAGGTGAATATTCGCATATTACTTGCAGACCTGAGCTAATTTCGGTGCGTATTATCGCTTAAAAATTATTTTTTAGCAACAGGCGCCATCATCATAACCATTTGGCGACCTTCAACACGATTTGGGAAAGACTCAACTACTGCAAGTTCTTCTAAATCGGCTTTGATACGGTTTAATAATTCTATACCAATTTCTTGGTGAGCCATTTCACGACCACGGAAGCGGATAGTAATCTTAGCTTTATCGCCAGCTTCTAAGAACTTACGTAAGTTGCGAAGCTTAACCTGATAATCACCTTCATCCGTACCAGGACGGAATTTGATTTCTTTTATCTGGATTTGCTTTTGCTTCTTCTTCTGCTCTTTTAGTTCTTTGCTTTTTTCAAAGATGAACTTACCGTAATCCATGATTCTACAAACAGGCGGCTCAGCGTTTGGACTGATCTCAACAAGATCAACACCCGCTGCATCGGCCATAGTTTGCGCGTCTTGTAATGACTGAATTCCAGCTTGTTCGCCTTCAATGTCAATTAAACGAACTTCTTGCGCTGTAATTTCTTCGTTAATACGATTTTTTTGAGCTGTTTGTTGCCCTTTCTTGCCGCCTCTAATAGTACGTTCCTCCAAGAATATCAATAATATAAGCGTGTAATTGGCTGTTTGTTAATGCCTTACACGCTCGATTTTTACTGTCGATTTTTAATTTCTTCGCTAATTTTAGCTACAAAATCATCGACATTAAATTTGCCTAGGTCTTCACCTGTGCGAGTACGCACTGCTACTTCTTGTTGTTCAACTTCTTTATCGCCAACAACAAGCAAGTATGGAATACGCTTCAGTGTATGCTCACGGATTTTAAAGCCAATCTTCTCATTTCTCAAGTCAGCAGCGGCTCTAATTCCAAGTTTATTTAATTTTTGTACAACTTCTTTAACATAAGGAGCCTGTTTATCGGTAATATTCATAATTACCACTTGCTTTGGCGCAAGCCACGTCGGGAATAAACCAGCGTACTCTTCAGTTAAAATGCCAATAAAGCGTTCAATAGAACCTAAAATAGCACGATGTATCATTACAGGTGTACGACGTTCGTTATTTTCTGCTACATAAGTAGCGCCTAAACGACCCGGTAATGCAAAGTCTAATTGCACTGTACCACACTGCCACGCTCTGTCTAAACAATCGTATAAAGTAAATTCAATCTTTGGACCATAAAACGCGCCTTCACCCGGAAGATAATCAAATTCAATATCGTTTAGCTTAAGTGCTTCGGCTAAAGCAAGCTCTGCTTTATCCCACATATGGTCTTCACCAATGCGTTGTTCTGGGCGAGTAGATAGCTTAACTACAATCTTCTCAAATCCGAATGTTTCATATGTATCATAAACCATCTTAATACACGCTGAAACTTCGTCCATTATCTGCTCTTCGGTACAGAAAATGTGAGCATCATCTTGTGTAAAGCCACGTACACGCATTAAACCGTGTAGTGCACCTGATGGTTCATTACGATGACAACAACCAAATTCAGCCATACGAAGTGGTAAATCACGGTACGATTTTAAACCCTGGTTAAAGATCTGCACATGTCCTGGGCAGTTCATTGGTTTAATCGCGTATTCACGCTTTTCAGACTCAGTGGTAAACATTGCTTCTGAATATTTTTCCCAGTGACCTGATTTTTCCCAAAGTGAACGGTCCATCATCATTGGACCTTTTACTTCTTCGTACTCATATTCGCGTAACTTTTCACGTACAAATTCTTCAAGCTCGCGGTAAATGCTCCAACCATCGTTGTGCCAAAATACCATGCCTGGCGCTTCTTCTTGCCAATGCCATAAATCAAGCGCTTTACCAATACGGCGGTGATCGCGTTTTTCAGCTTCTTCAAGGCGTTTTAAATACGCTTTAAGTTGCTTTTTATCGCCCCACGCTGTGCCGTAAATGCGTTGTAGCATTTTGTTTTCTGAATCACCACGCCAATATGCACCCGCAACTTTCATTATTTTGAAGTTTTGGCAAAATTTCATGTTAGGAACGTGAGGTCCACGACACATGTCTACATATTCTTCGTGATGATATAACCCTGGGCGGTCATCTTTAGCGATGTTTTCGTCCAGAATTTCTATTTTGTATGTTTCGCCACGCGCTTCAAATGCATCGCGTGCTTCTTGCCAGCTTACTGTTTTTTTCACTACGTCGTAGTTGGTTTTTGCAAGTTGCAACATACGCTTTTCAATTGCTTCAAGATCATCTTGTGATAATGAATGTTCCATATCGATATCGTAGTAAAAGCCATTATCAATGGTAGGACCAATTGCCATTTTTGCGTCTGGGAAAAGTTGCTTAACTGCATGACCAATTAAGTGAGCACAAGAGTGACGAATGATTTCAAGGCCGTCATCGTCTTTAGCGGTAATGATCTCAAGACGAGAGTCTTCACTAATTAAATCACATGCATCAACACGGTCGCCATTAACACGACCCGCAATGGTCGCTTTAGCTAAACCAGGGCCAATATCGTTTGCAACATCAAGCGTGCTTACAGGGTTTTCAAAACTACGTTGACTTCCGTCTGGAAGAGTAATAACTGGCATTATAAATCCTTGCTACAGTGGTGACACCTACAATGTATCACGTGTATTTTTAATAAATTAAATGAGAATGACTCGACAACGCTTTTACGAATAAGCATTGACTAATAAATGTAGATGCAGAGTCTATTCAACTACAAAGATATATTGTCGCGTGCTGCGCATTTAATTACAAGTTTTAAGGGGTGAAATCCACCCGTTTTGAGCACAAAATGTAACTTTTAGAGCAAAAAAAATCATTTCATTAAAATATAAAAGCATCAACGCACTAATTACGCACCTACAACTATACCTACACTCGCATTTTAATGTGTGTTGCGTATAATACTGCGTAATTAAGTTATTTTAGAGAATAGACATGAGAACATGTGGTGTAGAAATTACCGGTAGTGATGTACTACTTTGTATTTTAAGTAAAGATAATGACGTATTTGATATTCGCGATGTGCGCCAAACACGCTTTACCTTAGGTAACGGTAACGACACTGAAGTAATGCGTAAATTTCAATTCGATTTTGCAAAACTAATGCAAGATTACCAAATTGATTCTGTTGCAATCCGTGAGCGTCAGCCTAAAGGTAAATTTGCTGGCAGCGCAAAGGGATTCAAAATGGAAACTGCGATTCAATTAATCGACAATTTAGACGTACGTTTATTTACCACAACTGAAATTAAAGAACAGGTAAAGCGTAATCCTATTCCTATTGATTTTGAAGAAACAGGTCTTAAAAAGTACCAAGAAAATGCATTTGTAAACGCTTACGTTTACATAATGAAAAAAACATACCGCAGCGACGAAATGTAAACTCATTACTCGTTTAAAAACGCGTACTTACATTGTAAGACGCGTTTTTTTGTGTCTAAAAAGTAGTATTAGCTTTTATTAATCTAATAATACATTAGTCTAACTGCACTTCTCTTTGTCGACAATATGTGCTTATTTTAACTTTGTAGTTTACATAACTCACACACATTTTCATGGAGAGAGCAATGCACACACACACTATTGCGGTAAAAGAAGTAGAACAAATAAATCACTTACCGTTATCGCAAAGCTATTTTAAAGGTATACAAAGCACACCTTTAACAAATTCGACTATCGGGGAGTACTTTGACTTTATTGTCGACAAAAATCCAGAGGCGTTAGCTGTTGTAGTTCATCACCAGGGTATTCGCTTAACGTATAAAGAATTTCAAAAAGAAGTTAATCAACTTGCTATGGGGTTGCTGGCACTTGGCGTGAAACCAGGCGAGCGTGTTGGTATTTGGTCTCCTAATAATATTGAGTGGTGCTTAACCCAATTTGCAACCGCCAAAATTGGCGCAATAATGGTTTGCATCAACCCTGCATATCGCCCTAACGAATTACAATACGCCTTAAATAGTGTTGAATGCTCTACTCTAATCACAGCATCAAACTTTAAAGGCAGTGATTATTTAGAAATGCTCAATGGTTTGGCTCCAGAACTTGCAACTTGCGATAAAGACACACTTAATTTAAAAGCACTGCCCACTCTTAAAAATATAATCCGCATTGGCGATGAAGCATCTCCTGGTATGTACTCTTTTAATGATGTTATTAACTTGCCAACACCAGCACATGAGCTTGAATTAAAAGTAATAGGTGCAAACTTAAATGCTGAGCAAGACATCAATATACAATTTACATCAGGCACAACAGGCAACCCAAAAGGCGCAACGCTCACTCATAAAAACATTTTAAATAATGCGCTATTCGTCGCCGAATCTATGCACTTTACGAGCGATGACAAGTTATGTATCCCTATCCCGTTATATCATTGCTTTGCAATGGTATTGGGTAGCTTATTGTGTGTTAGTAAAGGTGCAGCAGCCATTTACCCAGGTGATTCGTTCGATGCAAAAACCACACTAGATGTAGTTCAACAAGAAGGATGTACAGCGCTGCACGGTGTACCTACCATGTTTATTAGTGAGCTTGAGCTAAGTAATTTTAACGATTATGACTTAAGTACTTTACGCACGGGTGTAATGGCAGGCTCTACATGCCCAGAGCAAGTAATGCGCAAAGTACAAACACAAATGAACATGCATCAAGTACTGATTGCTTACGGGCAAACTGAGTGCAGCCCCATAAACAACATTACCGAAACAGACTCTTCAATAGAGCGGCAAGTAACGACGGTTGGCCGCGCACTTGCCCATACCGAGGTTAAAATTATTGACGAGTTGGGTAACATTCAACAAATTGGTCAACCTGGCGAAGTGTGTAGTAAAGGTGCAGGTATAATGCGCTGCTATTGGAATGACGATGCTAAAACAAAAGCCACAATAGATGACAACGGTTGGCTACACTCTGGCGATTTAGGTGTCATGGATACAGAAGGGTTTGTCACTATTGTTGGCCGTATTAAAGATATGATTATTCGTGGCGGCGAAAACATTTATCCGCGCGAAATAGAAGAAGTGCTTTACACCTACCCGGGCATTCAAGATGCTGCCATATTTGGTATAACAGATGAAAGGTATGGCGAGGAAGTGTGCGCTTGGATCCAACCAAAAGAAGACGCTGTGCTTGATGAGCAAGCAATTCGTGAGTTTTTAAAAGACAAACTAGCCTATTTTAAAATGCCACGACATATCCGTTTTGTAGAAAACTATCCAATGACAGTAACAGGTAAACTGCAAAAATTTAAAATGCGTGAGCAAATGCAAGAAGAGCTAAGCGACAACGCTTTTTCCTAGTTTCGTCTCTAAGTAACTGAGGCTCTGGATAGGGAATTTATCTCAGAGCTATGTTCAGAGCTAACAGCGTTAAATTTACGTATGTTAGGACTAATACTAAAAAGCACAGCCAATTGGCTGTGCTTTTTATGTACTGAATTGTACTGAATTTATTATAAATTCAGCATTCTCTTTTTTAAACGTTCTAAATCAATCGCACTCGAGCGCACTGTTAATTTAATGTGGCTGTATTCATATTCTTCTTTAACAACACTCATACTCGATCGAATTTCGCCCACAATACCTTTAGCTGTGTACGGTATAACAATCTCTTCTTCAATCATGTCCTCTTGAGCAATGCCAATAATGTATTTGTGCAGTTTACTAATATCATCTGGATTACGTGTAGAGGTCATCATCGCATCAGGAAATTCATCCATTAGCGACTTCTGCTGCTCAGTACTTAATTGGTCTGACTTATTCAGTACTAATAATTTTTTGCTGCCTTCCACCCCAACTTCTGCCAATACTTTATGTACTACTTCAAGTTGTGAGCGAAAAGAAGGATCTGAAGCATCTACAACATACAACAATAACGACGCATCATGTGCCTCAGCGAGCGTTGAATGAAATGAAGCAACCAAATCATGAGGTAATTTTTTAATAAAACCAACCGTATCTGAAACCAATATACGTGGCTGCGTAATCGGATACAGCGCGCGAACAGTGGTATCTAGCGTTGCAAAGAGTTTATTTTCGCCTTCTACATCACTACCTGTAATTGCGCGCATCATTGATGACTTGCCCGCATTGGTATAACCAATTAAAGCCACTGAGAATAGCTCAGAGCGCTGCGTACGTCTGTCCATCATTACATCTTGAACACTAACAAGTTCGCGCTTTAATTCTGCTAACTGATCGCGCACCTTACGGCGATTAAGCTCAAGTGTGGTTTCACCCGCACCTTTACCCATTTGGCGTTCTTTATCACCTGTTGATGTTTCACGCAGTCGTGGCGCGACATAATTAAGGCGAGCAATTTCAACTTGTAATTTTGCAGTTTTAGTACGCGCATGACGGCTAAATATTTCAATGATAATACCGGTGCGATCAAATACTTCTACACCCAGCTGGTTCTCAACATTACGTAGTTGAGAAGGCGTTAAATCACAGTCAAATACCACTACATCAGCACATGCAAAATCAAGTTCGTCTGATGGAATTTCTGAGGATATTTCGGTTAAAGGGTCTTCATCAAGTAAATCATCTTCTTGCTCGTTTTCAACCATCCCTTTATTGCCGGTAAGGTGTGCTATTTCAGCTAGTTTTCCTGAGCCCAGTACATTAACTTTTTGGGTAGAACTTTGCTTTTGCGATTGTGTACCTACTACTTTAAAGCCTAACGTAGTTACCAAACGAGCAAGCTCTGCAAGCGATTCTGTTGCTTCGTCACCTTTAAATTGTGGTGTACTAATAGAAATAAGTAACGCATTAGGAAGTGATGGTTTTGCAGTTAGTTGCATAATTTTTTGTCTTAATGCACCTAAAGTGCAAACCTAATTTTCATTCGAAAGTAACTTGATCCTACGCTGTTATAGCCCAGCTTTATAGGGTTATAGTTCACTAATGGCGTTAATATTTAAAACTAACCATAATATACTCAATTTTATGGCTAGTTTTAAAATCACATTATATTAAAGCCTTATTGTTCAGCTTTAATATTAAACGACACCCTGCTCAATCATTGCATCGGCGACGCGCCTAAAGCCTGCAATGTTAGCGCCTAATAAAAGGTTTCCAGGCTCACCAAATTCTGTAGCGGTGTCGTTAGCGGTAACAAATATATTTTTCATAATTTGTTTTAGCTTTTCATCAACTTCTTCAAAGGTCCAACTTTGCATGCTCGCATTTTGCGCCATTTCTAATTGGCTTGTTGCAACGCCGCCAGCATTGGCGGCCTTACCTGGCCCATACGCAATTTTTGCAGCAATAAAGCAATCAATAGCCTCTTTTGTTGAAGGCATGTTTGCGCCTTCACTTACTAATAAACAACCGCCGGATAATAATGCGTTAGCGTCTGCCTGTGTTAATTCATTTTGTGTGGCGCACGGAAAAGCAGCGTCGGCATTAAAGCGCCAAACAGCATGCCCATCTTTAGGGTAGTCATTTACAGGAATATAAATAGCATCGGGGTGAGTTTGTTTATATACGCTCAAGCAATCACGCGATTGCTCTTTTAAACATTTAATAAGATTTAAATCTATACCCGACTCATGATACACAGTGCCACGAGAGTCGCTGCAACTTACTGGTGTTGCCCCCATTTGATAAAGCTTTTCCATGGCATAAATAGCAACATTACCTGCGCCCGAGACCAAGCAGCGCTTACCTTGTAGGCTATCGCCGCGCGCTTGCAGCATGTAGTCAGCAAAATAAACAGCGCCGTATCCAGTGGCTTCTTTTCGTACTAGCGATCCACCCCACAATAAGCTTTTACCTGTTAAAACACCTTCATAGCGCCCAGTCAAACGCTTATATTGACCAAACAAGTAACCTATTTCTCTTGCCCCTACTCCAATGTCTCCAGCGGGTACGTCGGTTGTAGGGCCAATATGGCGATAGAGCTCGCTCATAAATGATTGGCAAAAACGCATTATTTCAGCATCTGAGCGCCCTTTTGGATCAAAGTTTGCCCCGCCTTTACCACCACCGATCGGTAAACCTGTTAAAGCATTTTTAAATATTTGCTCAAACCCTAAAAATTTAATTATGCTGGCATTCACACTTGGGTGAAAACGTAAGCCACCTTTATAGGGGCCAAGTGCAGAGTTAAACTCAATTCTGTAGCCTTTATTTACCTGAATATTGCCTTCGTCATCAACCCAGGGAACTCTAAACATAATTTGGCGTTCGGGCTCAACTAAGCGTTGTATAATGGCATTTTTTTTGTATTTTTCTGAGTTTTCTAAGATAGGTTCGAGTGATTCAAGTACTTCTTCAACAGCTTGATAAAACTCGCATTGTGCAGGACTACTATTTTTTAATTGTGCGATTGTGCTATGGATATAATTCATAATTATTCTTCCGTGTTAATAATAAAAGTATTTATCAGATGTTAAAGTAAACGTGATCAAGTTTATGATTCATGCTTTAAGGTCTTAATTTAATATAATTAACTATTACCTTAGCATGAAAAATTGAGATATTTAACGCCAGCTACGTGAATTATTTTTGATTGGAAGTTTGATTTTTATTTATTAAAGATGAATTTAAATTCACAGATTTAAAATCGAAACAGTGCCAAGTGAGTTTTTATATTTTCAAAAGGGAGTTTTAGAAGTATTAGGTTAGGTGTGGATTTGTTTAAAAATATAACAATTAATGGGCTTTATACTGCATTGCGCTCGCAAAAAACCCATTAACTAAAAGCTAATTAGCTAAAACCAGTTACTCAGCAGGCTCTTCTGGACGGTGCTGCTTTTGTACGCCGGTTAAAAACAAGCGTAATATTTGATCGTTACAAACACGGTAATGTTTGTTATCTACTTTTCGAGAAAACGCGCTTAACTCATGCTTACTTAGATCAAAATCAACAAGTGCAAGTGTTGCTATAACATCTTCTGCTTTCATATTTAAAGCAATACGTAGCTTCATAAAGATAATATTGTTGTTTAGCTTTTTCTCAGGCTCTGGTTGCTCACCTTCGCGTTTGCCACGTTGGGTATTAATAAACCCATTTAAAAAGCTAGCAAACTCAGTATCACTTATTGGGGTAAAAGCCTCTTCACCTTCTTTAGTTAACCATGCAATTACTTGCTCTTTGGTGACCGTATGCTCTGCTGATGCAAAAACATTGACCATAGCAGTATCAGTTAAGTTAAAAGTGTAGCGAATGCGGCGTAAAATATCGTTATTAGTCAAAGTAAATCCCAAAGTGAGGTATAGCAACCAAGCAGTTATTGCTTAATTTTAAATAAGCACCTAGTTTAACAGGTTTACTAATACCACCCTATTAATTTTTATCTGAGCTTCTTATACCTAGTTACCAAGCACCTTGGCAGGATCTACGCGCGTTGCTTGCCATGCAGGATAAATAGTGGCAAGTATCGCAAGCACAAACGTAACAATCACTGTAATACCAATGTCTTCAAGTACTAATTTACTTGGTAAAAACTCTATAAAATAAACGCCCTCAAGTGGATTGGCTCCAAATAATTGGCTTATCCACGTAAAAAGCTCACTTATATTAAGCGCTAATACCACACCAATTAGTGTTCCTAGTGCCACGCCTACAAATGCTTGCATTAAGCCTTGCATTACAAAGGTGGCTAAAATAGTACTGTCTTTCGCGCCCATGGTTTTTAAAATTGCGATATTGCCTTGTTTTTCGCGTACTTCCATTACCAAGGAGGACACAATATTAAAACTGGCTACCGCTATAATTAAAAACACCACAATATAAACAATGGTACGTACCATTTGAATATCTTGATAAAGGCTGCCTTGGGTTCTAAACCAACTGGAAACATACACGTAGTCGTCAATAGTTTGGCCCACTTTTAGCGCTATTTGGTGCGCCGAAAACACATCATCAACACTTAACCGCAGCCCTGTTACTTGAGTTTCATCGTAACCCAATGTTTGCTGCGCTTTATTAAGATGTATAAACGCAGCGGTACTATCAATGGGGCCGCCCATTTCTATAACACCTGCAAGGTTAAGTGTTACGCGTTTAGGCGCTAATAATGACTGACCTTTTTGGCCTATTTGCGGAATAAGTAACGTAATGTTGTCGCCTACTTTTGCATCTAACTGTTTTACTATTTGCTTACCTAAAATTACATCGTCAAGGCCTAACTGGCTCACTAACTTACCACTGGTAAACTGATTTACCGCCGATACATTACTCTCGATCGATGGCTCAACACCTCGAATTTCTATCGCTTTTAGCTGGCTTTTATATTGCGCCATCCCATTCACTGCAATAAATGGCGCAGCCCCTGTTACATGCGGTTGTGTTTGTAAATCCTCAACTTTTTGCGACCAATTCGCGATGGGTCTACTTGGTGCTACATATTCAACCTGCGGCACAACACTTAGCAATCTATGTACTAGTTGCTGCTCAAAACCATTAATTACCGACAGCGCCACAATTAAAACCGCGACACCTAATAAAATACCAATAGTCGACGCTTTAGCGATAAAACTAACAAAGCCGTTTTTTTCATCTTTGTGGCCTGAATAGGCTCTAAAACGTTTACTTAAAAATGCACTAAGCAACATGCTGCGACTCTTTAATAGCTAGTTTTCCATCGTCTAAATAAGCTATTTTGCCTAGCTTATCGGCAAGTTCTAAATCGTGTGTAACTACCACAAAACTCGTGTTTAAGCTTTGGTTAAGCTCATTTATTAAATCGTAAATTTTAATCGCATTTTGTTTATCTAAATTACCGGTTGGTTCATCAGCAAGCACAAGCGCAGGTTTAGTAACCAGTGCGCGGGCAATAGCCACGCGTTGGCGCTCTCCACCAGAAAGCGCAGACGGTTTATGCGAGCTGCGATGTGCAAGGCCTACTTTTTCGAGCATATCGAGCGCTTGAGCTTTGGCTTCTTTTGCACTCAAGCCTTTAATTAATAATGGCATAGCCACGTTTTCGACTGCGCTAAACTCCATTAATAAGTGATGAAATTGATAGATAAAGCCCAAATTTTGGTTTCTAAATGCGGCTTGCTCTGTTCGCGAAAGTTTTGCAACTTCTTGGTTTTTAATTTTAGCGCTACCTGAGCTTGCGGTATCTAATGTGCCAAGTATGTGTAAAAGCGTACTTTTACCAGAGCCAGAACTCCCCACAATAGCGAGCATTTCACCTTGCTGAAGCGCTAAATCAACGCCTTTTAATACTTCAACTTGGTTGCTGCCATCTTGATAAACCTTACTTAAATTTTCACAACTAATTACTAAATCATTCATAACGTAATACCTCTGCTGGTTTTACTTTTGCGGCTTTACGCGCAGGATATAAGGTAGCTAAAAAGCTCATAGCAATACTGGCAAACGCTATTATTACTAAACTCAAAATATCAAATTTTACCGGAAGCTCTATACCCGCCAATAAGTTTAAGCCAACTAATGCAAGTAGCTCATTTATATATAAACTAAATATTACACCTAAAAATGCGCCTATTGCGGTACCAATTACGCCGTTATATAGGCCTTGCACCATAAACACTTTTTGCACTTGCGAAGGTGTTAAACCTAACGTTTGTAGTATGGCTACTTCACCTTGTTTTTCGCTTACCATCATGGTTAATGCCGATACAATATTAAATACAGCCACCAATACAATGAGGGCAAGCAACATAGACATAATGCGCTTTTCCATAGCAACGGCTGCAAATAGAGTACCTTGGGTACTGCGCCAATCACTATAATTATGATCTTGTAAAATACGCTGGCTTGCTTCAATAAACTCATCTAGTTCGAAAGGTTCGTGCAATGAAACACTTAAATTTGGGGCAGTGTTTTTATCCAGCTTTAACACCCGTTGTAGTGAAGCGCCACTCGTAAACGCAAGCGCCATATCTATCTCAGATCCGGTTTCGTATATTGCGGCAACTTTAAATAAACGCTGGCTGGGTACTCGCCCAAGTGGTGTATACGTTGAAGCATTAGGCATAATAACGCGAAGCTTATCACCCACGCTAACGCCTAATTTACGACTCAAATAACGGCTTATAGCAATGTTGTAATTTTTGTTTAATACAGTTTTCCAATCGCCTTGCACTATTTTATCGGTAATTCTATACAAAGAACCACTATCGTTATAAAGGCCTTGTAATAAAACGCCGTGCAAGTCTTTATTCGTTTGCAAAATAGCTTCACCGTGGCGATATAAGCTTACATGATCAACATAAGGAGATTGTTCGAGGTCGGTTTTTAGGGTGTTCATTTGGGTGGCAGTGTTTTTACCTGCGCTAACTTCAACATGCGGAATAAGTCCAAGCATATTGGTTTTTAGGCTATTTTCAAACCCGTTCATTACACTGCTTACCGTAAATAATGCCATTAAACCAATAGCGATACCGGCAATAGAAAAAAACGAAATAAACGATATAAACGCATTTCCTTTAGAGGAGCGACTATATCTAAGCCCTATAAATAAGCTAACCGGTTGAAACATATTATTTTTAACACTTATCGTAAAAGTATTGAGCAATAGTAGCACGAAAAAAGTGCCTTTGGGTATGGCGTAAAATGTAAGAAATAATTTAAAAATCTGATACTTGGCTATATTTACAGCAATACGTGTTTAACCATTAATTCGCGGTTAAGTTTTCAGCCCTTTAACTAAATAATCGAGCAATACCCGTACATTAGTGGCCACAAACTGCCTTGGCGGATACACGCCCCATACTCCTTCTTGCTGTGGTTGATAGGGTGTTAAAATAGGCACTAATTGTCCTGAGTTAATTTCGTTTTCAATGTAGTAGTCTGGGAGTTGTACAATACCGAGCCCCTTTTTTGCGCCATCCACCAGCGCCCAACCACTATTACACTGTAGCCGCCCCGCTATTTTAATGTGTTTATCGCGCCCATTTTCGTTTACGCGCCAGTAGCTACTATTCCCAATTAAACATTCATGGCTGTTTAGCTCGCCTAAAGTATGCGGCTCACCAAATCGCGTTAAATACTGTGGTGCCGCGCACATAATAAAACGCCGCGCACTTAACCTACGCGCTTTTAAGCTCGAATCTTTTAAATGCCCAAGCCTTATTGCTAAATCAAATCCTCCTTCTAATAAGTTTTCTTGCTCGTTACTTAGTGTGGCAACAACTTCGACCTCGGGATGATCCTTCATAAAATTATGCACTATAGACATAATGAACGTTTCCCCATACATAACAGGGGCTGTGAGCTTAATTTTACCCTTTGGTGTAGTTTGGTGCGTGGCAAGACCTTGAGTTGCCTCATCCATAGCATGTTGTAAGTGCTTTATTTGATGTAAATACACTTCGCCTTCTTTAGTTAAAACCACTTTACGAGTAGTACGGGTTAAAAGCTGGGTATTTAAACGTTGCTCAAGCGCCGTAACATGGCGGCTAATATGCGCAACCGAAAGCCCAAGCGTTTTTGCAGCCGCAGTAAAGCTGCCCTCCTCCCCTACAGCTATAAACTCATCTATTCCATTCCAACGCGCCATTATTACCATACTGTAAAAGTGTTTTAATAAAATTGAGATTATCATTATTTGAGAAACAAATACAATAAGCCCATCACCCAAGCAAATTGGGTCTACAATTATTTTTTAATAGCCAGTTAAAGGAAATAAAACACATGTCTGAATTTATTAAATCAAAAGCTGCCATTGCTTGGGGTCCTAATCAACCACTTAGTGTTGAAGAAGTTGATGTGATGATGCCTAAAAAAGGCGAAGTAATGGTAAAAATTACCGCTACAGGTGTGTGTCATACCGATGCATTTACATTATCAGGCCAAGATCCTGAAGGCATATTTCCTGCTATTTTAGGTCACGAAGGCGCTGGTGTTGTCTATGCTGTTGGCGAAGGCGTAACGAGTGTTGAAGTTGGGGATCATGTTATTCCTTTATACACTGCAGAATGTGGCGTATGTAAAATGTGCACTTCAGGTAAAACTAACCTGTGTTCAGCCGTGCGCGAAACACAAGGTAAAGGCCTAATGCCAGACGGCACTACACGCTTTTTTAAAGATGGCCAACCAATTTATCATTACATGGGTACATCAACGTTCTCTGAGTACACTGTATTGCCAGAAATTTCACTCGCTAAAGTAAATAAAGAAGCATCACTAGAAGAGATTTGCTTACTCGGCTGTGGTGTAACAACAGGCATGGGCGCAGTTACCAACACTGCTAAAGTAAAGCCTGGCGACACTGTTGCTATATTCGGCTTAGGCGGTATTGGTTTGTCTGCGATTATTGGCGCAAAAATGGCTGGTGCGGGTCGTATTATTGGTGTTGATATAAACACCACTAAATTCGATTTAGCTACAAAACTAGGTGCAACTGATTTAATTAACCCAAAAGATTTCGACAAGCCAATTCAAGAAGTTATTGTTGAAATGACAGACGGCGGCGTTGACTACTCGTTTGAATGTATCGGTAATGTTGACGTTATGCGCTCAGCACTTGAGTGTTGCCATAAAGGTTGGGGAGAATCGGTAATTATTGGTGTGGCGGGTGCTGGCCAAGAAATATCAACCCGTCCGTTTCAACTGGTAACTGGGCGTGTATGGCGTGGTAGCGCATTTGGTGGTGTTAAGGGCCGTTCACAACTTCCTGAAATTGTTGAGCGTTACATGGCGGGTGAATTTGCTCTTAGCGACTTTATTACTCATACAATGGGCCTTGAAGATATTAATGAAGCGTTTGACTTAATGCACGAAGGCAAAAGTATTCGTACAGTCATTCATTACTAATAAACTGCATTCGTAAAATAGCTTATTAATAAGCCGTAATACTTTTAAGTTTACGGCTTTTAAGGATTAAGTATGTTAGAAAATATCTCAAGTGTAAAAGTGTCTGGCGGTTGGCATAAACAATATACTCACAGCTCGCAAAGTACACATAGCACTATGCGCTTTGCCGTATTTTTACCACCTGGCGCAAGTGAGACAAACAAAGTACCGGTACTTTATTGGCTATCAGGTTTAACCTGTACAGACGAAAATTTTATGCAAAAAGCCGGCGCATTTAAAAAAGCAGCTGAGCTGGGTATTGCTATTGTAGCGCCTGACACTAGCCCGCGCGGCGAAAACGTCCCCAATGAAGACAGCTACGACTTTGCACAAGGCGCAGGCTTTTACGTAAATGCCACGCAAGCTCCTTACAACACTCATTTTAATATGTACGATTATGTTGTTAGTGAATTACCAGCACTTATTGAACAACATTTTCCGATTACAAGCACAAAAGCAATTAGTGGTCACTCTATGGGCGGGCACGGTGCATTAATGGTTGCACTTAAAAACCCGACTTCGTTTGTAAGTGCCTCGGCTTTTAGCCCTATTGTAAATCCGATTGAATGCCCTTGGGGTGTAAAAGCATTTACTGGTTATTTAGGAAATGACAAAGCGCTTTGGGCACAATATGATAGCTGCGAGTTGATGAAAAACGCAGAGCAAGCTCATTACTTACCCATGTTAGTGAGTCAAGGTGATGCTGATGGCTTTTTACAAGAGCAACTTAAGCCAGAAAACTTAGTCGCTATTGCTGATAAAAAAGGCTACCCACTTACACTTGAAATGCAAGCAGGCTACGATCATAGCTACTTTTTTATAAGCAGCTTTATTGACCAACACTTATTATTTCATCATCAGTTTTTAACTGCATAGGCTCATTAGTGTGTAGGGATGACTTTTCTAACTCTACACACTCTTTCAATACTTTACTCACTTGCCTGCATACTTGTACCGTATTGTTATTGCCCTTACCTTTAATAAATTCAACTATAGCCATATCGGCTTCAACACCGAGTTTAGTAAAGCTAAAGCCCTCTTTATCTTTTACAACAGGCCCCGCATTTACTGGGCCAGGTTGAGAGCGCGCTGCCCCATCTAAAATTATACCCGCAGCAGCGCAACCAATTAATACATTTGAAAATAGAATAATCAATAAAGTACGCATTATTAACCCCACCAATATAATTACCTAAATTATATACAATTTTAAAAATAGCATTGTAAAAAAATATAAGCCTTAGTGCTTAAATTCACGTATGAACTCTTTAATAAAACCAATTAATTGCAATATAAATATAATTAAAAAAGGAAGCGCTCCAATAATAGCAACGCTTCTTTTTAATGGTTCATTGTTTTGTACTAACAAAACAAAAGCGCATAAACCTAGTGCAAACGACCAAGCATACAAGCTCCATGTTTGAGCTTCACTTGCACCACTTAATTGGCGAATAACCAAAACAGCAGAGTCTGCTGATGTGGCTACAAAAATGAGTAGAAGCAATAAACTTGACCAAATTAATAGACCGCCTTGCCAGCCTAATTGCTCGAAAAATACAAACAGCCCTTGCGTATAATCGGCTTTAATAGCCTCTAAAATGCCTGCATTGTGAGTTTGATCCCACGCAATTGCAGAGCCCGAAAACACACTAAACCATATAATAGTCACAAAGGTTGGTACAAATACGACACCTAAAATGTATTGCCAAACCGGCCGTCCTTGGCTAATTTTTGCCAAAAACACACCAACAAACGGGCCCCAAGCTAACCACCAAAAATAGTAATTGTATGTCCAACCTGTTGCCCATGCGGGGTCATTAAGTACGCTTTCAAACTGCCATGTACCTGTGGTTATGAGCTGAATGTAATCCCATGTTCCTCCTACAGCTATGTCTATAATTGGCTTTATAGGCACAAAAATTAATAGCCATGCTATAAGTGCAAATGCTAAAAACACATTAAACTTACTAAGAGTTTGAATTCCTTTTTTAAGCCCCAACTTTGCAGAAATGGTATAAAGCAGCGCAATTAAAAAAATAATAATAAGCCCCGAAAATAAAGCAGACTCAACCCCTAGCTCAAGCTCGAGCCCTTTACGCAGTAATAAAGTTGAATTAGCAATTGTGCCCACGACACCAAAAAATATTGCAAGTATGGCAATTAATTTAATGCTAAAGCTCAGCTGTAACTGCCAAGCCCGATTAATAACGCCTTTAGTTGCACTGATCACAGGAGCACTAATATCGCCCGCTTTACCACTATTGCGAGTAAGCCCACCTAATAACAAGCCAAATACTGCATAGAGCGCCCATGCATGCGCGCCCCAATTAACTAAGGTAAGCGCCAAACCACTTGTTTGGTGGTTGGGATACAAGCTTTGCTTTAAAGGCGAGTTAACCGTGTGTAGTGCAGGCTCTGCTACTCCCCAAAATATAAGTCCTGAGCCCATCCCTGCTGCAAACAACATAGAAAGCCAACCAAAGGTACTAAACTCAACAAGTGCTTGCGCTCCTCCTATTTTTCGTTGCCCTAATGGGCTTATAGCAATAGCTATCACAGAAAAAAGTAACAAGTTTACCAATATAAAAAATGGCGACCCTAAATAACCTAAAATTTTATTAATAGCGGGTTGTAAGTGCTCTGTGAGTAATTCAGGAAATAAAAAAGCAATAACAGATAACACAACGCAAAATAGTAAGGCTGTTTTTTCAAGCTTAGTGGGTGTGCTTAATGTTTTATTTAAAGGCAAGAGATTCACATAGGTGTCTTTTAGTCTGGATAAAAGAATACGGGGCTTTAAAACTCAGATCAAATTAACTATTGCGTAAAATAGTAATAAAAACATGTAAAAGTTTCCTCAATAATTCTTGTTAAATATAGATATTAACAATAAACCATTGATTACTAGTCATTTATTCCATGGCTTGCTGTTTGCTTATTATTAACAAAGTTAACCAGCACAGGCTCAATAATGGAAATTGATTTACAGTGGAATGAAATCATTGATAACTTAATACACTTAGGTATTGCATACCTACTTGCACTACCCATGGCATACGACAGAGAGCGTAGTAATGATGGCGCAGGCCTTCGTACCTTTCCTCTTGTTGCTGTTGCATCGTGTGGGTATGCATTAATTGCTATGTCGGTTTTAGATGGCGCAGAAGCTCAATCAAAAATGTTGCAAGGCATCATTACTGGTATTGGTTTTATTGGCGGTGGCGCAATTTTGAAAAATAACAAATCAACCTCCGGCACAGCAACCGCAGCCAGTATTTGGAATATGGGCTTAATTGGTATAGCTGTAGCCTACAGCCGTTACGAAATAGCCATTTTACTTGCCATTATTAATTTTATAACGCTTAGGTATGTAAAAAAGTTTAAGTAACAGTTTTTTTAATAAGTATTGCAGCAAAATTCCAATGCATTATTTGAATAGCCAAAACTTATTAATGCAATAACTCCCCATAATTTATATGTGGGGAGTTACAATTTTTATAAAAAGCTTTCACCGCTTTGCTTAAGTGTAATTGTTTGTGCTTGAGCGCTTTTTATTAATAATCCACAACGCAAATCATTTTTCGAAATAACAATTTTATCAATTGTATTAGTGTCATAGTCAACGACTTTGTTTTCGCATCTAAGTTGCACTTTGCTCAGTGGTAATTCTGATTCTAATTTAACTTCAGACTTCGACATCATAGGCATTACAGCTTGTTCTGAAGCTAAACTAAATTGTTGCTTAATATCTCCCGAGTTTTTATAAATATCGTTCACTTGAGTTAACAACTGTTCCTTGTTTTGCTCTGTAAAGGTTATGGATTCAATATTGCCTAGTGCATCTATTGCATCATAAGCACGTACATAATCTTGTTTTGATATAAACCACTGTAAAGCGTTTTTAATCACACGTTTTTGAATTTGATCCGGTAGATTAGCTCTAAATAAAAACGCTTCGTAGATATGCTGATCAAAGCTCTTCCAGTCTTGGACAAAATAACTGTGCTGGCTTTTAAGCCATGCAAGCAAAACAATCTCAACCGTATTTTTTGTATGTTCATTTTCTAATTCATCGATACGGCTTTTAGCTTCATCGTATTTCTTTTCGTCGATTAATTTACTAGCTTGCTCATAATCATTAAAAAAGCCGCGAGACGCTTTATCGTTTGAAAAATTAATATGTAAATTTTGCGAACTTACAGTAATGGTTTTTGCTACAGGTATAGCCTCACCATTTAATTTTGCACTTTGGTAGTTGAGCTTAGACACGTAATCCATTACTTCTCTTTGATACTTTTTTTGCCCAACCGTAGCTACAATTTCTATATCACTAACCTGCCCGCTTTTATCAACCACGTAACTGCTCAAATTAATCCCCTCTAACCTCGAAGCGCGCGAAGAAGTATTAGTGAGCTGATCGTAGTTTTTATTAATCACTTCTGCAGGAATAAAGTCGTCTGCAAAAACAGAGAGTTGAGTAAAAGTACAAGTTAAAGAAAGCGCTAATATGAGTTTTTTCATCAGTTTTATCCATCCTAGATAGTGTTTATATAATAGAAACAAACGATCAACATAAAAGCAAGTGTAAATACAAAAAATCAGTTCATTTAATGAGCTTCACTTAGAAAAAACTTAATAGATAAATATATTTGAGGCATTAAAAAAGGCGCTTAAAAGCGCCTTGCTAACAAGTATGTGTGCTTAAAACATATCTTGATAGGAATTTGTTGTGCTAAACGTAATTGCTTTTTCAAAGCCAGGTAACTGAATACTTTGCTCGTCTATTACAATGTCGTTGTCGTCAATAAGTCCGTCGCCAAAGCGGTAAATAAGCTCATATTGGCCTAAATCTGCTTGAGCTTGATACGTTTGTTGCGCGGCTTTAATTGCCACTTTTTTCTGCGCGTAACTACTCATAACTTCATCGCCATGGCGCTTAGCGAGCATTTGCATTGTTACTTTTGGTGAAAGTACGGTAGCTGTTGCATTGTTACCGCCAAAGCCTTTCGAATTTATAAAAGCAATATCCATATCGGCGCATTCGTAATGGCTATTACGAATATCAAGATGATCGGTGTAAACATCATCAGCCACTTTATCAATTGTGGTAATACCCGGCATAATATTATGGCTAAATACACCTAGAGCTATCGCTAATTGGTCGCCACTTGCAGGAGCTATAGTATGACCAACATAGGCTTTTGGCGCTGTCACTTTCCAATTATCAATAGCGAACGTTTGTGCCACTTTGTGATATATCAGCGACTCTGTTACGCGGTTTAGTGGTGTACTTGAGCCATGCGCTAAAATAAAGCTACGTTCTTGCAAAGCTTCTTTGCCTAAAAGGCTCGTTGCTAAAGCAGCCGATTTAGCCATGGTAATATAGTTACCAGGACCAGGTGACGTGATTGATTTTTTTATGCCATCTGCATTTACAAATACATCCGGTACGCAGCCCATAATGTCAGCGCCTAGTTCAAGGGCTAAGGCATCGTCCATTAAAATAGCAACTTGTGCGCCTTCACCTAATGTAAAGCCGCAGTTGTCGCCAAATGGGCGGCTACTTTTGCGATAATCTGGTTCTTCATCACTTGATAAGTTATCTAAACGGCGCAAACCTTCAACATTTGCAAGTGCGCTCATGTTACCAAAGCCTTCAATCACTTCTGGTGTAATAGCACACTCAACACTTGCGACAACCGCAACGCGTGTACGCCCTGCCTGTATGTCGTTAACCGCTGCACGTAAGTTGTATAAAAACGTAGCACAGGCGCCCGAGGTCGAAAACGTAGTCCCTACATTGCCCGTAACATACGCGTTAATAAAGTCGGTCGACATTGTATTTAAGCCCAGTGCTAACTGCTTAGTACTAACACGGTCGCCTTGTTGGCGCGCCTTTACTAAACCGCCTAGGCCTTTGTCGTCCATTTGGCCAATTACCGATGCTGAATAGGTACCGATTTTATCTGGCTCTACGCTATTCATAATATGCTGCCAATCAAGCCCTGTTGATTTAATAGCATCGGTAGCTGCAAAAATAGTAGCTTGCAGACCACGAGGCTGATAGCGGCTGTTATACATAACAGACGGATCAAACCCAGTCGGAAATTGCCCTGCAGATTTAATCGGGTTATCACGTGTTGAGTCATGCTTAACATCTAAGTCGGCTGCAATAGTTACTTTTACTTTTTTGCCTTCAAGTTCTTCAACTTGCCAGCTAGCTGGAACAGGTGTAGGTAAGTCGCGAGCGCGCGTTTCAAACACAATTGCGTTATCGCTTGATGCGTTTAGCGTCATTTTTTGCTGCCACGGTGTGGCATCTGCATCAAAGTGTTCTTTTTCAATTTTACGAATAAGAGTACCAGCAATAATTTGCTCACCAAAGCGTGCTTCTATGTCGCTTTGCTCAACATTATTACCTTGTGTATCTTGTAATTGGCCGTTTACAACGCTTACTAGATTCATCAGTGTGGCGAGGCCTAAGAATGTTTCACTGCGATCTTGAGCATTTAAACTATCTAACACGATACGGCGATAACCTTGATGAAAAGAAGTACGGCCAGCGGCGTTAATGCCACCCATGCCTACTATAACGGGTAATGCAGTCATAATTTACCTTTAAAAACGTGTTATTAGAAGAAGAGGCAGTTTAAATGGATTATGCACTATACATTGTGCTTTAATAGCCAAATATTCAGCACAAAAGGCCAAAAGGCACTGGTCGGAGCATTTATATGACTGAAAAAAACACTAATCCACCACTAAACATTGCTATAGCGGTATATCCGCATTTATTAGTTACCAGTTTAACGCTGCCTATTGAGATGTTAAGAGCCGGCGAGGCCTTTGCTAAAGGCCATATTGATAAGCAAAGCTTTAGACCGCTTGCTATAAATTTAGTGGCTAAAAATGCAGAATCTATAGCTACTCGCGCAGGCCTTGCGATAATTCCTGATTGCATAACAACTAATGCGCCCTACAGCGATTTAATTATAGTGCCCGGAATTTGGCGAAACCCACGCCCTGTAATGCGTACAAATCAAGACGTAGTTGATTGGCTAAGCGAGAGCTTTAGCGCAGGCAGTCATATAATTGGTGTAGGCACTGGCAACTGCTTACTAGCTGAGGCTGGCTTACTTGATGGGCACCCTGCTACAACCCATTGGCACTACGCCAATCAATTTAGCCACGACTACCCGTTAGTGCGTTTAAAACCCGACTTTTTTATAACCCAGTCAGAACGCATGTACACCGTAGCAAGCCTTAATGCCCTTGCAGATGTGATCGTACATATTATTAGTCAGTACTATGGAAAAGCCGCCGCTCAACATGTAGAGCGAAACTTTTCGCACGAAATACGTAAACCCTACGAAGATCAACGCTACTTAGAAGGTGCAGTTGACCGTCACCCAGACGAGCTAATTGCGCAAATTCAGTTTTGGCTAAAAACAAATTTAGCCACCGAGTTAAACCTGCAAGAAGTCGCTGCCCAATTTAGCTTGAGCTACCGTACTTTTACCCGCCGTTTTAGAGCCGCCACTAATCAAAGCCCTATTGAGTATTGGCAACAATTACGCGTAGAAGGTGCGAAGGAGTTATTAGCATCATCAAATTTATCAATTCAAGAAGTGGCTTTAGAAGTGGGATATAACGACCAAGGTCATTTAACACGCGTGTTTAAAAAAGTATTAAGCCAAACACCTAGTGGTTATAGAAAAGTAGTTAGACGAAAGTTATTTGGCTAATTATAGTGCTTGTTCGAGTAGTACTAATTTCAATAGCACTAAAAAACGCCACTTTTAGTGGCGTTCTGTGTCGTTAAATTCTTTTCGATAATAGCGCTTTTGATAGTTTTTTACTTTAGTGTGTACACCTTTACTTAAGCTTTTAAATTTAGCCTCAAGTACGTCAACACCGTATAAAATACCGACCACCAGCACCGAGAGTTTTATTGCAGCGCCAAGGTTTTCGGTCGCTATCATAACGCCTATTGATGCAAGCACCCAAATAGTCGCGGCTGATGTAACGCCAACTACCGCACCATCTTTAGCAAGCATAACGCCTGCCCCTAAAAAGCCAATACCTGTAATTATTTGCCCAACCACACGAGAGTGATCTATTACATCCCCTTGTAAATTAAACGCAGTGGATAAAAACAAATATGTACCCAAGGTTATCAGGGCTGATGTACGAATACCTACAGGTTTGCCGCGCAATTGGCGCTCTATACCAATAATGGCACCGCAAAAAGCCGCAGTACCAATAGCTGCCCACGAATACGGGGCTACATCAATTAAATCTAAAAAAGTCACTGTTAACCTTATATTTTATTAGCTATAGCCACCGCCGTTCTTAAACGTTGGCTACCAAACGCTGACATTTTACTAAAATCACTTCGTGCAATAGGTACATATTGGCAATCTATTGCGAGCTGTTTATCGTTACCGGGCTCACAAAACGGATCGTGAACATACACGCAGTGCTCATCAAGGTGCGTAACACACACCCAATGTGGTGATTTTTTACCATCAAAACTATATGTGCTAATTAATAACAGCACGCTAAAGCCTTTACTTAACCACTGCTCAATATGCTCAAGCTCTACATCTTTATGTGTAAGGGGTATATTTGCCTGTGCAATACCATCTACAAATTGTTGATGCACGGTGGCAAGTACCACTTTTTTGTTTTCGTTGCGTACGCCATCTAAAAACAAAGGCTCTGTGGTATTAACCATTACTTCGCTTTTAAAACCCCGCTTATGAGCGGCAAGTGCCAAACCAAATGGATGGCAACCACCATGACCCGATGTCATAAAAATGGTGGTACCTTCACGCCAAAGTGCCAGCTCATGTGATTGGCTAAGCTCAGTAGCTGGCTCAAGTGCCCCCATTGCCATTAGTAGCGCAGCAGGTCCGCACGTAAACTCAGTTGTTTGCTGATACCACGGCGTTAAACGCGCCACTCTTAACTCACTTGTTTGTCGAATGTTTTTTTGCATTCGTAGTGCGTCACTGTGGTCATCGTAATAATCGCTGTATTGACCAAACACTCTGTAGCCTAAGCTTTGATAAAGCCCAATCGCACCTTCGTTATTTACAGCCACTTCTAAACGAAGGTAAATACGAGCCCGCTCACACGTTTCTTTTTCTAGACTAGTAAGCAGTGCTTTTGCAATGCCTTTACCTTGCATAGTTGGTAAAACAGCAAGCGAATATAAACGCGCTAAGCGAGTCCCTTTATGGCACCATACTAGCCCATAGCCGCATATTTGCTCGCCACTTTCTGCAACGAGTAAAATACCGTGTTTTGCACTAAGCCAGCGTTTTAGACTGCGCGGGCTCAATTTATCGTTATTAAAGCAGGCGTTTTCAACGTCAATCAGTGCGTTTAAATCACTGCTAAGCGCCTTTCGAATAACAAGGTTGCTCATGTTATTACCCACGGCCTCGTGCTTCTAAGCGTTGTTTAAACTCATCCATAATGATCATGTATAGCTCATCGCCTAAATAGCCGTCTTCTACTTTGTGATCAATACTTGGGTTATCGTTTACTTCAAGCACGTATGCTTTGCCTTGATGCTCTTTAACATCTACGCCATATAAACCCCTACCCACTGTTTTACATGCTTTTAATGCTGCATCTAATACCGCTTTTGGTAACTCAAAGGTTGGCAAGGTTTCAAAGCCACCAGAGAAAAACCGTTTAGCGTCGTGGTTATAAATTTGCCAATGGTTACGCGCCATTAAATAGCGGCATGCATAAATTGCACGGCCATTTAACACACCCACTCGCCAATCGTATTCGGTATACATGTACTCTTGTGCAAGCACTAATGCGCTATATTCAAACAGCTCTGTAAGCTTAGCGGCAAGCTCATCACGGTTTGAAACTTTAAACACACCTTTTGAAAAGGACCCTTCAGGCATTTTTAAAACAAGCGGATACGTAAACGCTTCTTCTAATTGCTCAAGCGTTTCATTTGCTTGATCAGCCACTACAACCGTTTTTAAACTTGGCACTTTTTGGTAATTAAACGCATCGTGTAAATACACTTTATTACAACAACGTAAAATAGACTCAGCATCGTCAATAACCACTAAACCAAGGCTTTGCGCTTTGCTTGCAAGGCGATACGTTGGATGGTCAATCGCTGTAGTTTGGCGAATAAATAACGCATCAAACTGGGCAATGTTATCAATTTCGTCAAAGCTTAATGCTTGTGCATTAATACCGTGTTTAGCCGCTGCTTTAATAAAACGTGCAATGGCGTCTTTATCACTCGGTGGTACTTTTTCGTTATGATCAACAAGTATTGCCATGTCCCATCTAAAACGACGTTGTACCGAACTAATACGCCACTGCGTTTTAGTAAAGTTATCTAGCTTGGCTACAAATTCGCTGTACTGTTGCTCGTTTAAAGACGACATCGAGCCTTGTTGTAATAAGCCTTGCTCATCAACAAATAAAATAGGCGTTGGGTATTGTTTAAATACCGACTTTGCCGCTTTTGATTGTAAATCGTTTTGGGCATTACCAAAGTAAAGTGTGCCGTCTATTTGGCCCACATTTAACATAGGAGCTTGGCCACTACGAAGTGCATTAATGGTTTTTACACTGGGTAAAACTTGGTGCTTGCGCGCCTCAGCAAGTAACGAGCAATAGTAACCTTTGCTCAAGTATTGGCTTGAGTCGCACAGATTAATAATGCGTGTTTTTGGTTCGTTATGTTTTGGGTAATCACGTAAGTAGGTATTAAACGTAATTACATTTTCGAACGATTGAGCAAGCGTTTGCTCGTTGTTATCAACCACAATTAAGGTTTTAAACACGACTTTTCCTAGTTAAGTCAAAATATAAAAAGCATGCTTAGTAAAATACTAAGCATTATAAATAGAAACACCCATCGTACTAAGTGGGCATTGCGCGAATCACTTAATATGATGGGTGCTTTAACAGGTACCTACTGTACGAGTTAGCGCTTAAATTGCTTAAGCGACATGTGCTTTATATGCCCTTTTTTAAAAACGCACAAACGAGATATTTTTAGCGTGAAGATAAAAAATATTGATTAACTAATAACGCAGATTAAAATACGCAAAACAATACCTTATGAGAGTTAAAAATGTCGCTGCCTGCTTGCCCAAAATGCCAATGTGAATATGTTTACGAAGACCAACAACTGCTTATTTGCCCCGAGTGTGCTCATGAGTGGAACCCAAATAATACAAACGATGAAGACGCAATTTTAGTTAAAGATGCCAACGGCACTGTGCTAAGTGATGGCGACAAAGTGACAGTAGCCAAAGATTTAAAAATTAAAGGCAGCTCGCAAGTAATTAAAATTGGCACCAAAGCGGTAGTTAGAAGAGTGCTTGATAAAAAAGATCACGAACTTGATTGTAAAGTAGATGGCATTGGCGAAATGATGGTAACAGCGAAATTTGTGAAAAAGGCGAACTAGTTTGAGTAGGTCGGATAAATGGCGAAGCCATGTCATCCGACAATTAATTAATGAATATTAATAAGCGCGTTTATTGTGTTAGTAATTAGGATGGGTGCCATCCTAATTACCTAGGCGTCATCCTAATTCCGTTTGAATCATTCTAGTATTAAGAGGTTTTATAAAACTAAATCATTAATTCTTTCGATGTAACACCTTCATCTGTCGCAATTAAATGACACATAGTTACAGCAACACCATCATTCTCGAGCTTCCTTCTTAAGAAATTAGCTTGTACTTTATCATGAGTGGTTAATATGAGTTGAAACCCACCTTCGACTATAAAGTCTCTTAACAAATCAAATACAGAAGAGGAATGAACCAAATCATGATGTTGAGTAGGGTCATCTAAAAGCAAAGCTCTCCATGGAGACCAGTTCTGTTTTTGTGCCATAGCCATAAGAAATGTTAATTGTAAATCGGTTATCTGCGCTTCACTCGCAAGTGCACTCACAGGAGTCACTCCATTATGTAGAGGAGCGGAAATTGTTGCGACTGGCTTTTTATACTTAGTTTTAATATCTAGTTCTGTTTTAGAGTATCGTGGGTCAAGTACTATGCGGCTAAGTAAGGAACGCCATATTGGCTCAATTTCTTTAATTCTGCTATCAACCGTTTTGAGCTCACTAGCTAAATTATTAGAGAAGGAATCAAGTGTGTTTATTTTTTGTTCCAATACATTAAATTTCCCTTCTAGTTTGTGTCGCTTTGTGACCAATTGATCTAAAAAAATATTTTCTTCAATTTGACCTTTAATATCGTCTATATTCTTTTGTAAATTTTTAAAGTTTGTGTTCTCATTTCTTCTCGTAACTTCAATTTGGATATTATCTAGTAGCTCCTTTACTTTATAAATGTTATCCAACTGTTCCTTAATTCTGTCCATTTCTATTGATAGCTGAATAGCATCAGGAGAACCCTTTAAGTTCGCATTTTCCCAAGTAGCTTTCGTCTTATTAACTATTTCTAAATATCCAGAAGTAATTATTTGGGCTTGTTGTTCGTCTCTTATATTTCTTTCTATGATTAGATTAATCCTATCTAGTTCATCCTTAAACTTAAGAGTTATTCCTTTTGACTCATTAATTTCTTTTTCTATATCGCCAATTTTTTTTATATTTAACCTATCGAAATCTGTAACAACACTTGAGTCTAATGCTATTTTTTTCTGTTCTAAACTTCGATTTAGCTCCTCTTTATGAGTCTTCAGGCCAAGTACTTTGTTTTCAAGAAGTGTTAAAGACTCTTTGAGCTCACTTAGCTTGTTATCAAAATCTAAATTTAAAATCTTCTTTTGAACTAATAAATTAGCGATGTCTTCCGCTATTTTTTTAAATACTGATTTTAAAGCCTCTTCTGCATCATTTAGAAGCTTATTTCTACTAAGTTCTTTAATTTTCAATAATACATCACTAAAACGCTCAGGCAACTCTATACTTTCAACCAAACCTTTAATGCGTAATTCAATGCTAGTAGTCTGTTTAAGAACCGTTTGATAATAATTATCAACCCTTGACTGTTTTTCATTAGCCTCTATTTCAAGGCGCTCATTGATTTTGAGATTATCTTTTAATTTCTCTACATTGTTAGTTATTAAGGCAATTGAAGGGTCTATTTTGTCTAATTCTATATTAATTCTTTTTCTAAGCTCTACCACTCCATGGCTTTCACCACATACAGGACAGTCATTTTGATTGGCTGGTAAATTGGAAGAAATAATACCTACTGCAGAACGAATTGCATCAGTTGTTTTTGTTAGTTGAGATAAGTGAAGCTCTTCACGCTCTAACTCTGACTTAGCTTTATTCTTTAGTTCAAATTGCAATTGAGTTTTTTCTATGGATTCAAGACGACTTATTTCGGCTGTTTTTAATATATTTTGATTCTCAATTTGCAGCGCGTAAAACTCTCTTACGGTTTCTAAATTGATTTTAGCTCTGCTCGCTAAATCTTCTTCACGTTTAAATAAATCTAAATTTTTATCATTGTTCGCTAATTTGCTTTGTATATCACATTGGGCTAAATATTTTATCCTTAGCTCGGATTCTTCTCGTTCACACTTTTCTAACTCAAAAGAAATCGCAATCAGATTTTTATTAGTAAAACCAACATTATCTATCAATCTGTCATGTGAAATTATTCTATCCATCACAGTTTTTAATACATTAAGTTCTTCAAATTTCTTTTTATAGATTGCATTTTTTGAGGCTTCTTCTAATTGCTTTGATTCTAAGTTTTCTTTATTTATCTGTAATGATTTTTTATGCTTTTCATTTTCCTCCATTGCAGATTTAAGTTTAGAAACTGAATCGGGATAACTTTCAACTAAAGTTCTCATTTCAAGGAGTTTGCTTTTTCTATCCGCACTATCCTGAAGTTTTAATTCAGCATTCGCCCTTAACTTAATGGTATTGTCTTTTACTCCTTCGATATTATCTCCTGTAAATAGACAATCATGATTTAAATTTTTTGCAATCTCCTGTAACTGAAAAATCAAACTTTCAATAGGAACCAAAGGCCGATTAGAATCAGTTTCAATTGCAACTTTCTGTGTTATTAAATCTTTAAACTTATCTTCTTGGTCTTGCGCCTCGATTAAGTCTCTATTTTTATCTTTGCTATATGAATTCGACGAACGCTTTACACTCGTAATTAGCTTATTAACACTAAACGCATCTCGTCCAATGGGCAGCTTATTCAATTGTTCTCCGGCAGTACTTGATTGTACAAACCAATCACTTCCACGCTGATCCAACATATGAGTAAGCCTTAATAAGTAAGGCAAACCTTCGAAATCATCTGTATTTAATATACTGTTTAAATCGCCTAAAAATTTGGTTTTACCATCGTTAGTTATTTTCACTGACTTCTTCGTCAAACAGCTAAACTCCAGCGCAACATTAGCTTGTGCCTGTTTATCTCTAACTAATGTAGAAAGTTCATTTAATCGACTAACTTTCTCAGTCAATACAAGTTCAATAGCTTCAAATATTGATGTTTTTCCTGTTCCATTTGGAGCAATTATAATAGTTGCTTTTTCACCAAATTTAATTTTAGTATTGTCACCAAATCGTCGTAAGTTACTTAGCGTTAGAGATTTTAGTTTTGTCATTAAAAGTCACCCAATGTAATGGCTGGTTCAAATAATTCGTCAACAAGATCACTACCAGTCTTCCCAGAAAGAAAGGCGTTTCGCCACAGCATCTGCTCTTTCTCAATAAACCATGAGTGCTCTTCACCTGTTTTCTTTAATGCATCCAATAAAGGATCTGAGATTCTTGTGTCCGAGTCATCACCAATTAAGGGCTGAAGAAAGGTTCTTTTTAAAAACTCAGGTAGCAGTTCATCAGGTCGAGTGACATACTTCCTACAAAACTGCTCACTAGATTCAATCTTAGTTGCTTCCTCAAGACTAAGGTTGCATCTAGCTCCTTCAATAAAAAGGTATAAATCTGAAGCTTCTGGTTCTGTAAGTAGATCTCTACACGCAGCAGCCCATTTAATTACATTGAGTATTTCTTCTTTATCGGAGATAGAAGCAAGTAATATTGTTCTCCAGCCCCCTGAGTTATTGCTACTCCTTCGAACTCGCACTGATGTTTTCTCGATAAAGGGATCGTCTGAGGATAATAATATATCGTCAATTACTTCACTATTTTTTTGGATATCAAATCTATTTACTGTAATATTTTCAATTTCTAAAATAAGCTTTGCTATATTAAACACTGATCACTCCTTGAATACTTTCTTCTTTTATTAGTTCTCTAGACCTTAAGTTTTGTTCAAAAAAATCTCTTATTTCTTTTAAAGAACCTTTATTAACTAATCGTTTAAATTTCATCGAATTAGTAATTAATAAATCAGGAGTTTTGGATGTAGCAAGGCTATCCTTCTCACTCATGTCAAAAGCTAAACTCTCATTTAATACATCACTAGGTGAAGACGCGACTTGAGACATAATAAGTATAGAATCAAGCTCAGTTCCGAGCAGTGTTTCTATTCCATTTTCATCCGTGATTTCTCTCGAAGAACGCCCCATACCTGATGGACCTGCCCAATAATTCAGTGCTAATGTATTAATTTCACGTCCATCATTTGTAATATTCCAACAATCTGCCTTATCGTATAAGGCTGTAGATACGATTAATAAAAATTTAATACCATCAGCAAGTATATTTACTGTTTTAGGACCAACTCTTAGATCCGTAAATATATCATCACCTTCGCATTTTGGGCTGAGCATATTCTTCAAAAATAGGTTTCTATCATCAACGTCTGAATTAAATAAAACTTTCCATGAAACCCATCTTTCTTCAATTGCATCTCTAAGTGGAATATTTGTTAACGCTGAATTTTTACTTTCCAACAAGTTGCAAACTTGATCCCAACATACTCTATACATCTCATCTGAGAGTTTTTTTGCCTCTGCATCTCGTTCAAAGGAAAAGGTTAAAGCTCTATTTTCTGATTTGATAGTCCCTAAGTTACTTTGTCTCCAATTTAATCCTTTGAAATCATGATCACTTATCCCTAATGTTCCTCCAATAAGTTGCTGGGCCTGTGCTGTCCATACACCAAGCTCATTAAATGTCGCATTTGAGTTTCCTTCAAAGTGTAGCGAAAAACGTATAAGAGAAGATGTTAGCTTACATGGTGCATTGTGAGATTGCTGTTGAGTCATAACTCTTAAAGATGTTATATCCTTTTCACCCCAAAATTTTCTAGTTAAATCTTGTGGTTCTTCAATCATAGAGTGTCGCAAATTTGTTGTACCTGATATCCCCCAAGTAGTACCGACTCTGTCGTACTGAGACCATGTGCCTCTCTCTCTTATTAATTCCGTTTCTAATTCAGCAAGGAGAGTTCTTGGTTTTATAGCTGCTGTATAGCTGGAGTTCTCATCGATATATGAACTTATTTTTTGTCTAGCTTTACCTTTATCAATAAAGTGACGTTCTAAAATATTTTCTGTTTTATCCTCTAAGTCACTCTCAAGACCTGAAACCCTTATTTCTAATCTATTTAATGCTTTAATGATATGTGTCCAATCATCGAAGTCGCACCAGGTAGTTAACCAATCAAAGCCTTTTTTAACATTAGTATCTAAATTAGCAAGGTCAATAAGTGCCAACTCTGTAACTGAATTTGTTACATGCTGCACACTTAAGTCAACGAAATGTCGAATGGAATAATCTTTTTTTATTTCAACTGTATAATCAGGTACTTCAATAACAAAGCGGCGGGTATTAAGTTCGGTCGAACTCTTATCTTTTGACCATTGTGCCAGAGCGACAAGTGATTCATCCAATGGGGAGCGATCTTGTGGATTTCCTATATTTTCATCTTTCCCTGTCTTTTTTACCCCTCTCACAACGGATAAGGTTGAAAAAGGAGTAAGCTGCCTTTTAACCTGTATATGTTCAAGAACACCACAATCTAATTCTAAAACTAAATCATCCCACTTTTCTAAATCTCCTTGTTCACAACCTAATGATTTAATATGATTTCTGCCTTCGATAAAGGCATCCAACATTGTAGCAATATAATTTGTGGCTAGTGCTATCTCATAAATGCGAGTTTTATCTAAGCGAATTTTCTTTAACATAATTCCTTCATGCCATTTTTATCTTTAGCTTTTTGCTATTCCCATTAGATTTACATGGAAAGTGAGATTAAATATTGATACTTCTCAAGAATGCTTATCTATGTTGAGTCATTATTTAATATCCCATAGTTTCAAAATATTATAAATATAAACTCATCTTACAATCCGAAAATTAAGATAACGTTTTTTTAAATATAGTTGTGTTGGTGCTTTCTTGTCATCAAACGTTTCGATTACAAAAACAAAACTTTATAAAATCTCTACTACCGCATATTCGTGGATTTTACCTGCGATTGTTAACGTAATTTCATCATCACATTGTTTGTTTAATAACTGCTTACCCATTGGTGCGCCTGGTGTTACAACGGCAATTGCGTGCTCTTTAACATTTACTGTTAATCCACCAGCTGCTGGGCCTAAATAAAACCATTTTGGGGCTGCTTTATCATCCTCTAAACATACAAGCGATCCGACTATTATTTTGTCGGTTGGTTTTTCGTTAAAGGCAGGCTCAAACAATTCTATACTTTTATAGCAATCGTTTACGCGCTGGGCTTGGCCTTGTGCTAAATAAGCGGCTTCGAGTCCGAGGGTATCGTATTTATTTTCAGCTATGTTTTCTTCATGTGTGGCTGTGTCGTGCGCAGTTTTTGCCGCTACTTTTGCTGTTGTAAGCTGCGCTTCTAGTGCAAAACGAAGATGTTCGATAACGTGGGTTTTATTCATTGGGATTAATACAATACAGGCAGTAAAAATAAGGCAGCTAGTTTAACATTTTTGCTAGGCTTAAAACCATTGTTTTAAACCCCGCAAGTTTGGTGGGAATACTAGCGGGGCTTAAATTTGCATTAAACTAACAAAGAGCCGTTGGTTGGTGCAGCTCTTTGCTTGTGTTTTATTAAAAACCTTATGGCATATCTAATAATGTTTGCGTGTGGGCATCTACTTTAACTTCGTAGTTTTTAGCGCTTAAGCCCAATAGCTCTGGCAAGGTTGCCGCTATACAAATAGACGAGAAAGTACCCACTACAATGCCGGTAAATAATGCTATAGCAAAGCCTTGCAGTGGTGCACCTGCAAGCAACCAAACGCTCGCAACCGTTGCAAGTGTGGTACCCGACGTTATTAAGGTACGTGTTAGTGTGCTTTTAATCGCATTATTAATAATAGTCGCTGGGCTAAGTACATTGTTTGATTGAACACGTAAAAGCTCGCGTACTCTATCCCCTACTATTATTGAGTCGTTAAGTGAGTAACCAATAATAGCCAGTAAACTTGCCAGTACGGTTAGGTTAAACTCAATTTGTAATAGTGAAAATAACCCAAGTACGAGTATTAAATCGTGCACTAGCGCTACCACAGAGCCGAGTGCTAAGCGCCATTCAAAACGCACTGCAAGGTAAATCATTACCGCAATCATTGCAGCAAACATTGCTAAACAGCCTTGATCAAATAACTCATCGCCCACTTGTGAGCCAATATAAGCTGACGATAATACCTGTGCGTTTATATCATCGTTTTGTGTAACAGCGCTTTGCCAATCAAGGCTATTAGCTGTTGTTGATGCACTTGGCGCTTCTCTTAATTGAAAATGACTATTACCTTGCGCGGTTAGCTCAAACTCACCGTTGTGATTTTTAGCAATAAACGATTGAAGCTCTTTTAGTTCAACACTTTGGCTGGTTGTAAACTCAGTTAAATAACCGCCGGTAAAATCTAGGCCAAAATTTAGACCTTTTTGCGTAAGCGTAAATACGGATAGCAGCACTAAAATGGCACTTAAAAGCATACCCATAAAGCGTAAACGTGTGCCCTTTTCACCTTTCAAAAAATAATTAAGCATGTGCTTTTTCTCCTACTTTTTTACCCATTTTTAAATACAACGTTTGGCTTAATATTTTTGATACGTACACACCTGTAAATACAGACGTTAAAAGCCCCAGTGCGAGTGTAATGGCAAAACCTTTAACGGGCCCATAGCCTATGCCGTATAAGATAAGTGCGGTGATCATGGTGGTTATATTGGCATCAAATATTGTATTTGCGGCTTGTTTATAACCCTCTTGAATAGCTTGATATGGTGCACGGCCTTGGCGACGTTCTTCTTTAATGCGTTCAAATATTATTACGTTAGTGTCTACCGCCATACCTATGGTTAGCACCAGACCTGCAATACCCGGAAGCGTTAACACAACCCCTGGTAATAATGACATTAAGCCCACAAGCGACGTTAAATTTAATATAAGTGCTACGTTTGCAATAAGGCCTAAACGGCGATACCAAAGCGCCATAAATGCAAGCGTAATACCCATGCCTAACATAAGCGCGGCTAAGCCATTACTAATATTTTCGCTGCCGAGGCTTGGCCCTATTGTTTGTTCGTGCACAATTGTAACGGGTGCTGTAAGCGAGCCTGCACGTAATAACAATGCCAGATCGGCTGCCGCTTGTTGGCTTTTCATATTGGTAATACTAAAACGCGAACTTAAATGCTGAGCAATATTGGCAACATTAATAACTTCGCTTTTTTTAACTACTTCACCTTTAGCGTTTTGAGAGTACTCAGAGTAAACCGTCGCCATTGGCTTACCAATATTGGCTTTTGAAAACGCCGACATTGCATCCCCGCCTTGGCCGTCTAGGCTTAGTTGTACAAGTGGTTTACCCCAATCGTCGCGGCCTATGTTTGCATTATTAATATGATCGCCTGTAAAAATTGGCACAGGATCGAGCTTTATGGTTCCGCCCGATTGCATATTAAATGTTTGCCCGCCAATTTCTTTTAATTGATAAAAACCAAGCGATGCTGTTGCACCAATAATACGTTTTGCTTCGGTTGGATCTTGCACGCCTGGTAGCTCTATACGAATGCGGTGCTTTCCTTGGCGCTGTGTTACCGCTTCGGTAATGCCTAACTCTTCAATACGTGAACGAAGGGTTGTGAGTGTTTGCCCCATTACTTCTTTATCAAAGCTGCTGCGGCCTTGCTCTGAATAACTAAATTTGGCAGTTTTAACGCTGCCGTTATTGCTTGTTACAACGGCTAAATTAGCAAATCGGCTTTGTAGCTCTTCAATAACTGGGGTTAACTTGTCGGTTGAATTAGGCAATGCGTTTATTTCAAACCCGTGCTGAGTTTGCTGCGCTTTTACGCCATGTGCTTTTTGCTTAATGATGATTGATTTAGCTTGTTGATACGCACTGACTAATTGCTCATCAACGGCTTTATCTAAATCTACGTCTAGTACAAATAGCACACCGCCATTTAAATCAAGGCCCAGCTTTATTGGTGATAAACCAAAATCTTGTAACCATGTTGGGCTGGTTGCATGCTCAACAATTTTAACTTGCGTGTTTGGATATTGCGCTTTTATAGCCGCTTGCGCCTGAGCGCTTTTAGTTGGCTCGTTTAAAAGTATATTAATAGTCGATTGCTTATCTAAACCCTGCTCAACCTCTAGCCCTTGTTTATTTAAAAAAGTAACTAGCGTTTTAGTGCTCGGTAAAGATTGCGTTTCGCTGTGCGGCGTACTACTTACGTGCAACCACGATTTATTTGGATATAGGTTTGGTAATGCGCTGATAGCTAATAAAACCAATACTATTAGCATGGCTATATAGCTTAATTTGAACTTAGCCGAAGACGGCTTTTTATCTTTTTTAAAACTTAACATGTTGAATCCTTATTGCCAGCAAAGCTAGCAACGTGCTTTTTAAAAGCACAATTAATCTGCAGGCTAAAACTTTAAAAGTTAAAACCTAATAAAATTAAATAAGGAAAATTAAGCGTGGTAGGTAGTTACAGCTCTGTAGAGTAAGTTTACGTCTTTCCAGCCACTCAAGCGCGACTTTTTACTATTAGTTACAAGCGTATACCAAGGCTGTATAGGATTAATTGCTCTTGGTCGTAAGAATATATGCCTAACAAGATTTTGAGCAAAAAATTCAAAAACCACATCGTATTCTGGCTCACTTTGAACAGTGTGCAAAAACAATGATGAATTATTGGCTGTTAACCTTGGTTGGTGCGCGTCAAAATCGGTTTGATGCGTTTTTTTATGCTGCGAAGTATCTACAGACTTACTAATAGGCTGTATTTTAGTTAAATCGGCAATATCAGTAAGCGAAACCTGCGTACTAATATTGATATTTAAATTTTGTGAGGCGCCCATAGCATTGCTCTGCACACTAAAAAGTGCAGCAAGTAGCAAAAAGGCAGTTAAAAACACTCTAAATTTAAACATTCACGTTTTAAAACTAAAATAAGTGATGCGTAGTATATAAGGGCTAGTATTTGAAATACAATAGTCTTCTATGTATTTAGTTTGATTTTCCCCGTAGCTTTCCTTTCGCCTCTGAGCGCTTAAGTTACTTTAGGTCGAGCGAATTGTTTAAATTTTCTTTTGAAAATCTAATTTACAAAATATGTTACGTTTAAATCTACGACTTCGGCAACATACCTTCCCCTTACCTCATGAAAATTGAGTAATTATTTAGGCTTACCCACCATCTAATATTTGCAGTTTTATTATTCATTTAACATTCATTTAGTAGTTTTTTTTGGTAAAATAACAGGTAACCTATGATGCTTCGTACTATTAAATGCGTAAGTTGCAGCGGATATACGAAATTAGTATAATTAAATGTAAACAAATAGCTAAATTTTGATTTTCTTAATTATGTTATGGATAGTAAATAAGGCAGGGAAAGTCATTATGAAAAAAAACATATTTAGTAAAATTGTCGCAAAATTTTACAATAAAAGCTTAAAGCTAATAAATACCCTAAGTAATGACACTGACCTAAAAAAGCTAATAAACAACAGTGAAATAGTCTCTTTCGATATTTTCGATACAGTGATCCTCAGAAAAGTCCTCGAACCAGCTGATATTTTTACAATAGTTGAAAATTTATATAATGATGAACATAAAAAGCTAGACATAGATTTTAAAAGTATCCGAAGTAAAGCAGAACCAGAAGCGACAAAGATACTAACTGAGCTTGATGGTACCCAATCCATAGGCTTGGATGAAATATATGCACACATACAAAAAACACAAGATCTAGACAGCAAAACAATAAATATATTGAAAGCGCTAGAAATCGAAATAGAATTAAAATTTTGTGTTAAAAATGAATATATGCACTCTTTTTATCAATACTGTATTGATAGTGATAAAAAGGTAATTTTCACCTCAGACATGTACTTACCAGAATATGTGATAAAAAAAATTCTTTACGATAATGGTTATACAAAATTCCATCAATTATTTTTATCTTCTGTAATCCGTAAATCAAAGTCTAAAGGTGGATTATATCCACATATACTTAAAGAACTATCCTGTAAACCATCTAAGCTATTACATATTGGCGATTATTACTTCGCCGATGTAATTAATGCGATGAAAGAAGGCATCAAACCTTATTATTACAAAAAAACCAGTGAATATGCGCTTAGTCATCATTCATTTAAAAGGCTAAGGGAGCTATATCCTTCAAAACTCTCTATAGAAGAATCTATTTATTTTGCGACTATCATCAACAAAACGTTTACCCAAAGAAATAATAACAATGAAAATATTTGGTACGACTTCGGTTATGTTTATTGTGGAATAATATATTTTGGCTTAACTCGCTGGCTTACTAGTCAGGTAATACATCAAGAAATAGAACATATATTTTTCCTTGCGCGCGACGGCTATATAATGCATAAAGTGTATAGCCTTATGAATCAAGGAATTAAAACCCCTGTTAGTAAATATATGTATGCATCAAGGCGAGCTATAAACATCCCCACTATATACAATGGCATCGATGAATATTCGATAAAGGTACTTTGTCATTTTGTTCCTAATTTGAGCGTCGTAAACTACCTTGATAGAGTTGATATAGAAGCGGAAAAACATATTGAAAAAATAAAAAAAGTAGGCTTTTCTGATCAAAATCATACAATAGAAACAGATAGCGATAAGGATAAATTAGCAAAACTCTTTCATTTATTAGTTGATGATATATGTAGTAATGCAGCGGTCGAAAGAGAAAACCTATTAACTTACCTGGATCAAATTGGGTTTATGGATACCAAAAAAGTCGCGATTGTTGACATTGGATGGCAAGGGACAATCCAGAATTCACTGAATAAGCTAATGCTATTAGAAAATAATGAAATAGATATTCATGGTTATTACCTAGGCACATTTCAAACTGCAATGAAGTTTGCTGAAAAAGGGTTTCCGATGTCTGGCTATATGTGTAACTTTTCAGAACCTAAAAATAATTTTCAAGTATTATCGGAAGGTGTGCATATGCTCGAATTTATTTTTTCGGCACCTCACGGCTCTGTAATTAAATTCGATAAAAAAAATGATGACATAGTAGCTATATTCGAACCTAATGACTTTTCTAACGATAAGCTAAATACAATAAACGAATTTCAAAAAGGGGCTATGGACTTTATTTCTGATTTTATGGCTATTGAGAGGGACTATAAAAAAATAAATATCGCTCCTGAAACCGCTATAAAACCTATATCTCGATTATTAAAAACTCCTACTTATAGCGAATCTGTAAACTTTGGTAATCTAAAACACTCTGAATACGTGGGAGCAAATAGCCATGAAAGTTACTTTGCTAAAACTTCCGATCCATTAAAAATGTTTCTTAACCCGATTAAGTTTAAGCAAGCCTATTGCAAATCATTATGGAAAGCTGGTTTCAGAAAACGCTACATGAGATATATTTTACCGGAAAATATATACTGCTATTTTAGAAAACATTAATTTGGTAAACGCATTTTAATGTTTAAAATTAAACTAATACCTTTCCTTATTTCAATTTACTGAGCTTGTTAGCTTATAAGTTAGTTTATTTACCCATATACCAACTCTGAGATACTGAATGCGCCCCAGACAAAGCAGTGAAAAACGACCAGACGCCATGAATTTACGCCAAAGTGTAAAAACACTGTGGCCCTACCTTACAAAATTTAAAGGCCGTGTTTTTATTGCACTTATGGCGCTTATAGGCGCAAAAGGTGCCACGCTTTTAATGCCTTGGGCACTTAAAGAAATAATAGACTCGGTAGATAAGTCCATTAACCCACTGTTAGTTATTCCTGCTTTATTATTATTGATGTACGGTGGACTGCGTTTTGCTAGCGTATTTTTAGGTGAAATAAGAGATGCTGTATTTTCTCGTGTAACCGAGCACGCTATGCGTGATATTGGTTTAAAAGTATTTAAGCATTTGCACTCACTTGAGCTGGCTTTTCATTTAGATAGGCAAACCGGTGGCATTAGCCGCGATATAGAACGCGGTACGAGCGGGTTAAGCTTTTTAATGCGCTTTTTAATGTTTAATATAGTGCCTACTTTGTTTGAAATACTTACCGTTGCGATTATTTTTGGCACGTTGTTTTCTGTTTGGTTTGCGCTTATTACATTACTGGCAGTCGCCATTTATATTACCTTTACTGTGGTGGTTACTCAGTGGCGAAACCGCTTTATTAGAGAAGCAAATGCTGCCGACAATCAAAGTAATACCCGCGCCATAGACAGCCTACTTAATTATGAAACTGTAAAGTATTTTAATAACGAACAGTTTGAAGCAAAAACGTACGACACCTTTTTAGCAAACTGGGAAAAAGCCCGTTTAAAAAATAGAATGTCGTTGCTCGCTCTTAACTCAGGCCAAGCACTTATTATTGCTTGTGCTATTACCGCGTTAATGTGGTTGGGCTCAACCGAGGTAGTTGCAGGTACGCTTTCTATTGGTGAACTTGTGATGATTAACGCGTATATGATTCAATTGTTTTTACCACTTAACTTTTTAGGTTTTGTGTACCGCGAAATAAGGCGCGCCCTAACCGACCTTGAAAATATGCTTGGATTATTAAATAAAAAGCCACAAATAACCGATGCACTTAATGCTAAAGAGCTCAATATTAGCCAAGGTGAAATAACATTTAACAATGTAAGTTTTAGTTACGATGCCCATCGCCCTATTCTTAATAATCTTAGCTTTAGTGTTAAAGCAGGCAGCAAAGTAGCTATTGTTGGGGCCAGTGGGGCTGGTAAAAGCTCATTAGCCCGACTGCTTTATCGTTTTTATGATGTAAGCGCCGGTGAAATCAGTATTGATAATCAAGCAATAAACTCAGTTACACTTAATAGTTTACGAAAAGCCATTGCAATAGTCCCGCAAGACACCGTGCTGTTTAACACCACCATTCGTGAAAATATCGCTTATGGTAGACCATCAGCAAGTGATGCTGAAATTGACGAAGCCATTGCTATGGCGCATTTGAAAGACTTTATAGCGACTCTTGGTAAAGGCGATAAAACACTGGTTGGCGAGCGCGGTTTAAAAGTATCCGGCGGCGAAAAACAGCGTATTGCTATTGCGCGCGCCATTTTGAAAAAGTCCCCTATTTTAATTTTTGATGAAGCAACATCTGCACTCGATTCTCATTCTGAGCAAGCAATACTTGCTGCAATGCGTGAAGTTGCCAGTAACCATACGAGTATTGTTATTGCTCATCGCCTTTCTACTATTACCGATGCAGACACCATTATTGTGCTCAAATCCGGACAAATTATTGAGCAAGGTAGGCACGATGAGTTACTTACACTCGCCGGAGAATATGCCCGTATGTGGGAGCTTCAGCATACAAAATAAATAGTGTGTGACCCCTCTTAGCTCGGATACTTTCAAGTATTCGAGCTAAATAAAGCTTTTATAGCGCCTATTAGCCTTTCTCTTTTCCTCTATATTAGTTTTATCGAGCACTGTGGTGATTCACCTCAAAAGGTTTGTTTGTATGATTAATATCAATAACAATCGATAAGTTAAATATTCGTAACAATAAAAATGATTCACTGCTGCTTTAATTCAATCAGTGATACTCAGGAGTAAGTAATGAAAAAGAGTTTAATTGCCGCAGCATTAGCTGCCACATTTATTACCGGTTGTTCAGAGCCGCAAACAACAAAAACAGACGAGCAACAACCTAAAGTAGCCACTGCAGCAGTAACAGAAAAAGCAGAGTTAGGTAGTTTTGGTGTTGACCTAACAGCGCGTAACGAAGCCGTTAAACCAGGCGATGACTTTTTTATGTATGCCAGTGGCACGTGGTATGACAACTACGTAATGCCTGCAGATAAAACCCGCTACGGTGCATTTTCAGGATTAGCTGAGCGCAGCGAAGGCGATGTTAAAGCTATTATTGAAGAAATAGCAGCACGTAAAGATTTAAACGCAGAAGAAAAACTCGTTGCTGATTTTTACAATGCGTATATGGATACCGAAACACTTAATAAACTAGGTGTAGCGCCTATCAAGCCATTGTTAAGTGAAATTAGTGATATAGCGTCAACTGACGATTTAGCTGAAATGTTTGGAAAGTCTTGGTTAACCGGTAATAAAGCCCCTTTGGGTGGCGGCATGTGGTTTAACCGCTTAGACCCTAATAAATATGAAATGTCACTAGGTGCTGGTGGTTTAGGCTTACCAGATCGCTCTTACTACCTTGAAGACGCTGAGCGCTTTGTAAAAACGCGTGCAGCTTACGTTGCTCACATTGCTGACATGCTTGAGTTTACAGGAGTCGAAAATACCGCTGAGCGCGCTCAAGCAATTGTTGATCTTGAAACCAAAATTGCACAAGGTCACTGGCCACGTGAAAAGCGTCGTAATCGCGATTTAACCTTAAACCAAGTTGAACGTGCTGATTTAAGCACTGCTTATCCTGGCTTTAACTGGGATTTATACTTTGCGCAAACAGGTTATAAAGTACCTCAGTTAAATGTGTCTCAGCCTGAGCCAATAAAAGCGATGATTGAGTTAATCAATCAAGAAGATATTGCAGTATGGAAAGACTACCTAACGTATCACGCTATTAGCGGTAACGCAGGTTTACTATCAGAAGACGTATTTAATACTAACTTTGCTTTTTTTGGTAAAGAACTAAACGGACAGCAAGAGCCTCGCCCTCGTTGGAAACGTGCAATAAGTGAAATGTCAGGCACAAGTTCGCTTGGTTTTGCTATTGGTAAAATATACGTAGCGCGTTACTTCCCTGAGTCATCAAAACAACAAATGTCAGAGCTGGTTGAAAACCTTCGTACAGCCCTTGGTGAACGTATTGATAACCTAGAGTGGATGGGCGATGCAACTAAAGTAAATGCGCGCGCTAAGCTTGCTGCATTTGTACCAAAAATTGGTTACCCCGATGTTTGGCAGTCTTATGAAGGTTTAAGCATTACTAAAAACGATTTAATCGGTAATGTGAAAAACATGCGTGAGTTTTTCCACGCTGAAAGTGTTGAAAAAGAGCTACAAAAAACAGACCGTAACCGCTGGGGCATGACGCCACAACGCGTAAACGCTTACTACAATAGCTCGTTTAATGAAATTGTATTTCCGGCTGCGATATTACAACCGCCGTTTTTCGATCCAAATGCCGATCCGGCTGTAAACTATGGCGGTATTGGCGCTGTAATTGGTCACGAAATGGGTCATGGATTTGACGATCAAGGTTCAAAATCAGACGAAAACGGTGTGCAACGTAATTGGTGGACTGATGCTGACCGCGCTGCATTTGACAAAAAAGCCGATCAACTGGCTGCGCAGTACAGTAAATACGAGCCAATTGAAGGTAATTTTGTTAATGGTCGCAATAGCCTTGGCGAAAATATTGGTGATGTGGGTGGGTTATCAATGGCCTATCACGCGTACAAGCTAAGTTTAAATGGTAAAGAAGCGCCTGTTATTGACGGTGTTACTGGCGATCAGCGCTTCTTCCTTGCGTGGGCACAAGTATGGAAAGAAAAACGTACTGAGCAAAGCATGCTTAACCAACTTCGTGGTGGCACACATGCCCCAGGTCGCTTTAGAGCACAAGCGCCACGCAACCACGATGCATGGTACAAAGCGTTTGATGTAAAACCAGGCGATGAGTTATACCTTCCTGAAGATGAACGTGTACGTATTTGGTAAGTAATACTTACTTTTTATTACTTAGTAAGGCAACCTGTTATACAGGTTGCCTTTTTTATTGAGTTAAATTTACAATAATAGATATAATTCCAACGTCTAAATCCCTCGATAATCTCCTCACTAAAATACACTTTAGATGGACTTTAAACGCTACAGTTTTAATCGGCTTTAATACTTACTAGCCCTTGAATGCATTTACCTTTAGAATACGCATTATAATTTTATTCTATTATTTACATATATTAAGGCGAAACGCAGATGGGAAGAGCTTACCAAAACAAAAAAGATTCAATGGCTAAGACTGCGGGTGCTAAAACTAAAGTTTATTCTAAGTACGGCAAAGAAATTTATATTTGTGCTAAAAACGGCGGTGTAGATCCAGATGGTAACTTATCATTACGTCGTTTAATTGAACGCGCTAAAAAAGACCAAGTACCAGCACACGTTATTGACCGCGCAATCGACAAAGCAAAAGGTGGCGGCGGTGAAGACTACTCAGCAACACGTTACGAAGGTTACGGCCCTGGTAATTGTATGATTATTGTTGACTGTTTAACAGATAACAACAAGCGTACCTTTGCTGATGTACGTGTTTGTTTTACTAAAGCAAATGCTAAAATTGGCGCTCAAAACTCTGTTTCACATTTATTTGATCACCTTGCTATTTTTGTATTTGACGGTGATGACGACGAAGCAGTACTTGAAGCATTAATGATGGCTGATGTTGATGTAACTGACGTAGAAGTAGATGACGGTAAAGTCACTGTTTTTGCTCCTCACACAGAGTACAACAATACACGTACAGCGCTTGAAGAAATGGGCGTGACTGAGTTTGACGAAGACCTAATTAGCTTTGTGCCACAAATTGAAACGCCGATTGAAGGCGAAGACGTTGAAGTTATGGAACGCTTTTTAGCCATGCTAGAAGATTGCGACGACGTACAAAACGTTTACCATAACGCGCAATTCTAAAACCTGATTTACTAAGTTAGAACGACTTTAAGCCAACAGCTATGTTGGCTTTTTCATTTTTAGAACATGGTATTAATATGAACTCCCTTAAAGAGCTTAAAAGTGGCAAACTTGCTGGTGCTACTCACCTGCAATTAGTAGAAGAGTTAACAATATTCCCGGAAGAGATTTTTAGCTTAGCTGACACGCTTGAAGTACTCGATTTATCAAATAATAACTTATCAACACTACCTGATGAATTTGCCTGTTTAACACGCCTGAAGCGAGTATTTTTATCGTTTAATCAGTTTAAGCATATTCCTACTGTGCTGGCTAAATGCCCTGCTTTAATTATGGTCGCGTTTAAGGGTAACCAAATTTCTGAGTTTGCTTTAAACAGCCTGCCAAAAAATATTGAGTGGCTCATACTCACCGATAATACGTTAAGCGAATTGCCTGAAGACTTTGGTAATTACACCCAACTTAAAAAGCTCGCGCTTGCGGGCAATCAACTTAAGCAACTGCCAAGTAGCATGGCGCAGTGTAAAAACCTCGAGCTTGTTAGGCTCTCTGCTAATAACTTAACACACGTAGACGACTGGCTGTTTGAACTGCCTAAACTTGCTTGGCTTGCGTTTGCCGGTAACGATTTTAATAAAGCCCAGTGCCTTACAAAGTGCAGCTTAGAAAATAAACCTCTTAACGATTACACTCTTAGTCATGTTATTGGCCAAGGTGCATCGGGCGTTATTCATTTAGCACAAGCTGCTGATAGCGCTGTAGCGATTAAATTATTTAAAGGTGCAATTACCAGCGACGGCTACCCGCTTGATGAAGTAAATTGCTGCTTACAAGCAGGCGATCACGCTAATTTAATTAAAGTACTTGCCTACATTGAGCAAAGTGCTCAGTTGGGTTTAGTAATGGAGCTAATAGATAAAAGCTTCGCTAATTTAGGTCTGCCTCCAAGCCTTGAAACCTGTACGCGTGATACCTTTAACAATGATTGCCATTACTCAACTCACGCTATTTTAAAAATTGCACAGCAAATGGTAAGTACCTTACATCACTTGCATGTTCGTAAAGTAAGTCATGGCGACATTTATGCGCATAACACTATGATTAACCAAAACCATGACGTTCTGTTTGGTGATTTTGGTGCTGCAACTAATTTAACGATGCTAAGTGAGTATCAGCAAAAGCAACTAGAGTTGATAGAAGTAAGAGCTTTGGGCTGTTTAATTGAAGACTTATTAGGCACGGTAACCGGTGATGATAGGCAAAGTGAGCTATTTGTTAAAATGTCCGATATGGCAAAATATGCTATGCAACCTTCATTAAATCAAAGACCTACACTTACTGAGTTATTAGAAGAGCTAAATATATAATTAAGTAGAGTCATAAAAAAGAGCAACGTGTAGCACGTTGCTCTTTTTTTAGTTTATGTTTATTGAATTAATCGAGCTCATTTAGTGCGCTTAAACGGGTAAACCTGTTGTTTAAGCATACCTACCGGCATGTAATCCCCGACTACACCATACGCTTCTGGCCACTCTTTTTGGCCTTTAACAGCAGTACCAAACGCGTAGTCTAAAAACGAAAAATGCGCAGCGTAATTGCGGTCAATTGCGGCTTTATCTGACGCATGATGCCAATGGTGAAACTGCGGTGTAACCATAAAATATTTTAGCCAACCAAATTTCACACGTACATTTGCATGGTTAAACACAGCCTGTAAACCCACAATTATTACGTATAAACTAATTATTTGCTGTGAAAATCCAAGTACAAATATGGGTGTGAGCACTAAGCTGCGAGTTACGAGTATTTCAAGAATATGTTGGCGAGAGCCCGCTAACCAATCCATTTCTTTAGCACTGTGATGTACGCCATGAAAGCGCCATAATAAAGGGACTTCGTGATAAGCACGATGCACCCAATACTGCATTAAATCAGCCACGAGTATTATTAAAAACAACTGCACTACAAATGGTGTTTGCTCTATATAACCTTGTACTGTAGATGATACAGCCCAGCCAAAACCATAATGCACAAAGTGGTTAGTAACGAGTAATACAAAACCAATAATTAAATGGTTTACGAAAAAGTGGTTTAAATCGCCTCGCCATTCGCTACGTAATATTTTTTGCTCTTTTCGATGGGGTAGCAGCTTTTCAATAACAATAAATATGAGTGTTGAGCCGAGTAAATCTAAAATAAACCAATCTAGCCCTATGTAAGGTGTGTCGCTAGCAAACTCATTTACCTCAACGTTTGGTCCGCCAAACATAATAGCGAGTAAAATAAAAAACCACGCTGTAGCTCCTAAGCGTTTATTGGTATTACGTACAAAGTTAAGTAGCCCTAAACTGCCCGAGACCAATAATGATGCAAACATAAGCTGACGTAAAAAGTCGACACTGTAGCTTTTGCGTAGTTCTGGTGTGGTTAAGTATTCAGGAAAGTGAAACGCTAATACGCCTAAGCAACTCAGTATTGCTAAAAAGCAGGCTATGTAGCCACTTATGTTGCCCTCACCTATCTGAAGATGATTTGTGCGAAATACCTTTCGTGATAAAGCTCTGATCATTTTTATTATTCCTTGCTTCGTTGAGTTGATTAAATACAACGAAATTCCATTGATTTACACACCCACATATTAACAAAATTTAGGGTATAAAAAATACAAATAGTTCCCTCCATAGTCTGAGTTGCAAATATACAGATAAACCAAACGCAAAAAAGCCACGCAATGCGTGGCTTGGTTGGATAAAGCTAAAACTTTACATCATTAGGGCTGTATTATAAAAACGCACCTAATGCTTTAACTTGGTCTAACATGCGGTTTGAGAAACCCCATTCGTTGTCGTACCAAGCCATTACTTTAACTAGATTGCCATCGGCTTTAGTTTGCGTTGCATCAAAGATAGATGACGCTGGGTTATGGTTAAAGTCGATAGAAACAAGCGGAAGCTCATTATATTGTAAAATATCTTTCATTGAACCCGTTGACGCTTCTTTCATGATTGCATTGATTTCTTCTGCAGTCGTATCGCGCTTAGTAATAAACGTAAAATCAACTAAAGATACGTTGATTGTTGGTACACGTACCGACATACCGTCTAATTTACCAGCAAGTTCTGGTAATACTAAACCAACAGCTGCCGCAGCACCTGTTTTAGTTGGGATCATAGATTGAGTTGCACTACGAGCACGGTATAGATCTGGGTGGTATACGTCAGATAGGTTTTGATCATTCGTATAAGAATGAATCGTTGTCATACTCCCCTTTTCAATACCTACGGTGTCGTTAATTGCTTTTGCAAGTGGTGCTAAACAGTTAGTAGTACACGATGCATTTGAGATGATTTGGCTATCAGCGTTAATTACATCGCTGTTTACACCATGAACCACTGTTGCATCCATATCTTTACCTGGAGCAGAAACGATTACTTTTTTAGCACCCGCTGTAATATGCTTAGCAGCGTCATCACGTTTAGTGAAAAAACCAGTACATTCTAAAACGATATCTACGTTTAGTGCTTTCCACGGTAAATTTGCAGGGTCGCGTTCTTGCGTTAACGTAATTACGTCATCGTCAATTAACATGGTGTTATTTTCAAGTGTTACTTTTTTAGAAAATTGACCATGAACTGAGTCATACTGCGTTAAATGGGCATTAACGTTAGCAGGTGCTAAATCGTTAATTGCTACAATTTTAATTTCGCTGTTTTGAGCTGACTCATAAAGTGCACGTAAAACATTTCTACCGATACGGCCGTAACCGTTAATTGCTACATTAATCATTTTAGACTCCTATTTAAGTTCACTTGCTTGGCGAGCAAGCGCTTCAATTGCTTGCCAGTCTTTATTTTCAATTAGTTGTTTATCTAGCATCCACGTACCACCAACACAAATAACGTTGTTAAGCGCTAAATAGTTCGGTGCAGTTGCTAGGCTAATGCCGCCAGTTGGGCAAAAAGTAATATGTGGTAATGGGCCACCGATTGATTTAAGCATTGCTGTTCCGCCTGCAGCTTCTGCAGGGAAGAATTTTAAATACGTAAAACCATGCGACGCAAGTTGCATAACTTCACTTGCAGTTGCAGCGCCTGGTAAAAATGGTATATCTGATGTTTTAGCCAAAGCAATAAGCTCATCGCTCACACCTGGACTCACCATAAAATCTGCACCAGCGGCAACCGAAAGATCAAAACTTGCTTTATCTACTACCGTACCAGTACCTACATAGGCTTCAGGTACTTCTGCTTTCATCAGCTTTACAGCTTCTGCAGCAATAGGTGTACGTAGTGTTATTTCTAAGGCTTTTAAGCCACCGTTATATAACGCTCTTGCAAGTGGTGCTGCATCTTCTAATTTTTCGATTACAACCACTGGCACCACGGGTGCCGATGCTAAGATTTTTTCAATACTCATTACTTGTTCCTCATTACCCAGTATGGCTAATATTTATTCAAGTCCAAAAGCACTCGCGCCTAAATCGGCACTGCTTACGATATTTCTAAATCCAGTAAATAATTCGCGACCTGTACCAAATGTTGCACTTGGCAGGCTAAGTTCTGCTTCACGTTTAGCAAGTTCTTCGTCGCTAACGTGTACTTTTAATATTCCGTTTGGCGCATCAAGTGTCACTAAATCACCTTCTCGGATTTTAGCAATAATGCCGCCTTCTACTGCCTCTGGTGCTAAGTGAATAGCAGCTGGTACTTTACCTGATGCACCCGACATACGACCGTCAGTAACAATGGCTACTTTAAAGCCTTCATCTTGAAGCGTTGCCATTACTGGCGTTAATTTATGTAGCTCTGGCATACCTTTCGCTTTAGGGCCTTGCTCTTTTAGCACGGCAATAAAGTCTTGGTTTAATTCGCCACGCGTGTATGCATCTTGCAGAGCACTTTGTGAGCTAAACACTTTCGCAGGAGCAGTAACAACCTGATGTTCAATAGCAACAGCTGACACTTTAATAACAGCTTTACCTAAGTTACCCGTTAGAAGTTGCAAACCACCTTGCTTACTAAAAGGGTTACTCACTGGACGAAGTACTTCTTCATCATGTGAGTTTGCTGGGCAATCTACCCATTTAACTTTAGTTGGGCCGGTTGAGTTGCTCATGATCAGACTATCGTCTTTATCCAAACGAGGCTCTGTCATGTAAGGTGCTAAACCATCGCCTAGCATTGTTTTAACGTCTGTGTGTAAGTAACCAGCGCTTGCTAGCTCTCGCATTAAGAAACCCATACCACCAGCTGCTTGGAAGTGGTTTACATCTGCAGAGCCGTTAGGGTAAATACGTGTAAGTAGTGGTACAACTTCCGATAAATCAGACATATCTTTCCACGTAACCTGAATGCCCGCCGCTTTTGCTATCGCAACAATATGAATTGCATGGTTAGTAGAACCACCTGTAGAAAGAAGACCTACTAAACCGTTTATAATCGTTTTTTCGCTGATCACATCGGCCAAACACGGGCTTTCTTTATCATCTGTAAGCTGCTTAAGCATAGTTTCTACAGCATTACCTGTAAGACCATCGCGAAGCTCAGTGTAAGGATTAATAAACGAACTACCTGGAAGGTGTAAGCCCATTATTTCCATTAACATTTGGTTTGAGTTTGCAGTACCGTAGAACGTACAAGTACCTGCGCTGTGGTAAGACGCGCTTTCAGCCTCTAATAAGTCTTCGCGACTTACTAGACCTTGTGCAAATTTTTGACGAATACGTGCTTTTTCTTTATTAGGAATACCTGATTGCATTGGACCTGCTGGTAAAAAGAACACAGGTAAATGACCAAACGACAATGCACCAATTAATAAACCCGGAACGATTTTGTCGCAAACGCCTAAACAAAAAACGCCATCAAACACATCGTGTGAAAGAGAAATTGCCGTAGACATAGCAATTACATCACGAGAAAAAAGCGAAAGTTCCATGCCGTCACGCCCTTGCGTAACACCATCACACATTGCAGGAACGCCACCAGCAACTTGTGCTGTAGCATCGTATTTGGTAGCAATGTCTTTAATTAAATCTGGGTAGTCTTTGTATGGCACATGAGCCGATAACATATCGTTATATGAGTTGATAATAGCAAGATTTGGCTGCTCATCAGCCTTTAAGCGCGCTTTGTCATCACTGCTACATGCAGCCATAACATGGGCTATATTTCCGCAACCTAAACCGGCACGAACTCTTGTTTGTTTTTTTGCGTGCGAAATACGTTCTAAATAATCTTGACGGGTATTTTTACTGCGTTCGATAACGCGCTGGGTAACTTCTTGAATACGAGGATGTAACATAATTTAACTCATCTCTATTAGTTAGAGGATAAAGGCTCAGTAGCAACTACAGACTCCACGTAAATAACTGTACTGAGCATCTTTGATTTACCCGTTCAAAGGTACGCTACCAGGGAGCCTCTCACAACAGCCCTGACACCGGTGTCACTGTATTAACGCATAGCAATGACACCGGTGTCAACCCCGGGTAACAAAAATAGTTTAATATTTTAACATGACCGAATAATGACCTAATTGATTTTTAGGCACAAAGTATATTTTAGCAAGTTCAGAGCAAAAAAAAGCCCGAATAAGCGTCACTCATATTCGGGCTACTGTGAAAGTGTTTTTAACTCACTATTTTATCGCAGAGGTAGACTCACGTGTAATTAAGCGCGACTCAAGCGTTACCTGATACGGCTGTTCTTGCGGTTGAGCTATGTGTGAAATAAGTTGAGTTACGGCTTGTTTAGTCATCTCTTCAACGGGCTGTGCAATAGTCGTTAAACCAGGCCAAATATGACGCGCAATGGGTGCATTATCAAAACCAGCTATTGAAATGTCATCAGGCACTTTTAATTGGCGCTGAGTAGCTAATTTTAATACCGCTGCCGCCATGTAATCGTTTGATGCAAATACAGCTGTTGGCCTAGGGGACAAATCTAATATGCTACGTGCACTATCTACACCAGAATGATAACTAAAGTTACCCTCCTCTACTAATCGTTCATCAAACTCTATCCCATGGCTTGCAAGTGAGCGCCTGTAACCTTTAAAGCGTTGTTGCGTAGCACTGTGATCCGGGTGCCCTTTAATAAACGCTATAGATTTATGCCCAAGGCTAATTAAATGCTCAGTAATTTCAAATGCGCCTTGTTCATCATTACTACGAACCGAAATAGAATCATCTTGAAGTAAAGCTGACGCAACTCTTGCGTAAGGAATTTTTTTAGATTTTAAAAAAGCAACAAGCTCAGCAAAATCACCAAAAGGAGGTGTTAGCACAATGCCATCTAATCGAGAAGTCTGTAGTAATTGCTCAATATTATTTATAAGGGCTTCACCACGAAACTCACAAGGATGTATCAATAAATTATAGTTATTTTCTTTACATGCTTCTAAAGCACCCGTTTGCACGCGAGTAATGTAGCTTTTACTTGGGTTATCGTAAAGACACCCAATAATAAAGCTACGATTTTGTGCAAGGCCTCGTGCAATTGGATTTGGGGTGTAATCGAGTTCTTTAAATACCGCAAGCACCTTTTCTCGGGTTGCAGCACTAACATTAGGCTCGTTATTTAAAACGCGTGATACGGTTTTTTTAGAAACACCAGCATGACTTGCCACACTGTTTATTGTTACTTTTTTCATCACTCTATTTTTCCAAATGCGAACAAGGAAAGCTCCTTATTTGCTGTTGTGCAAACACGCTGCGGCACCAATTAGTGGAATATTATCTTGTGTTACAAGTATTACAGGAATTTGCCCTGCGTATTGCGACATAATACCCTTTTGCGAAAATCGTTCAACAAAACGACTTTCTAGAAGTCTTGCTTGCATACGAGGCAGTATTCCACCGCCAATAAATAGTCCGCCTAAAGCGCCGTAAACAACGGCTAAATCGCCGGCTACACTGCCGATCCAATCACAAAATTGATTAAGCGTTGCATCGCAGACAGCACATTCACCGCTATTTGCTAGACTACTTATTTGCGCAGCATCTAAATTTTTAGCTGTTACCCCCTTAACCGCAGACATCGCTTTGTATAAATGCGTTATGCCAGGGCCTGAAAATACAGTTTCGATAGAAACATGGGGATGATCTTTACGTAATTCATTTAATAGTAAAGTATCGAGTTCATTAACAGGTGCAAGCGATATATGCCCCCCTTCTGAACTTAAAACAGCGGTAGATTGCGACGTTCTAACTAAGCACGCGGCACCAAAACCAGTACCTGGACCTATAACGCCAATGTTAGCATTGTCATCAGCTTGACCTGATTTAACAATGACATTTTGTTTAGGATCTAAGTAAGGAGCCGCATATGCAAAGGCAGCAAAATCGTTAATGACTTCTAATTGAAGTAAATTAAAGTGTGCTTTAAATTCACTAACACTAAAATGCCAACCTAAATTGGTTAAATGTACCTGCCCAGCTTTTATTGGACCTGCAACGGCTAAACATGCGCGTTTGGGTGTAATATGCGAGACTGTTTGTAAATATTGCTCAAGCGCACTTTCAAGTGAACCAAAATTAGCACTAGGAAAAATATTAATGTGCTCTATTACAAATTGGTTAGTGTGCTCATTAAAAGCAGTTATTAAAGCAAAGCGGGCATTGGTGCCGCCAACATCAGCAACTAAGATGGGATCAAATTGGGCAGAAGAGTTTAGGCTCATAGTATTATCTCTTTTGTTAAGCGACTCGTGCTTATTATTTTACAATGGTATACCATTGTTATTTATACTTTGAGCTATCACCTCAAAGTAGCTATCACAGTAAAAAATGCTGCCTATAAAATATATAAACAGCGAATACGTTTTGACAACAAAATGATAAAACATTTATATTATGACACCGGTGTCAGCCGTTTATCAATAAAAATATACGTTAATTCACAAAAAGCTTGAAATTATTCATTAATAAACGAAAATGACACAATTATTTATCAAATTAATTAAGTTGTAACAATGAAAGGTAAAGCCACCTCATTTGATATTGCCCACTATGCAGGGGTATCTCAATCAACTGTATCTCGCGCTTTACGTAACAGCCATCTTGTTAATGAAGAAACACGTAAGCGTGTTTTCGATATAGCTAAAAAGCTTAATTATAAAGTTGATAAAAATGCCAGCAACTTGCGTACACAACAAAGCAGCACACTTGCATTACTTCTTTTCGAAGACCCTACTTCTGATGAGTCACAAATTAATCCTTTCTTTTTAGCCATGCTTGGCAGCATTACCCGTGCTTGCGCTAAAGAAGGTTACGATTTATTAGTATCATTTCAATCAGCCAGTGCTGATTGGCAAGCAGACTATGAAGATAGCCACAGAGCCGATGGTATTATTTTACTCGGTTATGGCGATTACATTGATTACCAACCAAAATTTAACACCTTACTTGAACAAAACACTAAGTTTGTTTGTTGGGGTGCAACGGTTGATAATCGCCCAGATTTAACTGTTTGTTGTGATAACTACGGTGGCGGTAAGCTCGCCGCTGAGCACTTTATTGCACACAGCAGAACTGATTGCGCTTTTATTGGTGATGCATCTGATCATAGCCCTGAATTCTTTAGTCGTTTTCAGGGCTTTAAAGATGAGCTACTGGCTAACAACGTAAAAATAAACGAACGTAAAATGGCTAATGCTATATCAACTGAAGAATCTGGGTATCACGCCACTCGCTCACTCATTGCTAATAATATTAAATTTAACGCCTTATTTGCTGCAAGCGACTTAATTGCTATTGGCGCTATACGTGCACTTAAAGAAGCAAATATTAACGTGCCAAAAGATGTTGCGGTAGTCGGCTTTGATAACATAGCCATTGCTAGTTATGTAAATCCACCGCTGACGACGATAGAGCAAAACACCACTGTTGCTGGGCAAATGCTCGTAGAGAACTTATTAAAACTGATACGTGGTGAAGAAGTACAAAGTACCCTATTAGCTCCTATTCTCATTCCTAGAAGGTCAAGCTGAGCCTGCCTGATAAAATAAAGCAGAATTAACAAACCATTTTAATTGGCAGTTACAACTACTTAAATTTTATTCAGTATATTTTTATCTATTCATTTCACTTTTCTTTCTGATGTATTCATACCTCACAAAAATTCAAAATTTAGATATAAAAAAAGCCTCTAACGAGGCTTTTTTATTAAACAACTTTTAACTCATACTAACAAGTTATTAGAAATCGTAAGACGCTGATAATTGAATTCTACGAGGAGACTGGTAAGACTGAGCTAAACCAAATGTAGCATTTCCATCGCCAGCAGCTATTTCTGCAGCTTCGTCGTAACGAGTTTCAGTAGCAGCATCAAATACGTTAAATACATCCATAGCTAAACGAACTTTCTGATCGTTAAAGCGAAGGTTATAAGTAAAGTTAAGATCTAAACGTGCTGTCCATGGTGTAGTACCCATGCTGCCACGAGGGAAACGTTTGTCACCTACGTAGTAAGTATCACCATATTGGTATTGATCAGGATCTGGAGTATAACCTTGGCCTAAAGCAGTCCAAGGACGTCCAGATGCGATATTAACATTAGCACCAATTAAGAAGTCTTCTGTAACAGCAAAAGCACCATAAATTTTAATGTTATGACGACGATCTGCAGGTAGATTACCATTAGCACCATCCATTAAATAAGGGTAATCCCAATCTTGCGTAAGACCAGCATCATCTTGACCATTATCAGATTTAACAAAACCTTCTGTATTACCATAGTTGTGAGACCATGTGTATAGCGCTTTTAAAGACCAAACCTGATCCCATGTTTTTTCTAATGTTAAATCAACTGATGCGTATTTACGCTTAGCTTCCGGGTAACCTAACTCTTGTGCAGTAAAGCTATATTCTTCAGTGGTGCCGTCACCATCAAGATCGAAATTGAAAGTAGCGCCATTACCAGGATTAAATAAGAACCAGTTCTCACCTAAATATTCACCATTTTCATCATTAAAGATATAAGAACCATCATCAATTTGATTACCTAAAACACGGTAAGTTGCCTTGATACCCCATGACCAATCATCATTAATTGCTGCTTGATAACCAATCATATACTCATCGTTATACATTGGTTCAAGATCTTTATCAGATAAGGTATTTGATGGTTTCGCAGTACCGTCACCACCATTAGAAATAGCTGGATCACCTAGCTGAGTACCTAAACCTACAGGAGTTCCGTCAGCATTTAACCCTTCAAAAGCGTACCAAGTTTGGATAAATGTTTCTGCACCCGCTAAACGAATATTTGTATTAGCTGCTACTGGTAGGTAATAACGACCAGCAGTGAAGAATAACTTACTATCGCCATCTCCATTAATATCCCAAGAACCACCTATACGAGGGGCAATTTGGTTATCAATAGAAACAAACTCTTCGCCATCTGCATTGTAGTTAGTAAAACTATCATTACGAAGACCTAGTGTTAATGTTAAATCTTCAGTAACTGACCATTGATCTTCAATATAAATAGCCCAGTTTTCTACTTCAAACGAACCGCCATTTTTATAATCGCGTACACGTGTTGTCTTCATTTCTTCAGGTAAGACATAACCGTTAGCCAGTCTAGCGCCTTCTTCATATGTACGATAATAGTAGTAAACGCCACCAGAGTTTTGTGTTGTTGAATCAGCTGTATTAGTTTCAGAATCATAGCCAAATTTTAACGTATGCTCATCGTTTAGGTAATAATCAAAGTCAACGCGCAATTGCTCACGTTTATCTTCATTTTCACCAACGGTAAAGTTTACATAACACGTAGTATCCTCACCTAAATCGGCATCATAACCTGTAGGACAATCATCAAAGTCTGAGTAATCAGTTTCTGAAAACTTAACCTGACCATACATTGCTGACATACTTAGGTCATCTGTTAGATTACCAGTATAACGAACTGCAAAACTTTCTCCGCCTCGCTTGTGAAAAGCTGTACCGCCATCTTCAGTATAATTACCATTTCCTTCAGGATCTGAAATTGTTTTTTCTGAATAAGTTCGCTTATCACTAAAGCCCCAAAGCATTAGTTGATGATCTTCGTTAATATTCCAATCAAAACGAGCTAGGTAATATGGGTCATCATCTTTTTCAACTGTTAAATCTGTTTGAGATGCATTACCGTATTCGTAGTCATTATCTCTTGCAGTGTAAATACCATAGAAGAATAATGTGTCTTCAACTATCGCACCTGAAGCATAAATACTTGTTTCAAATGAATTGTCGTAGTCGTCTTGGTTATTAACATATAAATCACCAATACAGTGCCCGTCTGCATCTTCACAACGATCATTTTGTTTGTAAAGTGAGTTAGGAGCTTGCTCACTTAACGAGTCAGATGAATAAATCGTTTCAACACCAAAGTGAAAATCATTAGAACCAGATTTAGTAACTGATGAGATTAATCCACCGGTAGTACGCCCGAACTCTGCAGAATAACCACCCGTTTTAACTTGGAAGCTATCGTACGCAGTAAATGGGATTGTTGCACCGCCAAGACCATTTCGGAAATTAGTCATATTTAGACCATTCACGTAATAAGCATTTTCAGCTACAGAAGCACCACCAAATGAAGCTTGGTCGCCAAAACGACTGTCCCCTTCAGTTGCGCCTGGCGCAAGCAATGCTACTGAAGTTACTGAGCGAGATATTGGTAGTAGCGCTAATTCTTCAGAGCTAATATTTAATGAAGACTCTGATGCAGAAACATCTATTGCACGAATAGAGCCACCTACAACAGCAATTCTTTCGATATTACCTGTGGTTAGTGGAATTTCAATAAGAGCTGTTTTACCTACCCCTATAACAACATCTTTAACTTGAGCTTGGTCAAAACCAGATTGGGATACTGTAATATCATACTTACCTACAGGCACTTGCTTAAGATCAAACTCACCATTTGCATCAGCAGTTAGTGTTTTAGAATAACCTTTGCTTTCATCTGTTATTGTTATTGATGCACCCGCTAATGAAACACCTGACTGAGCTGTTAAGCTACCTTTGATAGCGCCATTAACGTTATCTGCCATTGCTGGCATTGCCGCACTTAACGTCATTGCAACGGCTGCAGCAGTGAATGAGCGTTTAAATGTCTTAGAAAAATTATGGTTCATTTTTGATTTATCCCTAGATAATTAGATTATTATTTTTTATGTCTTACGTTAAATACTTTATATAACGCCTACTAATTTAAAGTATTTAACCCCCTTAACGTGTAAGGAGAAACAAATTAATAACACAATAAAAACAAACTTGCCAACAAAATGCGACAGCAATTAACAGGAAAATCACCATAAAAAACAATAAATTAACAAAAAAACAAGGATAAAACCAAAAAACAAAATAAAAACAAAAAAACAAACATATAATTTACATTGTTGGTTGTTTGCAAAACCAACAAAATGAATAAAAAGCAGGCTCCATTATTTATAAAAACAGCGCCATAAACACCATTAAAGAACAACTCTTATACAATTCACTTAAAACCCCTATCAAAATACTATCCCACTTAATTAGCATAAATATTCACACTACACTTCACAAACCCTATACCGTTGCAAAAAACGGAATTTAATTTAGAAAAAAAAACGCCTAATTAAAATCTTTTTTTATGTCATATAATTTCAAAATCATTACTTAAATGACTCGAAAACCACCAAATAATGATCCCAAACTCGTTTACCATTGAGTAAACGTACCAGCTTAATATATTTTGCATGTATCCAAACTTCAGGTGTAGCTGAGTTTGTGTCCTCACCCAACTTATAACCTGCTTTATTTACACCTATACATCCCACGCTTATTTTGGTAAAAAAATGCCGCTATTAGCAAATTACCCTAACTCTTTTACATAACTATTTTTAATATCAGCTTGTTTTACATCATTTAGCGCATTACTTGCTAATAACGTTAAAATAAGAGAGCGAAAAATGGCTAATACTATACCCACTGAATAATTGAGGTATCACACCGTTCACTTATCGCTAATAACATAAAATTTAACGCATTGTTTGCTGCAAGCAATTCAGTTGCTATTTTGTTATTCGTGCGCTTAAAGAAGCTAATATTAACGTACCAAAATTTGTTGCATCGGCTTTGTTATTACAGTCATTACAAGTTACGTAAACCCACAACTAACTACAATAGATCGAAACACCACTGTTGCTGGGCAAATGTAGTAGAGAACTTATTAAAATTGATATGTGGTGAATAAGTACAAAGTGCCCTATTAAATCCTATTCTCACTCCTAGAAGGTCAAGCTGAGCCTTCTTTATTAAGCAAATACTGATTACATCTGTTCACATTCATTTACAAACAACAAAATCATATAATAAACAATAAATTAAAAAAAACACCACCCAAAAAACTATACTTTTTCATCAAAAAAACATCAATTACACATTCCTTAGCAACAGCAAACTGTTAACTGTATTTACTATTCTGTTTCTGTAATGTAAATTTATTGTGCCGCTATAACCTTACTCTGTAACTTTATAGCTTAAATAACAATAATATCTCAGGGATTTACATATGTTTAAAACTAAAGCTCTATCAAATGCAATAAGGTACTCTTTATTGCTAGGCTCTGTAGCCTTAGCGCCTAACGCGCTAGCTCAAGAAAACGACTTGAATTCAGACGTAGAATTAGAAGAAGAAGCACCTGAACGAATAGTTGTAACAGGCTCACGTATAAGAAAAGCTGAATTTTCAAATGCATCACCAATTCAAATTATCAATGGCGACTTATCTCGTGAAATGGGTTTATTTGATGCAGGCTCAATGCTTCAATCGACCAGCCAAGCGGCTGGTGCTCAAATAGATAATACATTTGGTGGTTTTGTACTAGATAACGGTCCGGGCGCTGCAACAATCGGATTTCGTGGTTTAGGTGCTGAACGAACTCTTGTGCTTATTAATGGCCGAAGAATGGCTCCTGCTGGCGTTGGTGGTGCACCAACATCACCTGATTTAAATTTAATACCTGGCGTAATGATTGAGCGTGTAGAGAATTTATTTGATGGCGCATCAACCGTTTATGGTTCTGATGCGGTAGCGGGTGTAGCTAACGTAATATTGAAAAAAGATGTGGAAGGTTTTATTTTTGATGCATCTTATCGTCAACCTAAAGGTGAAGGCGGTGAAGAAACTGTACTTTCGGGTATGTGGGGCAAAACCATGGATAATGGTTTTATCACTGTAGGCGTTGAATATTCAGAACAAAAATCTCAATCTTTATCTGGTAACCCTTTTGTTAAAGGGTGTGAAGAGCGTATTTGGGAAGCTGAAGATGGCAGTATCGTAACGAGAAACAGTGGCTATGGTCCTGTGGCGAGTGGTGAAGATTCATGTGATATTTTCCCTCTAACAAATCGTATTAGCGTACCTTCTTTCTTTGGTAGTGTTTATTACACTCCTAACTTTACAAACACTGGTATTCCAAACTTCAGCGAATCAACTGTACCATCAAGTCTTGAAGGATTTTTACCTTCATGGGTAGCTGGCGATTTCGATGGCGATGGTATTAATGATGGTGTATTTGTTGATGGTAACGGAGATGGTTTCCGTGACGTTGATTTCCAAGACCCTCTATACGCTTTCCAACAATCTGATTACTACAAAAGTGGTGATTACAGAAGTAAAAATGAACGTATTTCATTAATGCTTAATGGTGAATATAACTTCCAAGATGATAACGATACAACTTTCTACTACGAAGGTTTATATGCGAGTCGTAAATCACCAATTTTTAGCCCTGGTGCACAAATATTTCAACAAGTAGCGGCATCAAACCCATATAACCCTTGTGGAACAAACGGTATTGACTGTTTTGGCGTGTTAGGTGTGGGCCCTGGTGGACCTGAGGCCGTTCAGCCAATCATCAATATTCGTGGTGACCGTGATCAAACTGAAGTTGAAGTTTCACAATATCGTTTAGTTACCGGTGTTACTGGTAATCTTGGTATGTTCGAAAACATTGGTTTAGACAATTGGTACTACGACGCGTCTGTATCGTACAGCGCATCTAAAGGTACTGACCACCGTGTTGGTATTGATGAAGAACGCTTAATTAACTCATTAGAAACCGCTGTTCTTAATGATGATGGTACTGTTACCTGTGGTACCGGTTCTGATGGATGTGTTCCTGTTAATTTATTTGCAGATAGTATTTACCAAGAAGGTGGCGGTACGCTTTCACCTGAAGAAGCGGCCTATTTATTTATTGACCGCGACATCGAAACTAAAGTAAACCAGTTTGTTTTTAATGCATTCATGGGTGGTGACTTCTTCGCACTACCATGGAATAACGAAACTGTTGCAGGTATCGTTGGTATTGAATATCGTCGTGATGAGATTGAATCAAATCCTAATGCAGCAGCATCACAAGGCTTACTATGGGGCTACTTTGCTGACCAAGGCGCTGATGGTTCTCGTAATCTAAAAGAAATATTCACAGAAGTTGACTTCCCTTTACTTAAAGGAGTTAAAGGTGCTGAAGAACTTACATTTACAGCTTCTGGCCGTGTTTCTGAAGAATCTTTCTACGATGCTGAATCAACTTATAGTCTTAAAACTATCTACCGTCCTGTTGATTGGTTTACTCTTCGTGCTACAAAAGGTACTTCTTATAGAGCGCCAAACTTACGTGAACGTTTCTTAAACGGTACGTCTGGTTTTAATACAGTTGCCGATCCATGTGTTGTTCCGGAAGATGCTCGTAATATTGACCCATTGAACCCAGGTTCAGCAGCTACATATAATGCAGCTGAAGAAACACGCGATACAGCGGTACTAAACGCTTGTCAAGCATCAGGTATTGATCCAACTACTCTTGGTTTAGGTCAAGGTGGGACTGATTCATATACTGCTACTTACAGCGCTGAGATTGAAACTGGCGGTACAACTGAACTTAGTGCTGAAACATCAGTGGCTAAAACATACGGTTTTATCTTTGAACAACCGTTCACTGATGCATTTGATTTAACAATGTCATTAACTCGTTTTGATATTGAAGTAACAAATAGTATTGCAGAGCCAAGTGCTTTCTACAGTATTGGTCAGTGTTATTCTGCTGATGGTAATGATGCTTTTTGTAGCCGTATCGGCCGTGACGAAAATGGTCAAATTGATTTAGTTGATGCTAGCTTTATCAATATTGGTTTAATCTCTTCTAAAGGTTTTGATTACAATATCTACTTTGAAACAGATACGGTAATTGCAGAAGAAAACTTAGGTATTACACTAGACCTTCAAGCTACGCGTATGACAGAGCAAGTTTTTGATGTACTTGGTACTATTGATGACAATATGGGTGAGCCAGATTCACCAGAATGGCGCGGTACAGCACGCTTACAACTTAAATATTCTGATTTTAGGTTTAACTGGGAAACACGTTTCATCGGTAAAGGTCGTGAAGATGAAGATGATTTAGGTGAATTCGAAGAAGGTACTGCAGGTTGTCGTGGTTTAACTGACGCAAATGGTGCTCCACTTAAATGTCGCCCTGTTGGTTTCACTGATGACTACTTTGTACATAACATCGGTATGACTTGGTCTAACGATGCGTATAAAGTGAACTTTGGTGTACGTAACGTATTTAATGAAGCTCCACCAAAAGTAGATCCAAATGGTTCTTTCTCAAATACTAACATCCCTCTAGGTGTTGGTTATGATACATCAGGACGTAGCCCATACATCAGTTTTACAGCTTCTTTTTAATTAGAATTGGCTGAGTATATATTCAATCCAGATGGCCTAAAATTTTAGGCCATTTTTTTTGAGGGAATAAAAAATGAAACTTAAAAAAAGAATGTTAGTAGGATTTACCTTACTAAGCCTATCTTCTTTCGCTAATAGCGAAACTGAAGATGCGACACAAGTAAGCAGTATCGATGCTTTCTCAATGTCATCGGCTATCCGTAGTGTTGTAGCATCACCTGATGGTAAGAAGCTTGCTATTTTAAGAGCGACTACCAAAAATGGTGACTATATAATTGAGATAAGAGATCCAAATAACCTAGAAGCAGACCCCGTAAGGTTGGGCGCTGATAAAATGCTGATATCTTCCATCGTATGGTTAAACGATGAAAAAATTGGCGTTATGTTTAGACAAATACTAGAAGATGGAAGTCGCAAATACTGGGTTAATAAGTTTGCAATAACTGATGCTGATGGTAAAGGCGACTGGTTATTACCATTTAAGAAAAAGCGAAATGTTCAATTTAATATAATAAATATACTTCCAGACAAAAAAGATGAAGTACTTGTAGAGGTTGATATTAATAATAACTACATTCCAGATGTAGTGAGATTTAATATTAACACTGGACGAAGCGTTACTGTAATGCGCGGAAATGAAAAAGTATCAGGCTCGTTTGTTTCTGACTACGATGGTGAAATAAGAATAGCCCAAGGTTGGAATAAATCTGATAACGCAATCGATTATTATGCCCGAGATAAAGGCAATGATGATTGGAAAGTAATTAAGCAAGTTAGTCCTAAAAAGCGTGAAAACTTTGAGATATTAGGATTTGCAAAAGGTAACCCTAACGAAGTTTATGTTAACGCCAACTTAGGCGAAAATACGACTGGCATTTATATTTACAATATTAAAACAGGTCAGTATTCTGAACGTCAATTTGGTCTTAAATCTGTAGATACAGACGGTGTTATACTTGATACCGACGGTACTTTACAAGGCTTTCGCTATACAACCAAGCAGCCTAAGTTTTATTTCACAGACCCAAACCTTCAAGCACTTAACGAATCTGTTGCTTCTTTATTTAAAGATAAATTTGTACAAATCATTAGTAGCTCTGATAACGATAACGTATTAGTGGTGAGAGTATCTGCTGACGATAACCCAGGCAGCTATTACATTGTTACTAATAAGCAGAAGCTGACTAAAATTGGTGACCGACTTCCGTTTATTGATAAAAGTAAATTAGGATCCGTTAAATATATCTCTTATAAAGCAAGAGATGGACGCAAAATAAAAGCGTATGTAACCATCCCTGCGACTAAAGGTCCTTACCCTGCGATAGTACTTCCTCACGGTGGTCCTTGGGTGCGTGACTCTGTTGTATTTGATGACTGGGCGCAGTTACTCGCCTATCATGGTTACGTAGTTATTCAACCAAACTATCGTGGATCTACGGGGTACGGTCTGGAGCATTGGATAGCCGGTGATAATAACTGGGGCTTGAAAAAACAAGATGATTTAGACGACGCCGCACAATATTTGATAGATAAAGGCTTAGCGACAAAAGATAAACTCGCTTTATTTGGTTGGAGTTATGGCGGTTATGCTGCATTTGCTGCATCTATGCGTGAAAACAACATATATAAATGTGTTGTTGCCGGTGCGGGTGTAAGTGATTTAAGTCGTATCAATGCAACTCTTAACGAAAATCGCTTTTTAAGTATTTTACAACGCCCTACGATTACAGGTGTATCCCCTGTAGAGCAAGTAAATAAAGTAAATATTCCGATACTGGTTGTGCATGGTGATATCGACAGTCGTGTTCCAGTAAAACACAGTAGAGACTTCGTATCTGAGCTTGAAAAGTACAAAAAAGACTTTAAATATATTGAGCTTGAAGATGCCGATCACTTTTCTGATACGCTTTTCTACGATCATAAAAAAGAATTTTATACCGAGTTGTTATCATGGTTTGATAATAAGTGTGGCCTCAAATAATGTAACTAAAAAGTGACATTCATTTTATTTGAAGAGCATTTTTTTGTTTTAATATTAAGTGAGTACATAACAAAAAGGCTTCTAAATAAATTTAGAAGCCTTTTTTAATAACTACAGCATTTTATACCAATCCGCAATAATACTTAATCATTTTGCGGGGCTAAACGTGTCGCTAACTGCGTTAAAAAACTCTTATTTAGAACAACTAAATAGCGAATTTTTTGCCTAGCTATCAACACGTTTTTCCTGCCTCAAAATAGATCACTTAATTAAGCGAATTGGTATTATATATTATTTTTTTAGAGACTCGGCAACCACCGGATAATAGTCCCAAACTTGTTTATCACTGAGTGAGCGTACAAGCTTAATGTATTCTGCGTGTGTCCAAGCTAGAGGTGTTGCTGAGTTTGTGCCCTCACCTAACGCATAACCTGCTTTATTTACACCCACGCCATCCCATACTTGCTCAGGTAGCATCATGCCGCTATTAGCAAACTGCTCTAAACCTTTTACGTAACTATTTTTAATGTCCGCTTGTTTTGCATCATCAAGCGCATTATTTGCATTTGCAGCTGCTATTTCATAGTGTCCGCGTTCGCCTGTAAAAAATGGCCATACACGACCACGTTGGCCTGGCGTGTTGCTCCCGCTTTCGGCGTAATTAGTACCTGTGGTTTCATCTTCGCCGTAACCGTCGTTGCCATAACGGCGATAGCCTGCAAATGTGCCGCTTCCATCGGTAAAGTTAAAGCTGTATTTAACTTGTAAGTTATCTTCAAGCGTTTCGTCGTCATACTCAGGTAGGGTTTTAACTATACTTGAATCGTTGGCACTTCTTACTCCATAGCGGACTAATTCTAAAAAACCACCGTCTAAAATCTGCTTTTTGTTAAAACCTTCACGGCCATTGTTGGCGTTAATTTTAGTATTAGAGTTAGCGTCGGTGTCTTGACCTATACGAATAAAATACTCGCCATCGGTGCTATCACCTTTTAAATTACCTTCGGTGGTAAACATTTGCGATTCTATATCACGGTTGTACTTTTTAGCCGTTGCTAAATAACGATCTGCATTTTGAGTATCACCACTGAGTGTTGCTATGTCACTGGCTGTTATAAGGCCAGCAACAACGGCAGCCGTTGTAGAGGGAGAATAACCACTTTGCTCTTCCCAGCGCTCTTGCTGTGTTGCGGGTGGAGTGATTTGCATGTCGTTCCATAAAATTTTAGCTCTTCCGCCATCAACTAAAAAGTCAGCTGCCGGTTTTAGCATGCGTGCATACCAATCTTTAAGTTCGTTATCACTTAGTACGTTTGCTTGATGTAACTTCCACGCGAGCATAATTGGCATAGCCGTTTGATCTAGCTGTACCCCTACCCATTCAAGTTCACCATCAACATGTGTTTTTTGTAAAAACCATCCTGTATCACCATTGTTACCCGGGGTTTTGCTAGTAACTTGTACTTTTTCAAGGTATTCGAAGGCCGTTTTTGCAGTGGCGGTATCGCCTAAGGCCATAAATGCCATAGCTACTTGATAAAAATCACGAACCCATACCGCTTTGTAACCAGTCGAACCCTCTTTGGCTGAAACAGTTTCACCCCAAGGATTAGAAAGTGAGGCAATGAGCGCACCCGCATTAGTTTTGTCTTCTTGCGCTTTTAGTACCATTGCACTGGTGTAAAGTAGCTTACCGTCATCGGCTGTTTGCTTAACCATTGTATTTAATGGCTCAAGGCTTTGTAAATAATCTTCCCAGCCTAGCGCATCACCTTTACCGTTGTAGGCATCAAGCACATTTTGATAACCTTTAGATAAGCTCTGTGCACCTTGTTGCTGGCTTTGCTGCTGCGTTTTACCAAAGCTTAGTGTTAAATCAAATGTGGTATTACTATCGATATTACCAAGCTCTCCCAGCAGAGTGACGTTACCGGCCTTATCGCCTGTGTTTGAATATTTTTTGCTTAGTGTGTGTTGTTTTTTAAGTGAGGTGATGCCATCGCTCACACCTGTAAAGCCTACACTTTGCATTTTGAATGGCGTAGATGATTGCAACGTTAAAAAATTATCATCTTCCCATGCTACTAAGCCTTGCTCAGTGGTTTTTGCAAAATCACCTAAGCCGTTGTTGTTTATATAAGGATTAACAGCAACATACGCTTTCACGCCTTTAAGTGATGTATTAAAAATACTGCGTACAAACAATGTTTGTCCGTCAGGGTCGGTGAATATGTGTTTTTCGAGGGTAAAACGCCCTTTCTTATCTGTACTTGTTACTTTGTAAGCAAGCGATAGTGGTCTGCCTTTATCGTCTTTATGTAAGTAATCAATTGTAACGGCTAAGTCGTCAGCTTCAGTGACTGTAAAATCTTTACCGGTTACTACAAACTGCATATCTTTAATTTGAGCTTGGTGAATGAGTCCAAACATAGTTTCGGTGATCATACCTTTGGCAATTGAAAACCATACTTTTGATACTTCACCTGTCGCAGCGTTGTTATTATATTGGCCGTTTTGGTATTGCTCAAAAGAAGTACCAATTCCGGTTTTACCCGCGTAAGCCCAATATGGTTCAGCACCTGGTGCGCCAGGAGCTGCTGAAACTGTAGCGTCAATATTTTCGTTATTCGTATTTTGTGCACCACAGGCTGTTAAGCCCAAAGTTAAAAGAGCGGTAGTAATAAGGTTATATTTTTTCATTGTGTGACCCTTAGTTTGAATTTTTAACGCGCATTACAGCAATCGCAGCAACAACGAATGATGCAGCACCAATTAATAATGCGTAAATAGGCTGGTTAGAAAATACGTGGCGTAAAATAAGCCCTAAAATACTAGCAGCAAGCAATTGCGGTATAACAATAAAGAAGTTAAAAATACCCATATACACGCCCATTTTATTACTCGGTAATGCATTACTTAACATTGCATAAGGAAGCGATAAAATAGAAGCCCATGCAAAGCCAACACCTATCATTGGAATAAGAAGCATTTTTGGATCTGTTATAAACATAAAGCTCGCAAGACCTAATGCACCTAGTAGTAAGTTAAAGCAATGTGCGCCTTTTAAGCCCATCTTTTTAACTAAGAATGGAATACACATAGCGGCAATAGCCGCAAAGCCATTGTAAGCTGCAAATAAAATACCGACCCAATCAGCCCCATCGTTAAAGGCTTTACTTGTTGCATCACTGCTGCCGTAATGAAAGCTTGTTACTGCGGCTGTGGTGTATATCCACATAGCAAACAACGTAAACCAGCTAAAAAACTGCACCCAAGCAAGCTGCTTCATTGCCTCTGGCATGGTAAATACATCTTGTACTACTTGGTAAAAACCGCCTTGTATTTTGTTAGCAGCCTTTAATGCGCTTGCTATCCACTGCACAATACCAAACGCTAGTAAGCCACCAGCAAGTAGGTATAACTCTTTTTCAAGCGATAAACCCATTACTAATGCAAGGGTTGCTAAACCTAGCACCACAAAAATAATGGCACCTTTATTAAAGTTGATATCTACTAATGCAGTGTTAGTCGGTTTGGCAGTGTGGTTTTCAAAAGCAGCTAATTGCTCAGGACTATATTCTTTGGTTCGCATAACTGTCCAAAGAACTGCGACTAGCAATACGACCCCACCCCAATAAAATGAATATTTAACAGATTCAGGGATTTGCCCTGGCGCAGCGGTATTACTTACGTCAAACCAATTGGTCATCATCCATGGTAGCGCTGAGGCTAATACCGCACCAATACCAATAAAAAAGCTTTGCAAGCCATAGCCCGTAGCACGTTGTTTTTCTGGCAGGTTATCGCCTACAAGTGCTCTAAAAGGTTCCATAGTGACATTGATTGAGGCATCCATAATCCATAACATACCTGCAGCAATCCAAAGGGTTGGTGAATGCGGCATGATAAAGAGTGAGATAGTAGTAAGTACCGCCCCTATGAAAAAGAATGGACGACGACGACCAAAACGCCCCCATGTTTTATCACTCCAATAACCAATTATTGGTTGCACTATTAAGCCCGTTAGCGGTGCTGCAACCCATAAAATAGGAATATCATCCACTTGTGCGCCTAGGGTTTGAAAAATACGGCTCACATTGCCGTTTTGTAGTGCAAAACCAAATTGAATACCTAAAAAGCCAAAGCACATATTCCATATTTGCCAAAAACTTAGATTTGGTTTGTTGCTGTCATAATTATTATTTTGATTATTCATGATTAGCCTTATTAGTTAAAACTGCGCTACTAAATGCATCTAGCGAAAGCATAAGCTTTGTAACTTCTTTGTCAGTGATGATCTTTACCGTATTTTGCTCAAGTAAGTCGTGTAGCGGTTTATTTCGCTCAAAGGTATTTGCTTGCTCTGGTGTTAAATTAATTAATACCGTTTGTGGCTCCTCACTAAAATTACTAAAAACATAAATAGATTGCTGTCCCAGCGAGCGTACAAAACCAACAACGCGTTCGCTATTGCTAAGTGAAAGCTCTGACATGGTTCCACCTACAACAGCGGGCAAACTATTGAGAGCCATTATTGACTTATAATAATCACGAAGTGATGCTTGCTCGCTCGATAAGTTAGCGCCGTCGAATTTGCCGTTGTTCATCCATGCTTGATGCGCTGGTACACCAATGTAGTCAAAAATACTGGTGCGGGTAGATGTGCCAAAACCTGCGTTTTCAGATCCGTCCTCCCCCACATCTTGGGCAAAATATAATAAAGTAGGTGCGCGACTCATTAAGCTAGAAACGACCATTGCTGGTTTCCCCCAGCGTGCATCACCTGCAAAATCAGGGCTCGCAATGCGTTGTTCGTCGTGATTTTCTAAAAAGTGCAGCATGTGCGCTTCAATATCAGCCACTTGGCTTTGGGCTGCAAAAATAGTATTAGCAGCTTGCTTACCCTGCATAATGGCTTTTAATGTGTCGTAAAAGCCGACTTTGTCATACAAGTAATCCATTTTTCCTTGCTGAATATACGCTCTGTACATTTGTGGGTTGTAAACTTCAGCCAATAAAAACGCATCGGGCTTTTGCATTTTTATTGATGAATTTAAAAAGCTCCAAAATTCAACCGGCACCATTTCGGCCATATCGTACCTAAAGCCATCTACGCCTTTATCAAGCCAGTACAAAGTGATGTCTCTAAATTTATACCAACTATTAGGAAGCTCTTTATTTTGCCAAAACGCATAATGAGCGCGATAATCTTGGTTTTCTAGTTCTTTAGGTAATGCAGGAAAGTCATAGCTGCCATCAGGCTTAACGCCATAATTCACTCTTACGGTTTCGTACCAATCGTTAATATCTGGCTTTGGTGCACGCGCACCATTACCCGTCCATTTTGCTGGGGTTTCATCAAAAAAACCGTCAGCTAAAGGGTGAGTACTCCCCCCTAAAACTAGATAGCTTTGTGATGTTGGAACCTGAAAAGACTGACCTGGTACATAATAAAAGTTATTATTTTTATCGTACTCTTTGCTGGTGTCGTCTTGTTCACCAAAGTCATTTATTCCCTTGGGTTTTGCTACTGATTTATAATTACGAGCCACATGGTTAGGTACAATATCTATAACCACTTTCATGCCATGCTTATGAGTGCGTTCAATCAGATCACTAAACTCACCCATTCTATTGGTCACATTTATGGCTAAATCTGGGTTTACGTCGTAGTAATCTTTTATTGCATAAGGTGAACCTGCACGGCCTTTAACTACATCAGGGTCATCTTGCGTAATTCCATACTCGGTATAATCGCCCACTAGCGCATGATGTAAAACACCGGTATACCAAACATGGGTTGTCCCCAATTCTTTAATACCTTTAAGTGCAGCATCGTTAAAATCGGCAAATTTACCTACACCATTTTGCTCTTTTGTACCCCAAGGCACATTCGCGGTCTGTGTGTTGCCAAATAAGCGTGTAAATACTTGGTATACAACAGGCTTTGTTAACTCATTTTGCGCCTGTTTAGGCGCTTGCTGTTGTTCGGTTTCATTATTGTCTGAGCACGCACTTGTTATAAGTGCGCTGCACAGTAATGCGGGTACATAAACTGATTTTTTCATTGTGTGTCTTTTTGTCAGTAGTGTTATAGCTTTATACTAAAGATATCTGCAGCAAGCATACAGTTGCTGCATACGTATTCACTTAAACATTCACGGCGTATTAATCACTAATACCGTAGCAGCCATTGGCTTTAAGTTAATACTGTTAGTTAGTTTAAAAGTGTGTTGTGTGAATAATGCCTTCGCATTGGCATTTTTTGGTATAACTTCTTGCATGTAATCAAGATTATGCTTTTGTTTTACTTTGTTTTTATTCATAAAAACTAATACTGTTTGCGTATCACTAACGCGAGCATAACTATACACACCATTGTTCGGGCTGAAATGAACGAGCTTACCCTTTGTAAGTGCCGGGCTTTGCTTTCTAAAGTTAAGTAGCGTGCTTATAGTCTTGTGCATATCGCGCTGCTCTTTACTTAAACCTATTCCAGTAAACGCATTGGCGTTTTGATTTTTAAACCCACCTGGAAAATCAATGCGTATATCACCATGATCTTTACTCGGCGTGTTATCTAATAATATTTCGGTTCCATAATATATTTGTGCAATGCCGCGCGTTGTTAAAAACAAAGTCATCGCCATTTTAGTTTTAGCTAAGTCTTGCCCAAGCTCCGTATATACACGGCTCATATCGTGGTTATCAGCAAACACCATAATGTTATTGGTGTCTGGGTATAAAAAATCGTTAGCTAATGACTGATATACTTTAACCCAGCCTGTACTCCAACTTTCATCTTCATTTAAAGCTCGAATTACCGCCTCTTGCAACGAAAAGTCCATCACACTGGGTAAGCTTGACACATACCCATCTTGATTAACTTTACCGCGCTGCCAATACGACGCTATTGCAGGGTTTGAAGTCCACTCTTCGCCAACAATATTAAAGTGTGGGTATTCATCCATAATGGCCTTGGTCCAATCACTTAAAAACGCTTTATCTGAATAAGAATAGGTATCTACACGAATACCGCTTAAATCTGAGTATTCAATCCACCAAATTGCATTTTGAATTAAATACTCATTTAATAATGGTTGGCGCTGGTTTAAATCGGGCATGCTAGCGACAAACCAACCATCGCTAAACTGGCGTTTATCGTAGTTACTTGCGTGTGGATCTTGAATTGTTTGGCGCGCATGGCTTGTGGCATTTTTGCCATTTTCAAACTGCCCATTAAAGTTAATCCAATCTTGAGTTGGTTTATCCTTCATCCACAGGTGCTCAGAACCAAAATGATTAAGCACCATGTCCATAACAAGCCCAATGCCCTGCTCTTTAGCCTTTATTGATAACGTTTTGTATAAATTATTTGATCCCATTCGCGGATCAACGTTGTAAAAGTCTGTAATCGCGTAACCATGATAAGAGTAATCTGGCATGTTGTTTTCAAGCACTGGAGTAAGCCAAAGCTGTGTTACACCTAAATTATTTAAATACGGTAATGCGTTAATAACACCTTGAATATCCCCTCCATGTCGCCCGCCTTTAAAACCTGGGTTTGCAGCTTCTAGCATGCTTTTAACGGTGTCATTTGTGGAGTCGCCATTTACAAAGCGATCTGGGTTAATTAAATATAAAGCATCTGCACTTGTGAAACCTTGGCGTTGCGCGCTATTTTTATCTCGGGTAAATAAAGGAAACTCAAAGCTATGCGCTGTATTAGTGCTGTTAAACTTGAGCGTTCCTGCTTTTGCGTTATCGCTAATATTTAAATGTAGGAAAGCATAATTAGGCTTGTCGGTACGTGTTACGTTATTAAGTTCAACCCCTTTATACTTATCTAATTTAAATTCTTCGTTAGCTATATTTTGCTCATGCACGAGTACTGTAATGTTATTTTTATTCATGCCTACCCACCAATTGGCAGGCTCTACATTAAGTGCATAACTAAAGCTTGGTAAGCTACATGCGCTTACTAGTAAAAGTGTGTTTAAAAATCGCATTGTTATACCTTTTTAATGCTGGCTAAAAAATTCTGGTGAGTTGGTAATTGCGTTACAGTTGAGCTGATCAACGTTTTTAAAGTAGAAAATAAATCGCTCAGTTGATCATCACTTAGTGAATCAACAATACTGTTATAGTCATCAGGGATAAGCCCTTGCCCTATCATGACTTGCTGCCAAGCAACTTCGGCGAATAGTTCATCATCTTCACGTATTACTTTGCCTGTGTGTTTAAATAAATTCAGTTTATGGGTAAGGGAATTTGGTATATCCATTTGCATGCATTGACGCCAAAACGGGGAGTCTTCTCGCTCGGTGAGTTTATAATGCAAAATAATAAAATCACGTATGTGTTCTAATTCAATAACGCTTTGTTTATTAAACTGCGTTACTAACGCATCGCTAATACCGTTGTGTGGAAATAGCTTAATTAAACGCGTAACCGCAGTTTGAATTAAATGAATACTGGTTGACTCTAGCGGCTCTAAAAAACCACTTGAGAGGCCAACCGACACCACATTTTTATGCCATTGCTTTAAACGCCGACCTGTTTTGAATTTTATAATACGGGGCTCTGTAATTGGCTCAGCGGGTACGCTTTTTAGCAGTAACTGCTTAGCATCATCATCTGACAAGTATCTACTGCAATAAACAAGGCCATTACCAATACGATTTTGCAGTGGTATTTGCCATTGCCAACCAGCACTATGTGCAATAGATCGCGTATAGGGCTTAAGCTCATGAGTACTTTTTGTTTGTACGGCTACTGCACTATCGCATGGTAAGTAATGAGACCAATCAATAAACCCTGTATTTAGTGTTTGTTCAATTAATAGTGCACGCAGCCCGGTGCAATCTATAAATAAATCCCCACTAATTTGACTGTCGTTATCCAGTGCTAGGCTTTTAACATTGCCTGTATCGCATTGTTCAACATGGCTTATTTTTGCATCTATGTGTTTAACACCGCGCGATATAGCCAACTTTTTTAAGTATTCAGCGTAAAGCGTCGCATCAAAATGATATGCGTAACTCAGCCCAGGTAGTTGGGTATTAGGAATTGTATTGAGGGGTGCAAATTTATGCTGTTTAGCCGCTTGGTAATTGAGTGAAAAATCCCATAAGTCGTCTTCGCAACCCGTAATTTGACCTTTTAGCCAAAAGTTATAAAAATCGCAGAAGGGAAAATCTTTACCTAACGAGCCAAACGCATGCATGTAGCTATGCCCTGGCGTTTTCCAGTTTTCGAACTCAATACCTAATTTTATTGAAGCATTAGTGGCATTAATAAAATCTTGCTCGTTTATACCCAGCGCGTTATTAAGTTGTATAATGGGCGGTATCGTTGCTTCACCCACTCCTACCGTACCAATAGCTGATGATTCTATTAGTGTGATATTAATTACTTTACCTAACACTTTATTAAGCAGTGCTGCTGTTATCCACCCTGCGGTACCACCGCCTGCAATTACGACATGTTTTATTGGTTTCATATTATTGCCCACGCTTTAATACAGCGCTCAATAAACTTAATTAAGCGAATTGGTATTAATCAGTGTTTGATAAATTAGCTATAAAAAAGCCCTTGTAAAACAAATCACAAGGGCTTCTACACACAACTTTTATTATAGCTTGTAACTAAAGCCTAACAAGTAAGTACGACCGTAATCTTGGTAGTCACGTACTTGTAGAGCATTATCGCCAGAAAGTGACGTAAACGGTTCTTCAGTTAAGTTTTGTACTTGAAACTGAACAGATAAACCTTCAAGGCTTTCAATGCCGGCCTCAGAGAAGTCATAACCTGCTTGAACGTCCCAAATAGTTTCACCTAAAATATCAACTTGTTCAGTGTTAAAACCTAAACCATATACATCACCTTTAAAGGCACTGCGTTTGCGCATACTGGTACGTAATTGCATACCATGCATTTCGTAGTAAACCGTTAAGCTTTGAATTTTATCTGAAAGACCTGGTAGCTCGTAATCGTTACCGTTTTGATCTTCAATATCAGACTCAATACCAGTATGGCTGGCAATTAAACCAAAACCTTCAAGAGATGGATGGAATATTTTAAATGGTAACGCTAGTGAAAGCTCGTAACCATATAAATCGCCACCGCCGCCATTTATTTTACCGCTGCCTGTACCTGATGATGTTGCAGGAACTTCACCTGTTGAAGGGTCAGCTACGCCTGACATATCAATTGCATACGTGCCGTCAAAAATCCACTGAGTTAAATCTTTATAGAAAAACGCAGCAGAGAAGTAACCTTCATCGCTAAAGTAATTCTCGTAAGTAAAATCGTAGCCGGTTGCTTCTTTAGGTTCTAAATTTGGGTTACCACCCGATACAGACCAGTAGTTACCATTTTCATCAGGTGTTTGATTATATGAAGCATTAACTGATGAATTCATTTCGTCTAAGCGTGCACGAGAAATTGTTTTAGCAACACCAAAACGTATCGTTTGTTGCTCATCAATCGCAAGTGACAGGTTTAAGCTAGGTAATACGTGCGAGTAATCATGACTTATGTTTGTAGGTGATGTAACAACCACACCATCAACAGTACTAAATGCATTACCTTGTGATGATTGATCAGTTTGTACATAACGCACGCCCACATTACCCGTTAATGCAAGACCGCTTACTTCAGCATTAATATTTGCTTGAATAAATGCAGAAGTAATTTCTTCTTTTACAGTCCACGATTTAGTCGCATGACTTGTATTTGTTAAGCTCTCTGCCAGTAAGTCGTAATAACCGTCGTTAACTAAGCCATTTACGTCATAAGCAATCATATCGCCCATGCCTATAAAGCCTAAATCAACACTTCCGTTTCGGTACTGTTCTGGCACATTAAGCATGCCTGGGTTATCAAGCGAAAAGCTAGATAACGTCATAAAGTAACCTTCTGAATCTTTTGTTTTCTCACGTTCTTTGTAAGACATACCAAATTCAATAGAGCTTATGTACTCGTTTTCTAATACCTTTGAAGCCGCTATTTTTAATGTTGATAGCTCATCTTCAATGGTCGGTGCATTAATAAAACCATCTTGCGCTTGGTTTTCATACTCAGTACCAGTTAAACCATATTTATCGTTAAGTGCAGAGCTTGCACCCCACGATAGCGGGCCACCTAACTGTATTAAACCATAATCGCTATAATCTAAATCATGTGAAAAAGTAGCCCCAGTGTTACCACCATTAAATGTGTAACCCAAGTTATCTGCAACACCGCGAGCATCACCACGGCCAGTGCCTGAGTAGCTCTCAACACTCCAGATTTTACGGTCTACTTGTGAATAACTTGCATCAAACTCTACTGACCACGAATCGTCAATATCGTATTTAGTATTAAAACCAAAAGCTGTAAGTTCGGCTTCGCGTTCTTCATAATCGTTTCGAACTACTACACGTTGGCCTTGTGTTACTGCACTTGTTATAAAGCCAGATGCTTCATCAACTACAACACTATTTGCATCAATACTGCCTTGTCCCCATGCAAATGGAACTTCAATACCGCGTAGAATTTTTTCATCTGTAAAATCTACATATAACGCATCAAACGTCATGTTTAATTTGTCAGTAGGCGCCGCTTCTAAAACAAGCATTGCAGAATCACGCTCAAGCGTTGATGAACGCACGTAAGGTTTAGCACCACCTAAAATTGAATAATCGTTACCATTTTCAGTGAATTCTGGGTAGCCCCATGAGTTCCAACGTTTTTCTTGATTTGGTGAACTCATTGTATTTAAAGCAAAGGCAACACCAATTGTATCGTCAGCAAACTGGTCAATGTATGAAATAGTGCCTCGGTAACCGTCATCATTACCGTCTGGATTTAATTTACCAAAGCTGGTTTGCTCATACTGCCCATTTACTTGCACAACACGTTCGCCTTTACTTAAAGGGCGCACGGTTTGCATATTAATAACACCGGCAATACCTTCAGCATCAATACTTGCATTTGGCGTTTTATAAACGGTTACACCGCTCATTATTTCTGATGGATAAAGGTCAAACTCTACACCACGGTTATCACCAATCGATACCTGCTCACGACCGTTAAACGTTGTGCCACTTTCATTCTCGCCAAAACCACGAATAGAGACACGACTTGCTCGGCCGTCTAAGCGCTGTGCGGTTAAACCGGGTAAACGCGCAATCGATTCAGCAATTGAAGAGTCTGGCAGCTTACCTATATCTTCTGCAGAAATAGATTCTACAACCTGTGTAGAAAAACGTTTTGTGTTGATTGATTCTACAACACTGCCACGAAAGCCTTTAACTTCGATAACTTCTACATCATCTTTTTTTATTGTATCTTCTTGAGCAGCCTGTGTAGCAAAGCTTGATAAGCCTGCAGCTGTTAATGCCAAAGTTAATATACTTGGTTTGAACATAGACATAATGTTTTCCCGTTACCCATATTGTGATACCCGCGTTCAATGTTTAAGTGATAGTTAAACAAGGCGAGCTAATTTTGTTGTCAGGATGAATATTAACGCCAGATTTATTTTATTAACAACTTTATGCATACGTATTCAACAATTTCAATGTAGCCTAACATTAACATACATTACACGCATATAATTTTAACCATATGATTTTATTAAAAATAAACAAAACAAAAAACACTGAAAGGGCATGATAGATTAAATCTATTCTGTAGAAAACTAATAGCCTTCCTACTTGAATGTAAACAAGATGAAATTAATTAGCGCTGTTATATAACGTTTAAATAATTGCACATTTACTAAGTGTTAAATTGGTCAGACCATTTCTAGTAAAACCAAGGGTATATTTCCTTTATAGTACAAACTGTTAGGTTAAATTTAACTAAAAAATGAATGAATAACATAATTGGTAAACATTAAACACACAAAACGAACACCGCTAAAGATGCGCTAAGCGCTTATTTTAAATAATTTTATTGCATTATTTTTAGTGCATACGTATGCAGACTTTTTACAGAATTACAGGCTTCACGTATGCTTTTTGAAAATAACGTGATTAATCGTAATCACAATGAAGAATAGTCTAAATACTGTGTGGAATGACGGAGAAAAGCATGACCCAAAAGCAGTGGTATAAAGGTGCGGTTATTTATCAAGTTTATCCGCGTAGCTTTCAAGATAGCAACAACGATGGTATTGGTGACTTAAAAGGGATTATTAATCGTATTGATTACATTAAAAGCTTAGGCGTTGATGCAATTTGGATTTCACCTTTTTTCAAATCGCCGATGAAAGACTTTGGCTACGATATTAGTGACTACCGTGACATTGACCCGCTTTTTGGTGATTTAAACGATTTTGATGAACTTATTAGCCAAGCCCATGATCGCAATATTAAAATTATAATTGACCAAGTACTAAGCCATACATCAGATCAACACCAATGGTTTACAGATAGCCGCGAAAATCAAAATAACGATAAAGCAGATTGGTATGTTTGGGCTGAAGCTAAAGATGACGGCACAGCACCTAATAATTGGCTGTCTATTTTTGGTGGTGGCGCGTGGCAGTGGGAACCTCGCCGTGGGCAATATTATTTGCATAACTTTTTAACCGAACAACCCGATTTAAACTTTCATAATCCTGACGTAAGACAAGCTGTACTTGATAACGTAGAGTTTTGGCTTAAAAAAGGTGTTGATGGCTTTAGATTAGATGCTATTAACTTTTGTTATCACGATGCACAACTTCGCGATAACCCAGCTAAACCAAAAGATAAGCGCCAGGGTCGTGGTTTTAGTGAAGATAACCCATACGCATTTCAGTATCATTACTACAACAACACTCAGCCAGAAAATATTGAGTTTATGCAAGACATTCGCACATTACTTAATAAATACCCAGGTACTGTATCGCTTGGCGAAATCTCATCAGAAGATTCATTGGCGACAATGGCGCAATACACCCAAGGTGGCGATAAGCTGCACATGGGATATAGCTTTGAGCTCTTAACAAATGATTATTCAAGTGAATATATTAGAACTACGGTTCAAACTCTTGAACAACGTATGACTGAGGGTTGGCCGTGTTGGGCATTTAGCAACCATGATGTAGAGCGCGTAGCAAGTCGCTGGAGCGAAAATGGCGAAATAAACCCTCAGCAATGTAAAATGCTAACCGCCCTACTTGCTTCCCTTCGTGGCAGTGTGTGTATGTACCAAGGTGAAGAATTAGGTTTAGGTGAAGCATCTGTCGCCTTTGAAGACTTACAAGACCCATACGGCATTACATTTTGGCCTAACTTTAAAGGGCGTGATGGCTGTAGAACGCCAATGCCTTGGGAGCAAGTTGATTCATCTCATGCCGGTTTTAGTGATGTAAAACCTTGGCTACCCGTTGATAATGCACACAAACAGCAATCAGTCGCTGTGCAAACTAATGATAGCAACTCAATTTTAAACGCCTACCGTGAATTTATGGCGTGGCGCAAAAGCCAAACTGTTTTACTTGAGGGTGATATTGAGTTTATTGAAACGCCTGAGCCTGTGCTTGCTTTTTATAGAACGCTTGGACCGCAAAAAATGCTGTGCATGTTTAATCTAAGCTCTCAACAAACAAGTATTGATATGCCAACATCAATCGTTAAAGAATACAATGAGCTTAGCCACCACAGCGCAAAATTAAGCCAAGACACACTAACACTTGAGCCTTTCGCTTGCTTTTATGCAAAGTGTTAATGACATCAATAATTACACTTAATATTACAGCTAAGCTCTAAACATAAAAAGCCCAAGTAAATTACTTGGGCTCTTTTATGCGTTTAATTTTTCTAATGACTTTGGGTTTTACTGTTTAAGTAGTCAGTTAAAGCAAATAAAACGCCTGACATTACAAACGTGACATGAATAGTCACTTTCCAAAGTAGCTCATCACTTGGATATGCGCCTGAGTTTATAAATACTTTTAATAACTCAACAGCCGAAATAGCGACTATCGCACTTATTAATTTCATCTTTAGACCTGAAAAACCAACTTTTCCCATCCAAGATGGTCTGTCTTCGTGATTATCAATATTAAGCTTAGAAACAAAGTTCTCGTAACCACTAAATGTAATGATCAGCAATAACCCCGCTAATAATGCCGTATCAACTAAAGTTAGAATACCGACAAGTAACTCTTGATTGGTTGCTGTAAATGTCGCAATACCCATTAAATAAAGCTGCTTAAAAAACTTTATTAACAACAGTACAACTGCAAATAGTAAACCCACAAAAAATGGGGCTAGTAGCCAACGCCCTTTAAAAATAAAAGATTCTAATGCATGCTCTACTTTATTAGCTTGGCGTGGTTTTTTATTAGGGGTGTGTGATGACATTGGTTTGTCTTTTAATTAAAAAAAGCGACCTTAGCTTATAAACCACTGCAACACAATGCTGCGAAATCCTGACAAGTAAATTACTCATCCTCACGATAAAAAAATTTCGTTATCTTTTATTTCGTTTTCGTTTAAAAATCAGTGTACCAACAGAGTTGTTCTGGATTGGGCACTACTGGTTTAAACCTAATCTTAAACTGGGTAAATCAGTCATCACACCATTTTTTTAGGAATAAACGAATGAAAAAAGCATTGCTAGCATTAATCGTAGCTCCACTATTTGCAGTATCTGCGACTTACGCGGTAGCAGACGATGCGCCAACAGCTTCAGCCGAAATGGTAAAAGAATACACAGAAATGTGTGTTAACTGGGCTAAAGATGATGACGTAAGCAATGAAGAGCTAAATGCCTACGTATTAAAATGCGTAAATGATGAGCTTGAATCTGAAGGCTATAAAAAAGTATCTTCTGTTAAGATTTAATCATACCAATTGCATTAAATTAGTGATCTATTTTTGCGCTAAGAAAATAGCTCAATAGCAAGTGAAATAGCATGACATATAGTTGTTTTATATGAATGTTTTTTAACGCAGTGAGTGGGTTATTTAGTGCAATATAATGACCATTTTTTTAATAAAATTGGTATCTCCAATACGCTTAGTTGAATGTACTGCTAATAAAGCCGTTGCGAAAACATTTAACTAGGCACAAAAAAACCGGAATAGACACAAGCTGTGCGTTCCGGTTTTTTTATGGTTTTTTAAAGCCTATAAAAAGTTATGAATAAGCGATAACGTGCTTATTCATCTTCTTTTTTAGCTTTAGCTTTAGGCTTTGCTTTAGCTGGTGCCTTTTTTGCAGCAGCTTTCTTTTTAGGTGCTGCCTTTTTCTTCGCTTCTTCTGTCCATTTACCTGCTTCATAATGAGCAGTCCAGCCAGTAGCTTTACCGTCAACTTCAGTCATAACATACTGAGCTTTATTTTTACGGCTGTAGCGTACAACAGCAAGATTACCATCAGGATCTTTAGCAGGTGCATCTGCTAAGTAATAAAACTTAGGCGAGATACGGTCTCTAAAGCGTTTTAACTCTTCTACCTTAGGTGCACGTGTTTCACGAGACTTAGGAAAAGTATTTGCAGCTAAGAATATACCAGCGGCGCCATCACGTAATACGAAATACGCATCTGACTTTTCACACTCTAACTCAGTAATGTGAACAGGATCTTCTTTTGGTGGAGCAGCTTCGCCACTTTTAAGTAGTTTACGTGTGTTTTTACACTCGTCATTATTACAGCCAAAGTACTTACCAAAACGACCCGATTTAAGTTCCATGTCAGAGCCACATTTATCACATTCGATAATTGGTCCGTCATAGCCTTTAATTTTAAAGGTACCTTCTTCAACTACATGCCCTTTACATGCGGGGTTATTACCACACACATGTAATTTACGGGTTTCGTCGATTAGGTATGAATCCATTGCAGTTTCACAAATAGGACAACGCTTCATCTGCATTAACTTTTCAGTTTCGACATCTTCTACATCAGCTGCAACTGCTTCATCACCCGACACTAAGTTCATTGTTGTAGTACAACGCTCTTTTGGCGGAAGGCTGTAACCAGTACACCCTAAGAAAACACCAGTTGATGCCGTTCGTATACCCATTTTTCGGCTACACGTAGGACACTCAATATCAGTTTCAACCATCTCATTAAGACGCATACCACCGTTCTCTGGCTCGTCTTTAGCGACAGTTAATTGCGTTGAAAAATCAGCATAAAACTTATCAAGAACTTGAGTCCATACACGCTCGCCTTCAGCGATATCATCTAAACGGCCTTCCATTTTAGCTGTAAAATCAAAGTTCATTAAATCAGTGAAGTTTTCAACCAAGCGATCGGTAACTATTTCACCCATTTTTTCAGCAAAGAAACGGCGGTTTTCTACACGTACATAACCACGATCTTGAATCGTTGATATAATTGACGCATAAGTAGATGGACGACCAATACCGCGTTTTTCAAGCTCTTTTACTAAACTTGCTTCACTAAAGCGCGCTGGCGGTTTAGTAAAATGTTGCTTAGGATCAAGTTCGATTAAAGTAAGGACTTCACCTTCTTTAACAGCCGGTAGTGATTGATCTTCTTCGTTTTTCTTACGTATTGCAGGTTGTACTTTTGTCCAACCATCAAAGCGGAGCACACGGCCTTTCGCTTTAAGCTGGAAGTCGTTAGCTGCAACAGTTAGTGTTGTTAAATCGTATTCAGCAGGTACCATTTGGCACGCTACAAATTGACGCCAAATTAGCTCGTACAGCTTTTTAGCATCGGCGTCTACACCTTCAACATGACCAGATAACACGGTAACGCTTGAAGGACGTATTGCCTCATGCGCTTCTTGTGCATTGCCTTTAGAGCTGTAGCTAATTGGATCTTTTGGTAAGTATTTAGCACCAAACTCGTTTGTTACATACTCACGACACATTTCAACGGCATCTTTTGAAAGATTAGTTGAATCGGTACGCATATACGTAATATAACCGCCTTCATACAAACGCTGAGCAAGCATCATGGTCTTTTTAACGCCATAACCTAAACGTGTGCTTGCCGCTTGCTGCATGGTTGAAGTAATTAATGGCGCACTTGGGCGACTTTTACTTGGTTTTTCTTCAACGCTAATTACTTTGTATTCTGCATTCTCAAGGCTTTTAACCGCTGCGCTAGCCTGAGCTTCATTTACAGGCTTAAAAGGCTTTCCTGCTTGTTTGGCTACTTCTAAACGTAACTCAGACTCAGTATTTTTAACGTCAGCGTGAATATCCCAAAATTCTTCAGGGATAAACGCCTTAATTTCACGTTCACGCTCTACTAATAAACGTACCGCAACAGACTGAACTCGTCCTGCAGAAAGTCCACGGGCCACTTTAGCCCACAACAAAGGTGATACCATAAAGCCAACAACACGATCTAAAAAGCGACGTGTTTGCTGAGCATAAACCATATCAGTATTAAGCTCGCCAGGTGTTTCAAACGCTTGCTGTATTGCGTTTTTAGTAATTTCGTTAAAAACTACGCGCTTATACTTAGCAGGATCACCACCAATGATTTCTTGAAGGTGCCAAGCAATTGCTTCCCCTTCTCTATCCAAATCCGTTGCGAGATATATTTGGTCTGCATTTTCAGCCAGCTTTTGTAATTCTTGAACAACTTTTTCTTTACCAGGCAGTATTTCGTAATGCGGATCCCAGCCTTGGTTTGGATCAATACCCATACGCGCGACTAAGTTTGTATAATCTCGTTGCTTTTTATACGCTGCTTTCTCTTCAGGTTCCATTTTACGAACTTCTGCTGGCGTTTTAGTTGCCGGCACTTTAGCTTTGCTCGAACCTGAAGTAGGTAAATCTCGTACATGCCCAATACTGGACTTTACGATGAAGTCATTACCTAAATATTTATTAATTGTTTTAGCCTTAGCAGGAGACTCTACAATTACTAGCGATTTGCCCATAGTTGCCTATTTCTAACCAAATATTGAAAATGTGTTTTGCCGACATAAGCGGCGCGAATATTTATAGGTATATCTACAAACACTAGTTGTTACAAGCTTTTAATACAAACTTTTCAGTATTTACTGAATAAACGAACAATTTTTGTCGTTAAATTAAACAAACTGGTGTTTTTAGATTAATTGATGTGGAATATATAGAACAGAGACAAAAATGCCAACCTAAAGGTTGGCATTTTTAAAATAAAGCCTTATTTACTATCGTAAATTTCAATTCCCTTGGAGACTGTTTTAGTGCCACCAGCCTGAGTAGTAAACTCAAATGTTATTGAAAGTACACCGTCAAATTTATCATTACCATCCGCTTCACGAGAAATACGAACATCTGAATACATCGGTTTATCCGTATTCGTACTTGGAATAATAGCGTTATTTTCGATAATAGATAAGTCGCCATTTGTAGAGGCTATAGATACAGTTGTACCCGCTGGTAGTGGATTACCAAACTCATCTGTGTAGTGAATACGAACTGTAATACCACTTAAACCTATATCAATAGTAAGTGTTTCAGGATCTGTTTCATCTGGATCCGTATCATCATAATCTGGGTTATCAATAATAACGTTAACCGTAGATAAATTAATAGATTCAGCATCACAACGTTCTAGCACATCAGAACCTTCCAGAGAAGCAACAATAGAGCTTGAGCAATCTGCTGGTACGTAAACAGGATACGGCGCATCAAGAATATCCGTAGTTTTCAGTACAGAAAAACGAACGTATGGATCATCTCCAGACATAACCAATTCTATTTGTTTACGTACTTCAATTAGCTCTCGAGAACATTTTTCATCTATTTGTGCAGCTTCACTACATAACAAACCGTTATATAAGCCATCAGCGAAGTTATAAGTACCGTTATTGTCTAAATCGCGCCACGTTTCATTATGGCCGCCCCGTGAGTTTTTCTCTGAACACGCATCCTCATCAGCATTATAATCACCACCACGCGCATCACTACAATCGACTTTATCAAAGCTTGCATTTTCATTATGATCAATAAATGCCTCTGGTAAGTCATAACTTGCGTAATACTCGCCAATATCAAACAAGCCATTAGTGCGTTTAACATCATCACTGGTTTGCTCATCTACAAAATTCTCTTGTCCTTTAGTAACAGCGAGAACACTTACACGCCCTCCCATAACAACGCCATCAGCATTATTTTTAGCGCGTGTAATACCATTTATACAAGGAGCTGCAATACCAAAATATGGGTCACAATTTATAATACCGGTTTTTGGATTAATACCTTCAGTAGTTGTTGCGTCCCCATCAATATCGCCAATTCGGTTACCCCATTTGTAATCATAAAATGGACGGTCTCCTTGAGAGCGCCAGGTTACAACACAGGTAGCATCGTCAGTTTTACAAGTAACTTCATTGCTAGATGAGCCAATAACACCAGCTTCAGCTAAAATAGTTGCTTCTACACCGTCACCGTTATAATTATTAAATTGGTCACCAAAATATACCGTAATATCATTTAAAACACCGTTATAATTAAGTGAGTTAGTATTAAACGTATTTGGGCTTGCATCAAAACTGTTTTGGTCTGTTACGCCCGAAGCCAGTGTTAATTGAGCCGATACAGAACTTATCTGCTCGCTCAATGGTACTAAAGTAAGTGTTCCGTCTGGACAAATTTCATTGCTTGGTTCTGATGTACACAGTTCTACATCATCAACCCAACACGTTAAATCATCACCTTCAGGTAAATTATTAACATCTTCTTTAGAAATAAAACACGCTTTTACCACTAATGGACCAGGCACTATGCCAGATTCAACCGTTGTCTGAACAAAGCCTTCATTATTTGTATCACTTGTTCTAAGTGACAGTTTAGCTGCCCCCACTGAATCTGTTAACTTGAAATCAATACGTTGCTGCGTGGATGCAAGGCCATCCGCATCTATTAGCTTAAATCTAACAATCGATTGAGTCGGGGCGCCGCCTTCACCTGGAGGTAATGCAATAAATGTTTCGCTGACATCAACAAACTGTATTGATTGTACCGCTGATGTTTCCACAGGAATAATCGTAGTAGCAGTAAAGTTTTTACCACCTGTCTCAACCGTGATATTAATATCATCATCAATACTACAACCTGTAGCTCGGTATGTTGATGTTGCGATACCACTTGATGATTTTACTGATGCATCAATTACTGAGTCGCCGCTAATTACACACGTTGAGCTGAACTCAACATCTGTTGGAGTTAAGTATAAATTACCATCTTCATCTAAAAGTGTTACTTCAATAACTGTACTACCACCTGCTTTTAAAGGGATAACATTTCCTGAAGTATCTGTATTAAGCCCGTTATCAACCTCTAGGGTTAAATCAGCAATACCTACAGCAAAATTAGTTGAATTACTTTCACCTACAGACGTTACAGTAACAGTACCTGCGCCACCAGTATTACCAGGTTGCAATTTTAGTAAAGCAATACCAAAGTTATCGGTAAGGGCTGTTCCAGATGAAGGAAGAACAGAACCTAAATTTGTTGAAATATTAACAAGCGAATTTTTACTACCTTCACCACTTTGCTCATCAATGACTTCAACAAATAATTCACCTAGTTCTGATGAAGAGATAGTATTAGCTACCGTACAACCCGATGCGGCTTGTGTAGGGTCAAGTTTTACACTAGAACGATTATCGTCCCAGCCAACGTTACAGCCTGTTAAAAGCTTTACTGATATAGAGAATTGTGCCAAATCAACTGGTGCAGAATCACCTGATGAATAAAATACAGCTGTATTACTCACTTCTGTAGAGTTAGTAGGGTTATAAGTAGCAACAACTTGACCTGCACCTTTAAAACTACCACTAGAGAGAGTTACTTTTGCCTCACCCGCTGAGTTAGTAATTGCAGTACCTAAGTCAGGCGTTATTTTACCTGTGAAGTTTGTAGTAAAAGTAACAAGCTGCTCGCTAAGTGCAACTCCATCATTTTTTAAAGTCGCTGTAACCGTGCCTAAGTTGTCAGTTGTAACCGGGTTTGTATCCGAATACTTAGCACCATTTTCATCGACTATATTTACCGTTAAGGTTGTTGAACCACTAACACCCGTATCATCACCTTGCCCACCACTTGATTGAAAAGCAAAAGTACTTGTATAAGATTCACCATCGACTGTATAAGTAGCAGTTACTTCACCCGCACCGGCTTCAGTACCGGCGGTAAGTTCAACCGTTGCAATACCATCGTTTTGAGTTAATGCACTTGATGGAGACAATTCACCAATTTCATCTTCTAATGTAAAAGTAATACGTTTACCCGCGACAATTACCCCGTCTTGAGTAAGAGTTGCACGTAAATCTAAAGAGGAGGTAGCGGTAACAGAATTTGACTCTGTTGCGTCTGTTTGAGAATATCCCTTCAGTGAAACCAAATATGTACTAGTCTCTGTAGTGGAATCACCATCACTAATAGAACCGTCTTTTTCAAGTGACCCACCGCCACCACAGGCTGTGAGTAAAAAACTTAGCAATGAAATGCCGAGCAGTCGCATTAAAGGCATGAACCTCTCCCTAGCGTTGTTATTATAATCAAAATTAATTTACACTTAATATTAACCTATAACTTAGTCTAAAATCACAGTTTTTTATTACTTTTTTGTGCAAAATATTTTTAAATAAATACTAACTTTTTCTGTAGTAAATATTTCCTTGCTGGTAGTCTATGGCAAATTTATAAAAATGTAGATCAGGAAATATGTCAAAAATCCGTTCAATGAGTTTAACCACTCGCATCATGATTGGTATGGCGCTTGGGGTTGCAGTAGGTTTTATATTTCAGGCTATATTAGCTGGTGAAGACGATTATCTAATACCACTTGGGTTATTCTCTTTGCCAATTAAAGCCTTTTTTGTTGATGGTATTTTCCATGTTGGTGGTCAAATATTTATTGCCAGCTTGAAAATGTTAGTTGTGCCTCTTGTTTTTGTATCGCTTGTTTGTGGTACCTGTAGCTTAAGCGACCCTAAAAAACTAGGTCGATTAGGTGGTAAATCTATTGGTTTATATTTATTAACTACAGCTATTGCTATAACAGTAGCAATTACGCTTGCCTTATTATTTAGCCCTGGTGAGGGCATCAGCTTGCCATCTAATGCAACTTATGATGCTAAAGAAGCGCCTACTCTTGCCCGTGTAATTATAGATATGTTTCCTACAAACCCTTTTGAAGCAATGGCCAAAGGCAATATGCTTCAAGTTATTGTGTTTGCACTTTTATTTGGTGTAGCAATGGCATTAAGTGGTAAAGCAGGAAAACGTGTTGCTACCGTATTTGAAGATTTAAACACTGTGATTTTAAAACTAGTTACGCTTTTAATGAATATTGCCCCTTATGGCGTGTTCTTTTTAATGGCAAAACTGTTTACAACAATTGAGCTTAACTTAATTGTGAGCTTAGCGAAGTACTTTGGCGTTGTAGTGCTTGCACTGTTATTACATGCTTTTGTAAACTACACATTGCTTTTAAAAATATTAACGGGCTTAAACCCGCTTATTTTCTTAGCAAAAATGAAGCACACATGCTTATTTGCATTTAGTACCTCGAGCTCAAGCGCAACTATGCCTATTACACTTGAAACTGCTACTAAAAAGTTAGGTGCTAATAACTCGGTTGCCTCATTTACTATCCCACTGGGTGCTACCATTAACATGGATGGCACTGCCATCATGCAAGGTGTGGCTACCGTGTTCATTGCACAAGTGTTTAGTGTCGATTTGACAATATCTGATTATTTAATGGTTATATTAACAGCAACACTTGCCTCTGTAGGTACAGCAGGCGTACCTGGTGTTGGTTTAATAATGCTGGCAATGGTACTTAACCAAGTTGGCTTACCTGTAGAAGGGATTGCAATTATTATCGGTGTAGATAGATTACTTGATATGACACGTACAGCAGTTAATGTAACCGGCGATTGTATGGTTACCTGTGTTGTTGCCAAGTCTGAAGGTGAGCTAGATGAGAGCATCTTTAACGACCCTAATGCAGCTAAAGACTTAGAAGATTATCATAAATCTATTGATTCATAAGCTACATTTATATAGCTATAAAAAAACCTTGATGCAATCCATCAAGGTTTTTTTTTCGAGTAAAAATAATTAAACTGAATCCTGAAAAAGATTCTAATCTAAGGATTTAACGACTTAAACTTAGAAAGTAAGTTTATTCCCACTTTATTTACACCACTACTCAAGCCAAGAGCTAGCTTATCGCTCAACCCTTTTTTAACTTTGTATTTAATCTTATAAATTTGGCGCTCATGTTGCTGCTCTAGCAATGCATCATCACTTGTTTTTATAACATCTACCAAGCCTTTATCAATTGCTTGAGTTGCAAACCAATGCTCACCTGTCGCAACTAAGTTTATATCTAAGCTTGGACGTTGAGTGCTTACAAACGTTTTAAATAAACCATGTGTTTGTTCAATTTCTTCACGAAATTTTTCACGGGCCTTATCTGTGTTTTCACCAAATAAAGTAAGTGTGCGTTTAAATTCACCTGCTGTTATTTGCTCAAATTCAACATCATTTTTCTTTAATATTTTATTAAAGTTAGGTATTTGAGCTATCACACCAATAGATCCAACTATTGCAAAAGGCGCTGCAAGTATCTCGTCCGCGACACACGCCATCATGTAACCACCACTTGCTGCCACTTTATCAATTGCAACACTCAGAGGAATACCCGCACTTTTAATACGCTGTAACTGAGATGCAGCAAGTCCGTAGCCATGTACAACACCGCCACCACTTTCTAAACGAATAAGTACTTTGTCTTTACTTGTATCGGCAATAGAGATAATAGCCGTTATTTCTTCTCGTAAGCTTTCTACTTCATGAGCGTCCATACTACCCACAAAGTCAATTACATATAAACGAGGTTTAGGCTCATCTTTATCTGCTCTTTTACTCTTTGATTTAAGTTGTTTTTGATGCGCTTTAAGCTCTTTTTTACCCAACGTATTTTGTAAAAAACTTTCTTTAAGTTCAACTAGCTGCTCTGATATATCGTCAATTTGTATTTCACCTTTTTTGGCCTTTGGCTTAACTGCAGCGCCAACTATTAGCATTAAAATAACTGCTATAGCGATAACAAAAGTAACTGTTTTAGCAAAAAACAAACCGTATTCGTATAAAAATTCCAACTGGTTTCTCCATTTATAAATTTTAGCTAATTTAGCATGCTTTAAAGCAAAAAAAAGCCACTTTTCAGTGGCTTTTAAAGGTTAATTATTTTACTGGTTATTAATCAGTCACAACCTCAGGGTTGGAGACTAATAACATCCGTCCGCGAGCAGCTAAGTAAGTAGCTACTTGCAACTGCATTTCTGCATTAGCGGCAGCACTGCCTTCAACAGTTGCAGCCTGTGCAGCATCTTGAGCTGGTGTTAATATAGAACCATGATGCCCTTTAGTAAATTTAACTAAGTAGCTTGCTGGTGTTTCACTCAATGCTTGCGAAGAACTTACTGTCTCAAGACCCATCAAGTTAGCTAATGGAATTGTGCCAGAAATAGGATTATTAGCTGCCATTGGTGGTATCACTTGGTCAGGCTTGTTATCAACACCATCACCCACAACAACATTAGTATAAACAGGAGTACCTAATGCTTTCACAGTGGCTGCGTAGTTAGTTGGGTCGCCACTATCTAGCGCTGTTTGCGCCGCAAAAGCAAACTGTGTAAATACACCTTGAATGTTAGTAAGTTTAGTCGTTTCACCCGCAGTGGTAAGTGATGCAATATATTCGTTGTAGCCACACGTCAAGTAAGCTTCCATGTCTGGTATTAATGAGCCACAGTTAGAAACTGCATCTCCTTGTAAATATGCAGTAAATTCATCAGCTTCTGTTGTACCCGCTTGTGAAAGTACTGAACCTTGAATAAATGGACCAAACGCAGCAGATTCAAGTAAGAAGCTTGCTATACCGCCACCACCACTTGCAAGCGCTACCGTGTTTACATTAAATAGCGGATCAAGCGTTTCTGCCATTGGCGTATTAGCTTGAGCAATAAATGCTGGAGCAACAATAGAACCTAGCGAATGCCCAATGTAGGTAACGTCTTTACTATTAATAGTTGTATCGTTAATAAAGTTTAAGCCTAAACGAAGGCCTAATAAATCAGCAGCCGATTGGCGTAAGCTATCACGTGCAACAAGTAATGAACTTAAGTTCATGTAACTAAGCACAGAACCCGTTGTTGCATTAAAGTCGTCTGTTCCATCACCATCAACATCTATTCCGCGCTCACCATGTCTTGGATGGTCAATAGCAACCGTTGCAAAGCCTTGAATAGAAAGCTGCGCAGTTAAAGCAAGCATACTTTCTTTTTGTGTTGTAATACCGTGCTGCATAATCACAACAGGCCATCCACCTTCAGGCATTGCGATAGGATCTAATTGTAACTGTGCACGGACACCATTAATTATCGGTAAAATAGGTTTAGTAACTTGCACTGGCACATTTGCCATGCTTTGTACTTTTGGAATTGAGTTGTATTTTGTTAAATGACGTGTGCTGTCTAGTCCTAAGTCACGTAATTGTCCGTCACTTAATGCAGAACATAAACCATCATTTTCACTAATAGGATTTGTCGGAAATGCATCGCCTGCAACGGCCTTATAACCAATTATTGCCACCGCGTTATCACACATACCTTGCCAATATGTATCACTTAAATCACTAATATCAGTACCCGTTGGCGTACCTAAATACATCGGTAACATAATGCTACCTTTTTGATATTGCACACCAGAGAAAGCAGCAGAGACTTCTACACCCTGAGAAGCAAATACTTGTTGTACATTTACCATAGGCTGTTCAGGAACTTGAAGCGCAGGAGTTGGTAACGCAGGCTGTTGCAAGCTTGCAGCTAGTAACTTTTTAATTGTCCCAAGTACAGGGCCTGCTGATTGAATAGTCATCGCACTAGAAAAAATAATATCTTCTTTTGCGATATCTCCTGAACTTACAACTACATTTTCGTAACTGTTAACAGCACCCTGCAAACCAAGTTGAGCTTCTGTAATTAATGGCGCTTCTTGTTTAACCAGCCCATAAGTAGAAGAAGGCTCAATAGAGCGCCCTAATGAATCTTTAAGACCAGTAGTTAATACATTGATGTATGAGCTACCTGCGGTAAATGGTTTTAAAGGAATAATTGCAACGCCATCACCTGAAGCTTGAGTAACAAAGTCAACACCAAAAGTAAGCTCACCGACCAATTTACAAGCAGTACCGGCAGCTACAACTGAACATTCTGCATCAGTTAAACTTGCACCCATTACAACTTCAAAAATTCTTACTGTACCAGGGGTCCCAGCAGACGCTTCATCTAAACTCACATTTGGTGGGAATGTTAAATCGATTTTATAAGGAACCTGCGAAGACCAACCATCAAGTGCACCTAGTGCAAGTTGAGGGTTTGCATAAGCTGCGCGCGAAATAGACACATTGTTGTCATCTAATTCACCAGGAATATTAAGTGTACCGTCTTGAGTTCCACTCATTAATAAATCATTAGGTACCGATAAGATACCTGCTGCTGGATCAAATGTAACTGTTGCTGTTGGGATAACTGGTGCTGTGTCGTTTTTGACATCTGTTAACGTTTCTCCACCGCCACAACCTGCTAAAGCAGCTGTAACCGAGAGTGAAAGTAGCATTTTTTTCATATTGTTGGCTCCGCACGTATTTTATTTTTATAGTGTGTTTAATCAGTGTATTAAGTTAAAACAATGTAATCAGGTTATTAATGAGACATTAGACCAGTTAAACTTAACGTAAAGTTTCTATTTTCGCCACCTAATTTTACAATAAATTCGATTACTTCACGTTTCGCTATGTTAAAATCAAAAAAATTATATGAATTGGTACTTTTATGCACACATATCAAGCAGCTGAAAACGCACTTAAAGATAAAGTTATTTTAATAACAGGCGCCGGTGATGGTATTGGCCGAGTTGCAGCAATTACGTATGCAAAATTCGGCGCTACAGTTATCTTGTTAGGAAAAACAACTAATAAACTTGAATGTGTTTACGATGAAATTGTTAATGCTGGCTACCCTAAACCTGCAATAGTCCCTATGGATTTAAAAGGCGCAACGAAGCAAAACTACCGTGACCTTGCTGCAACAATCGAATATCAGTTTGGACGCCTTGACGGGTTGCTTAATAATGCAGGTATTTTAGGGTCACTCGGTCCGCTTGAACATTTTTGCTCATCTACGTTCGAAAACATAATGAAAGTAAACGTGACTGCACAAGCAATGATCACTAAAGCACTTTTTCCTGTTCTTCGTAAGTCTGATAATGCATCGATAGTATTTACGTCATCAGGTGTAGGCCGCAAAGGTCGTGAATTTTGGGGGCCTTATGCCATCTCAAAATTTGCAGTAGAAGGTATGATGCAAACATGGGCATGTGAAGTAGGTAAAACGAATATTCGTGTAAACTGTATTAACCCAGGCGCTACTCGCACTTCAATGCGAGCTGCTGCATATCCAGGTGAAGATAGAGACGCACTTGCTACACCAGAGGATTTAATGCCTACATATTTATATCTAATGAGTGACGATTCTAGTGAAGTGAATGGCGAATCGTTAGATGCTCAAGTAAAAAAGTAATTTAGAGTTTAAATAATTTAAACAGCACATTAAAAAAGCCGCAATTAGCGGCTTTTTTGTGTTCAATAAATAATTAATTGATTATTTACGTTTAGTCGGCTTAACACGCTGATTGTGTTTTTTAACTGCTTTACGAATTTGGTTGATTTTGGCGCGTTTATCTTTGCGTTTTTCAGGCATAACAGAAAGCTTAGTTTGTGTTTCGCGGCCTAATTTAACGGTTTTACGCAAGTAGTTTACTGTTTCTAAATCATACTCCATCCAACCACCTTGTGGCACGCGCTTATCAAGCTCTAATTTACCGTAACGAATACGAATAAGACGAGATACTTCCGCATCTTGAGACTGCCATAAACGACGAACTTCACGGTTACGCCCTTCATTTAACGTTACGTTAAACCAACGGTTAACGCCTTCGCCACCCATAGGGGTTACAGTCGTGAATTTGGCTGGACCATCTTCAAGTTCAACACCACGTAGTAAGTTTTTAACCGTCTCGTTGGTTACTTCACCAAATACACGTGCAGAGTATTCACGCTCTACTTCATAGCTTGGGTGCATTAAACGGTTTGCCAGTTCACCATCGTTTGTAAAAAGCATTAAACCCGATGTATTAACGTCTAATCGACCAACCGCAATCCAGCGATCGCCATCAATACGAGGAAGTCGGTCAAATACAGTACGACGCCCTTCAGGATCTTTACGTGTGCTTAACTCACCTTCTGGTTTGTTATACATAATCACACGACAGATTCGGTCTGCTTTTTCTTCGATTTTTACACTGTGTCCGTCAACACGAATCAAATCGGTTTCTTCAACACGGTCACCTAACTTTGCCACTTTACCGTTTACACTAACGCGGTTTGCGTCAATGTATTTTTCCATTTCACGGCGTGAGCCTACGCCTGCACGGGCTAAGACTTTTTGTAACTTTTCACCTTGTATAATACTCATTCGGATGGTTCTCTCACAGAAGGATCGCTCAATAACTGGTTAATTTTACTTTGCTGCTCTGTTGGCAACGCAGGTAAATTTTCAAGTCCAGTTAACGAAAAATAATCTAAAAATTGCTTAGTAGTTGCATATAAAGCCGGCTTTCCCGGAACCTCTTTATGCCCTACCACTTTAACCCACTCTCTTTCGAGTAAGGTTTTAATAATATTCGAACCCGTAGTAACACCTCTTACTTGCTCAATTTCGCCGCGTGTAATGGGCTGCCTGTATGCAATAAGTGATAATGTTTCCAGTAAAGCACGCGAGTATTTTGGTGCGCGTTCTTGCCACAAGTTATTTAACCAAGGGCTTAAACTACTGCATGCCTGAAACCGATACCCACTACCCACTTCAACTAAGCGAATACCACGAGTTTGAAAATGCTCTTGTATTGTATCTATTGCGTCATTTATTCGCGTCATAGAAATAGCTAAATCTATTAATACGATGTCTTTGAGGTGGCGTTTACTAACAGGCTTATCTGCAACAAAAATAGCTGCTTCAATGATCTCAACTAGTTGTTCATCACTAATTCGCCGACCCGCCATACACACTCTTAACAAATAAAAATACACAGCCATCTATTATGACAGAACAACACCAAACTAGGAAAATATATCTATCAAATAACTAAATTTAAAACACAAAAAAGCCAGTGACTAGCACTGGCTTTAATCTTACTTATTAAAATGGTAACTATTAGTTACTTTTAAAAGCTTCTAATGCATCATCTTCAGCTACTGCGTTACCGTATTTTTTAATGTAACCCATAAACTCGCTTTTACTGATGCGCTTATCTTGGTTTTTATCCATGTAACCAAAATGATTTGAAATATCATCATCGTTACCTTCAACTACCGAGATATAGCCATTGCTGTCGTTATCTAGACTTGCAAAGCTGCTTTCAATTTTATCGAATTTAGCAATTTCAGCTTTAAATGCCGACTCACTTACTTCAGAATCAGTGGCTACTTTGCCATTATTAAGCTTCATATAAGTGTTAAATTCTTTGCGGCTAATTTCGTTATCCATATTGGTATCAATATTTGAAAAATGGCCCCAAATGCTATCGTCATCAGCTTCAACTTTTGAGATGTAGCCATCGCTATCATTATCTAAACTTGCAAAGTCACTGTCTATTCTTTCAAGACCTTGATTAGATGAACAAGCCGCTAGGCTTAATGATGCTAAAATAGTGGCTGCTAATGTTAACTTTTTCATAAGACGTATCCTTCGTAATTAATTAAATGTCACTTTAACTAATACAAATCCAATGCCAATAATAGTTAACTTATAATAATCAATAACTTAATCTCGACCGGTATATTTATTAAACAGTTTCAATAAGTTAAGCTTGCAAGCTTTGCAAACAACCTTGTAATTTTTGCAAAAAAATACCCGGTAGAAACCAGGCATTTCAAATTTACTTATATAGTTAAGCTAATAATTAGATTGCTGCGTTTTGGTAGCGCTTAACAAACTCAGTAACGTTTTGACCATTACATTTTAATGAGTTTAGGTTACCAATTTTTTGACGAACAGGTGCTAAACCTTGTTTTAAAGCCGTCATACATAATTGAGTTTCTTGTTGAGCGTCTTTTGCAAATACTTCTACTTTCTCAACTGATGCGTTGCTTAAGGTCGTTTTTTTAGCAATATCACGAATATCTTCACCATTACATAAAATGCTTTTAGAAAAACGAGATAGGTAAACACCGTGCTGGGCAGCTTCTTTACGAGCAACGCTAAAGCCTTCGTTTGCACTTAGTACACATAACTTAGACTCAATTTTGTTATCTTGGCTAAAGTAAGTATTGCTTTGAGCTGACGCAGTTGCAGATGCTAGTAAAGCAGTGGCTAAAAGTAGTTGAGTTTTCATGAGAGTTCCTATTTGAACGAGCTAAACAAGTGAATTTCGCGCATTATATATTCAATAAAGTTAAGTTCAATTGAATTTTTTATTTATTTAAATAATTAATATTGTATTCACAATGTTTAAACTTTACCCATCATTTGATCAACATTTGCGCAGCTATTATCTCAATTCAGTCATGTTATGTACGCGTATTTACTGATACAATTTAATCTATTAAATAGAACCAATTTTAAGGTAAATTTTATGAAAGTGATTTCTTTCAATATCAATGGTCTGCGTGCTCGTCTTCACCAATTACAAGCAATTATCGACAAACATCAACCAGACGTTATTGGCTTGCAAGAGATTAAAGTTCACGACGAAGCATTCCCATTAGAAGATGTACAAAAAATGGGATATCACGTCTACTTTCATGGTCAAAAAGCGCATTATGGCGTAGCTATGTTATGCAAAAAAGAGCCTAAATCGGTCTTAAAAGGTTTTGACACCGATACAGATGAATCGCAAAAACGCATGATAAGCGTCACTGTTGAACAAGAAAACGGTCGCGACCTTACTGTCATGAATGGCTATTTCCCACAAGGTGATAATATTAATCACGAAACTAAATTCCCTTATAAACGTCAATTTTATAAAGATTTAATGATACACCTTGAAACCAATCACACACCCGATCAAGACGTTATCGTTATGGGTGATATCAACATATCACCTACCGATTTAGATATTGGTATTGGCGAAGTAAATGCTAAACGTTGGTTAAAAACGGGTAAATGTTCTTTCCAACCGGTAGAGCGTGAATGGCTTGCAACATTACTCAATTGGGGTTTTAAAGACACCTTTAGAGAGCAAAACCCCGAAACAGACGATCAATACTCATGGTTTGACTATCGCTCTAAAGGGTTTGTAGATAATCGAGGACTTCGTATAGATGTAGTGCTTGCAACCAATGAGCTTGCAGCACGCTGCATAGATACAGGTATTGATTACGAACTTCGCGGTATTGAAAAACCGTCAGATCATGCCCCTATATGGTCAACATTTAAGTAATTATTATGCTCAGCCTAACAATGCAGGGGCTACTTTGGGCTCTTGTAATTATTATTGTTCTATTAAGCTTTGATAAAAAAACATATAAAACATTGCTTAATACGCCAGTCCGTCAAACTGGCGTACTTGCGTGTGCGTTAGTGTTTGCAGTGCTTTGGCGAATAAAGGCTGGCATTTTAACTGGCCTTGATTTACACATCCTAGGTGTTACGGCTGCTACATTAATTTTAGGCTGGCGGTTGACTATTTTAAGTAGCCTACTTGCCACAGCCCTACTCGCTGCCTTTGGTCAAATTGAACTTGAGCTGTTACCAGTACAACTGCTTATTGGTGCGTTTATTCCTATTTTATTGAGCTATCTTGGCTTTATAATTAGTTACCAATATTTACCTCGTCATTTTTTTGTTTATATATTTGTTTGTGCGTTTATAACCGCAGGATTTATAGCCTGTATAAAAATAGGCCTAGGTGCTTTATTTTACTTAGCTATAGGGCAATACAATTGGCAAGAACTTGCAGATAACTACGTTTATTTAAGTGCCATAATTTGGTTTCCTGAAGCAATGCTCAACGGCATGGCTATAACAATTATGATCACCTATCGCCCGCATTGGGTAAAAACTTTTTACGATAAGGACTACCTAGGCTCATGAGTCTTGAATATCAATGCCCGCTTTGTAACCTAGCACTTTTGAAAACTGATTCAACACTTCGTTGTGCTAACAACCACAGCTTTGATTTTGCTAAAGAAGGCTATGTTAATTTATTGCCTGTGCAACAGAAAAATTCAAAACAACCGGGTGATTCACTTGAAATGGTACAAGCCAGACGTGCATTTTTAGAGCGTGGATACTACCGCTTTTTACAACAAAATCTTAGCGATTTAGTCGGTCGAATAAGTGCGAATACTATTATTGATTTAGGATGCGGTGAAGGGTTTTATACCCAAGCAATCGCGAATAAAACAAATGCTGTTGTATACGGTGTCGACATTTCAAAATCAGCGGTTAAATATGCAGCAAAGCGCTACCCTAATTGCCATTTTAGTGTGGCATCAATCAGCCAAGCCCCCTTTAAAAGCCAATTTGCTGATGTACTTGTTAGCGTATTTGCACCTTTATTTGAGCAAGAGCTTGAACGCCTAGCAAATCAAAACGCAACATTAGTGGTTGCAAGCCCAGGACCTTGTCATTTAAAAGAGCTAAAATCGTATATATATTCAGAAGTAAACGAACATACTGAAATAGCCACTCCAAAAGGGTTTCAAAAATCAGAGCAGATCCTTTTAACAGAGCATGTAGCGCTTAGCTTTACTGATATTAAAAACTTAATAATGATGACGCCATTTGCATGGAAATTTAGACCCGAGCACTGGACAGCACTCGAAGAAAAAGGTGAACACACTGTCACCTTATCATTTTATATTACTCAGTTTACCAAAATAGATAATGATGTAACTCTCTAAAACTGCTCTTTAGTAAACGCCCTGTCCATTTTATCAAACATATCTTTAAGTAAATTGGCAAGCTCCATATAACGGGGCTTGTTTTCACTTAACTGCGTTTGATATCCATTAGCTGCCATTTTAGTGTACAGCTCGTTATACCATTTTTGCATCGCAGGCTCTAAAGGCGTTTGCGCCCGCTTACCCAACCAAAATAGGCCTTGTAATGGTAAAGATATAAAAAATAATGCACTTGCAATGGCTTGCGGTAAAAAATCAGAACCCAAGTAATTTAGCTGAAAAAACAATGTTAGCATGGCTAAGATTGGCATTACTGTAATGGCAAGCTCAGTCGCTCTAATTACTCTAAACTCTAAAAACAAAGGCGCAAGCTCTTTGCGCATTGGCCATTTTTTACCATACAAACGGCCAGTTTGTAATTGTGACATCACACTTTTTTGCATCATGACTCCTCACAGATACTGCTTTTAAATACAATGGAAAAACGAGCTATACTCAAAGTGTAACACAAAATGAAAGAGTTACACTTTCTCAGTAAAACAGCTTAAATTTACCTTTTAATGGCGAACAATCCTAACTTAAACATCTTAATTAAGGTAAAGTAATTAACATTGCGTTAACCACTTTGCAATTGAACATTCAATTGTTTTAGCTTTATTTAATACCGTAAGTGTAACGATTACGTATTAACGTTTACTTACTAAATTTGTTTATGGAAATTGAATCTATGCCAACAACCCCTCCTGAATCACAACACGTTTTAGTTTTAAATTGTGGTAGCTCTAGCTTAAAGTTTGCCATTATTGATGCGAACGATGGTCACGAAATCATTTCAGGTCTTGCTGAACGCTTAGGCGACAAATCGCCCTCTATTAAATACAAATTTAATGGTACTAAAACAGTTATCGACTTAGCGGCTAATCAAGCACATGCTGAGGCTATAAATACGCTTGTAAGCTTAATAAAAGATCACAACTTAGACGAGCAACTTATCGCAGTGGGCCATCGTGTTGTACATGGCGGCGAGCACTTTACGCAATCGGTATTGATTGACGAAAAAGTAATTGCAGGCATTACACAGTCTGCAACGCTTGCGCCGCTTCATGGGCACGCTAATTTACTAGGTATTTCATCGGCGCAGGCATCGTTTGAAGGTTTGCCACAAGTCGCGGTGTTTGATACTGCATTCCACCAAACTATGAATGAAGTTGCCTTTCTTTACGCTCTTCCATATAAGTTGTACACCGAGTTTGGTGTTAGGCGTTATGGTTTTCACGGCACAAGTCATTTTTATGTTGCAGGGCAAACAGCAAAGCTGCTAAAGCAACCTATCGAGCAAAGCAATTTTATTAGTGCCCACTTAGGTAACGGCTGTTCTGTATGCGCTATTAAAAATGGTAAGAGTGTTGATACCAGCATGGGACTAACGCCTCTAGAGGGGCTGATAATGGGCACACGTAGCGGCGATATTGACCCTGGTTTATTTAACTTTTTAACCACTCAACTTGATTACACAGCCCAGCAAATTGATAACCTACTAAATCAAAAAAGTGGCTTGTTAGGTATTAGCGAGCTTTCTAACGATTGCCGTACCATTGAAGAAGCCGCTTTGGCCGGGAATAAAAAAGCGATACTCGCAATTGAAATGTTTTGCTACCGACTTTCAAAACAAATCGCGGCGTATATGGTGCCATTACAGCGCCTTGATGCTGTTATATTTACTGGTGGTATTGGTGAAAACTCAGATATTATTCGTGAAAAAGTAATTACACAACTTGCCTTTTTAGGCATTAATTGTAATCCGCAAGCCAACCTCAATGCGCGCTTTGGTCAAGAAGGCGTTATTAGCTGTAAAAATTCACACGTCAAAGCAGTAGTAATGCCAACTAATGAAGAATGGGTTATTGCCCTTGATGCTGCAAATATTGTAAAGGAGCTTTAATATGGCACGTCGTATTATGTTAATTCCTGTTTCTACCGGTGTGGGTTTAACGTCGGTATCAGTTGGTTTAGTGCGTGCACTTGAACAAAAAACAGTTAAAGTTAACTTTTTTAAACCAATAGCTCAGCCACGTTCAGGTGAAACAGGCCCTGAAAAATCAACGCAAATAGTCACTCAAGGCTCACCTATTAACCCACCAATGCCTTTTGCACTTGATTATGCTGAGCAAATGATTGGCGACGGTAAAGGTGATGACCTACTAGAGGAAATTGTTGAACGCTTTGAAAGTAAAATAAACGACGACGAAGTCGCTATTATTGAAGGTATGGTACCTACTCGTCGTCAACCTTATGCTGGGCGTGTAAACCGCGAAATTGCGCAAACACTCGGCGCCGAAATTGTATTTGTACTTACCCCAGGTAATTACACCATTACTCAAATAGAAGACCGCCTTGAAATTGCAGCAGGTAACTATGGTGGTATCGATCACCCTCGCGTACTGGGCTGTATTTTTAATAAAGTAAATGCGCCACTTGATGAAGAAGGTCGTGCACGCGCCGATTTAGTCGATGCCTATAAACCTGAAGAGCTTGAAAACGAGTTAAATCGTTTAGCATCCCTACCTATTTTTAAAAAAAATCCGTTTATGTTACTTGGTGCAATCCCGTGGGATTTTGACTTAGTAGCGCCGCGCGTAAAAGACTTAAGCGCATACTTAAAAGCCACGATTATTAACGAAGGCGATATGCTTCATCGTCGTCTGCGCCGTATTACTTTTTGTGCTCGTACGGTTTCAAATATTTTAAATTATTTTACGCCAGGCGCTTTATTAGTAACACCGGGCGATCGCTCTGACATACTTGTTGCTGCGTGCTTATCTGCTATGAACGGCACTAAACTTGGCGCTATATTACTCACCGGTGGTTTTGAGCCAGAGCCACGTATTATGGCCTTGTGTGAGCAAGCCATGCAAACCGGCTTACCAATACTCGCAACCGATGCAGACACGTGGCGTACATCATTACTACTGCATAACTTTAATATGGAAGTACCAAATGATGATGACCAACGTATCGAAAAAGTAAAAGATCACAACGCAGAGCATATCAATTCAAGCTGGCTAGATACTCTAGCTAAAAGTGTGGGTAAAACTCGTAAGTTATCACCACCCGCATTTCGTTACTTACTTACCACTAAAGCGCGTAAAGCAGGTAAAACCGTGGTTCTACCAGAAGGTAATGAACCTCGTACAATTAAAGCGGCTGCTATTTGTGGTCAACGCGGAATTGCTAAAACTATATTACTAGGCGATCGCGAAGAAATAATGCGTATTGCACAGCAGCAAGGTATTGAGCTAAACGAACATGTAAGTATTATCGAGCCTCAAAGCATTATTAATGATTATATTGCGCCTATGGTCGAAATTCGTAAAAGCAAAGGCCTAACTGCCGTAGTAGCACAAGAGCAACTACAAGATAACGTCGTACTGGGTACAATGATGCTTGAGCAAGGTAAAGTAGACGGTTTAGTATCGGGTGCAGTAAACACTACGGCAAATACAATTCGCCCACCACTGCAATTGATTAAAACAGCACCAGGGTCATCACTAGTATCATCTGTATTTTTTATGCTACTGCCTGACCAAGTGTTAGTTTACGGTGACTGTGCGATTAACCCAGACCCTAATGCTGAACAACTTGCAGACATAGCGATTCAATCTGCCGACTCTGCAGCTGCATTTGGCATAGAGCCGCGTGTTGCCATGATCAGCTACAGCACGGGCACTTCTGGTACAGGTGCCGATGTTGAAAAAGTACGTGAAGCCACAAAAATTGCAAAACAAAAACGTCCTGATCTAATTATCGACGGCCCACTACAATACGATGCCGCTATAATGGAAAACGTAGCACTTAAAAAAGCACCTAACAGCCCTGTAGCCGGTAAAGCGACCGTATTTATATTCCCAGATTTAAATACGGGTAATACCACGTATAAAGCAGTACAACGTAGTGCCGACTTGATAAGTATTGGCCCTATGCTGCAAGGTATGCGTAAACCTGTAAACGATTTAAGCCGTGGTGCATTAGTTGATGATATTGTGTATACAATCGCCTTAACTGCCATTCAGGCAGCTCAAACAGAAGCGCTAATTACTCATTAAACGTAACGTGTGCTTTTTATAGCCTAGCTATTATTTATTTAATAATTAACTAGTTAGGTTATTTATACCCTGCAACCCCCATACTTATCCACAGAAATTGTGGGTAAGTTTTTACTCCCTTCTTTTATCTACTTATTTACTGCTGAGTTAGTCGTTGTTACACCTTTAATTTAAAGCCAATAATCTATACTATAAAGCTATCAATATTGCTGTTCGCAGGCTTTTAATGTCAAAACAAACATTACAATTACACAGCACCATTTTATCTATACACAGTTTAGATGTAGATGCCGACATACCTGCGGCACTTTTAAAGCAATCTTTGTTTTTTATTTCTAAAACCCATGATGAACTTTCAATTGTATGCCCAAGCGATTTTGAAGTAAAAAGCCTGGATACCGAACCCGACTGGCAAGCTTTAGAGGTTGTAGGTCCACTTGGCTTTTCGTTAACCGGAATTATGGCTAATATTTCAGGGGTATTAGCGCGCGCTAAAATTTCTATCTTTTCAATTTCAACCTACGATACTGATTATATTCTCATAAAAAAACACACTGCAGAAAATGCTATTTCCGCTTTAAAAAAAGAGGGTTATAACGTGGTGGGAAACTAACTTATGAAAGCTCAAAAAATTGACTATTTAGCTCAAAATAAAACGCCTCTTAATGCAATAAATATAACCAGCCCATTTACAGGTAAAGTAATTGAACTGAAAGAGCACCCAGAACCTTTTTTTCGTTTTGGCACTCTGGGCCCTGGTATTATGGTGCAACTAACAAGTCATAAAATTTTAGCACCGTTTGATGGAACTTTATTACAAGTAAAAAATGCAGGTACTGAGTTTATTCTACAAGCTAATAATGGTCTAAAAGTCTTGATTAACTTAACCATTTTTGATTCGCAATCAATTACGCATACCCATATTGCGCAACTCAATGGTAGCAAAATATGCAAAGGTCAACGCCTTGCTTATTTTGATTTACGAGAACTTGATACTCCAATGCTTGCTAGTTTAATTTTACTAAACGGCCATAACCTTGGCACATTTCATTACTCGCATTCGCATGTAAATGCGGGTGAAGACACCCTATTAACTATTATTAAGAAGAACTAGATTTATGATCACTCTATACGGTATTAGCAACTGCGATACGATAAAAAAAGCTAAAAAACATTTAACTGATAACAACATCGAATTTACGTTTCATGACTACCGCAAAGATGGCGTAAATGAGCAAATGGTGAGTGAATTTGCAGACAAGCTCGATTGGGAACAACTCGTTAATAAACGTGGAACAACTTATCGCGCATTAACTGATGAGCAAAAACAAAGCCTAACTAAAGAAAGTGCTATCCCATTGTTGGTTGAACAACCTGCCATGATCAAACGTCCAGTACTGGTAAACAATGGCAGTTACCATTTAGGTTTTAAAGCAGCCCAATACGACGAGATTTTTAAATAATGACTAATGACGTAATTCAACTCGCCCAAGCGCTAATCCAACGTGAATCGGTAACGCCCGAAGATGCTGGCTGCCAACAAATGATGAACGATCGCCTTGCTGCGGTTGGTTTTAATATAGAATCATTATTTTTTACCGACACACTTAATACTTGGGCTCGAAAAGGCACACAATCGCCGCACTTTTGTTTTGCTGGTCACACCGACGTTGTACCAACAGGCCCTGAAAAAAATTGGCAACACCCGCCGTTTTCAGGATTAATAAAAGACGGCCTACTGCACGGGCGTGGCGCTGCCGATATGAAAGGCTCATTAGCCGCAATGCTTGTAGCAACCGAACGTTTTGTTACTAAACATCCAGATCATAAAGGCTCTATTTCTTTTTTAATCACTTCTGACGAAGAAGGACCGTTTATAAACGGCACAACACGTGTAATAGATACACTAGAAGCCCGTGGTGAAAAAATAGATATGTGCCTAGTAGGCGAACCCTCATCACGAGATGTATTAGGCGATGTTGTTAAAAATGGCCGAAGAGGCTCACTTACCGCTTACCTAACGGTTAAAGGCGTACAAGGTCATGTTGCCTACCCACATTTAGCACAAAACCCAATTCATCTAGCAACGCCTGCACTTACTGAGCTTAGCCAAACGGTGTGGGATAACGGAAATGAATACTTCCCTGCTACCAGCTTTCAAATTTCAAATATTAATAGCGGCACAGGTGCAGGTAATGTGATCCCGGGTGAACTAGAAGTACAGTTTAACTTTAGATTTAGCACGCAAGTAACACATGAGCAATTACAACAGCGTGTAAATGACATTCTACAAAAGCATAACTTAAATTATGAATTAAGCTGGATAGTAAATGGCTTACCTTTTATTACCGAGCACGGCCCGCTTGTTGATGCCACAGTTAAAGCGATTAAATCAGTAACCGGTTTAACCACGAATCTAGAAACTACCGGAGGCACATCTGACGGTCGCTTTATTGCGCAAACAGGTGCTAAAGTAATTGAACTTGGTCCACGTAACGCCACTATTCATAAAGTAGATGAATGCGTAAGTACCGATGATTTAATAGCCCTTACCGACATTTACGAGCAAATACTAGAGCAACTTTTAGCATAATGGATGTCACTCAACCAACACCAATAATGTGTATCACGGGGCAAAGTGATACACATTTAACTGATATACAAAATCATCGCTTGCACAGCGCTATTATCAGCGACTTTTTAGCGCTGCAAAGTGCAGCACAAAAAGCGGGATTTGAGCTTACTATTGCCTCAAGTTTTCGCGACTTTAATCGCCAATCAATTATTTGGAATAATAAGTTTTTAGGTATTCGACCTGTTTATAATAAACAGCAAAAGGTTGTAGATTTAACTAAATTAAATGATGTAGATAAATGCATAGCAATAATGCTCTACTCTGCATTACCTGGGGCCAGCAGGCACCATTTAGGCACCGATTTAGACGTGTTTGATAAAGCTGCGGTAAGTGATGATTATAAACTACAGCTAACACCTGATGAATACCTGCAAAGTGGGCCGTTTGCGCCTTTAAGTAATTGGCTTGATACTAACTTAGATAAATTTGGCTTTTATCGCCCTTACCAGCATGATTTAGGTGGTGTCGCACCTGAGCTTTGGCATATAAGCCATATTAAGCAATCGCAATTATTAGTTAATAAGCTTAGCGAACAAGTACTTTTTGAATGCATAAAAAACAGTGAACTACAGGGTAAGCAGGCAATACTTGATAACTTACCCGCTATTTATACACGCTTTGTAACGAACGTTAGTTCGCCATAAAGAACTTGTTTAAGTGGTATCACACCTTCTTTTTATTTAAGATAAATACCAGCACAGCCCCTAATATTAACGAGCTTGCTACTATAAATTCCATTGTTACCTGCTCTGATAAAAACAAGACCCCGGCAACGGCTGCAAGTACAGGTACACAAAGCTGCACAACAGCAGCTTGGGTACTTTTAAGCAGTGGCATAGCCACATACCAAACACTGTAACCAATTCCAGAAGCTATCGCACCCGAGGCACATGCAAGCAAAACCCCTTCAATACTCATATTTTTTAAATAACTCATACCAACAAGTAATAAAACAGGGATAGCCACTAAGCTTCTTATAAAGTTAAACCCTGTAGTACGCAGTGGCGATACGCACACTTTACCGCGAATACTGTAAATACCCCATGCCACACCACTGAGTGCCATGAGTGATGCACCTAATAATGAAGGTACAGCAGCAGATGGCAGCATTAAATATACAAACCCACCTAGCGCCACTATAAACGCGCACCACTGAAGCACACTCAACTGCTCTTTTTGATATATACCCCAGCCAATCATAGTGAGTTGCACGGCTGAAAACAAAATCAGTGCACCGGTGCCTGTATCTAGCTCTACGTATGCAATCGAAAAACAAAGTGCATAAACTAAAAGGCTTATACTGCTTCGCCAGCTTCCTTTATCACTTAAAATAGCGGGGTTAAATGTGCCTTTTCGTTTTAAATTATGAGTATAAATAGCCATTATAATGCCCAAACACGCAGCACCACTGAGTAAGCGAATAACTGTAAAGTTCCAAGCATCTATATAGCCTTCGGCTAAAGCCATTCTGCAAAAAAGAGAATTTGCAGCAAACGCAATTAAAGCAATGATTGTATACAACGTAGCTTTCAAAAAAATTCCTTAGCAATAAAAACAAATTACAGCGTTATTTCAATTAATTAATTAACCTACTAAGCTAAAAACATTGTCATAAGCGCCTATAAAACCGCTTACTGAGCAGCACATTTAAACAGGATTGGTATAACTGTGCAAAGAGAGTATTTAGTTTTAATAAATTAGATCATTTATACTCAAATCTTAGCCGCATTTGCAAAATACGGTGTCTACAACACAAGATATCCTTTTAGTCTTTTTCGTATACGACTTAGTGAATAGCAATTACTTCATTTAAAAAATTCATTTATCATTACGCTTTAGGGATCATTGTATTCAATAAGACCAATAAAGTACCTTAAGCATTTCAATATTGTTACCCAACAAGAAAATTCACACTTTGTTCACCAATGTCATTTTATATTTCTTTATTAGCAGGCAGTTTTACTCTACGATTTTTTACAATATTTCACACATTTAGCTAAAAATAATATGTTAATGTATACAGGTGAATTGAGAGGAGTGCGCAGTGCGCCTAAGTATAATTTTAAGCTTTTGTTGTATTTTAAGTGGGTGTAGCACAGTGGGCTTTAATGACCTATTTAATGACTATGCCACGCAAATGACACCAATAAGAAATGCGATCGAGAAAAACAATATCGAAGAAGCGCAATCCCTTATTGCCAATAATAGCACCATGCACAGCAGCTACTTACTCAACCAACTTGAGCAAGCTCGCTTAAACGACTTAGCCAATACGCCACAAGAGGCACAAAGTAAATTTGAGAACGTGTATACGCAAATGCAAAAAAAACGCGAAGCCGCCAAAATACAAGTAAGTGCGGGGCTTGAGCAAAGCAATGCGTTATTTACTAACGACTCAGCAATTACTTATGTACCACCGGCTTACGAAATGAGTATGCTTCATAGTTATAAAGCACTTAACTACGTGTATAAAAATGATGTAGAAGGCGCTTTGGTCGAAATTCGCCGTGCTAATAAAGTACAAGTTGATGCACTAAGCGAAAATAAAACAGATGGCGACTCAACAGTTAAGGAAGCGCAGCAGCACTACCCTAGCATGGGCAATGTAACCAGAGATGTAAAAAATGGCTTTCAAAATGCCTACACATTTTATTTATCTGCTTTGCTTTACCAAAGTGCTAAACAGTATGACGATGCTTATATTGATTATAAAAAAGCACTGGCTATACAACCTAACAATATTTATTTACAGCAGGACGTAATACGCCTTGCTAAAAAACAAGGGTTTGACCAAGACCTAAGCGAATTTAAAAAACGTTTTAGTGATGCACCCACAATTTCTGCAACGCAAGGCGAAGTAATTGTTTTATTTGAACAAGGCTTAGTACCAAAACAAGATGAATTTAAACTGCGCTTACCAATTTATTCATCACGCGGCGATGCACGCTTTTACAGCCTTGCAATGCCAGTATATAAAGATAATGCCTATGTACGCCGCCTTAATAATATAAACATAGATGCACAAAGCTTAGAGCTGAGCCCATTAGTACACATTGAAGCACTTGCAGCAAAAACATTAGAAGATCAAATACCTGCAAAAGTAGCTCGCCAAGTACTTAGATTAGTAGCTAAAGAGAAAGTGCGTGCAGAACTTGCTCGCAGTGCCGGTGATGTAGGTAACATACTTGCTAATATTTATAATTTGGCGTCTGAGCAAGCTGATACACGTAGCTGGCTTACACTTCCAAATCAAATAAGTGTTGCAAGGCAAAGCCTAAATACAGGTGAGCATTCTCTGCATATAGGCACACAAGCACCTATAAATTTTACCGTTAGTAAGCAAGGGTTAACGTTAATTTACTTAACCTCCGTTAATAACTACTTTAATTACCACGTAGTTCAACTTTAGGAGCCATCATGAAATACATAGCGCCATTATTAGCAGTCTTAATGCTCAGTGCATGTTCCAGCAAACCGGTTACATCGGGTATTTCTGTTGAACAAAATAAAAATCAGTTTAATGAGCAATTACGTGTAGATAACCCAGAGCTCGGTAAAAAGCTGGCCATTACTGATGTTAAAACACGTCAAACCAACCAGTTAACCGATGTAGTAGTGACACTTTCGAGCCAGTATAAAAAATCACAGTATTTGCAGTATCAATTTAATTGGTTTGATAAAGACGGCTTTGTTATTAAAGGCAATCATTCACCTTGGCAAGCACTCACCTTATTTGGTTTTGCAAAAACACAATTACCGGGCTTAGCACCTAGCTCTGATGCGGTTACCTTTTCTTTAGCAGTAAGAGAAGTGTCTACCGAATCACAAGAATTTAAAGATTAAAGGAAACAACCATGATCATCAGTAACAAATTTAAAACAGCATCAACTTACGCTTTAGTTGGCTTGAGCGCTTTAGTATTAAGTGGCTGTGCTAATAAAGCTGTAGTAAGTTATGGCGATGCACAAGCAGTAGAAACAACAGATATTAATTTTGGTTCTACCGACTTACAAAAAGTAGCGAGCCAAATGACCGACTCATTACTCAGCTCACCTGTTGTTGGCACAATGACCGCTAATAAACGCCCTGTAGTATTTGTTGAACGTATTAAAAATAAAACCAGCGAGCACATTGATACAGAATCAATCACCGATTCAATCTCAACACAAATGCTACGCAGCGGTAAGTTCCGTTTTGTAGATATGACCCGTGTTGAGTCAGTACGTGAGCAATTAACGTTTCAAAATGAAGATGCTCTTGTTAACCCTGCAACAGCCGTTGCATTTGGTAAACAAATTGGTGCGCAATATATGTTATATGGAAACTTATCAAGTATTGTTAAATCAAATGCCGACAAATCAGACGTATACTACAAATTTACAATGCGTTTAATGGATATGGAAAGCGGCCTAGTTGAGTGGGCAGACGAAACTGAAATTCGTAAAACTAAAGAAAAATCAACCTTTGGCTGGTAGCCAATACCAATCTGCTTATATATGGGGTCTATTTAACGTTAAGAAAATTACGCTAGTACTAGGCAAAAATTTTTGTATTTAGTTGTTCTAAATAAAAAATTTTTAACGACGTTATAGCGCAATTTAATTCGTTAAATTGATCAAAGATTTATGCAGGTTGATATAAAAGGAGCAAGTTATGAAAGCAATTACTGTAATTATGTGCGCTTTACTTACAATAAGCGCGCCTACGTTTGCTAAATACGAGCGCAATAAAGCAGTCCCTGTGCAGCAAGTTTTATTTGGTGACGTAAAATCGGTACGCAATATTACCGAACAAGAAATCATTCAAGACAAAAACAACGGCTGGAAAACCTTCGGCGGTGCATTACTCGGTGGCGTAGTAGGCAACCAGTTTGGTGGTGGTAGCGGCCGCACAGTAGCAACAATATTAGGTTCGGTAATTGGCGGCAGTGTTGCACATAATAGGCAGCAGCAAAGTCATTATCAGCAAAATCACTTTGTAGAGTTATTAATACAAGTTGAAAATGGCGACCAGTTTATGGTTGTTCAAGATCAGGACCAATCAATGCGTTTTAGCAAAGGCGATAACGTAAGATTAGTGTACTTGAACGACAACACCGTGCGTGTAGATAAAGCGTACTAGGACGTGCTGAACTTTGGTGGTTGAATTTGCAGCAGAATGTTTGGTATTTAGACAAGGCAGAGCCTATGAACTGTGGTTGTTCCCTATAAATAGGCGATAACGCAGCATAAATGCCAAACATGCGCTGCCCGAAGAATTCTGCCTAGCGGCAATTAACTCTTTGTTGCCTACATGGATGTAGGTAAGGGGCGTGAGCAGGACGCGGAAGCTTTGCTCGGTTTTTACTTAGCCCACTAGGTTACAAATCTCGCGTCGCGATTTAATCGCCCCTAGATTGAACAAATTTCAATCCACAAAGATCTACACGCCCTGTTAATATATTCATGACTAAAGTAAAAAACGAGCCAAATTTGGCTCGTTTTTTTATTATTTTTTAATAACTATACTTGGCGATAGTCTTTAAAAAACCGCTTCATTTTTAACATCGCATCCGATAAATCATCTTTGCTTGGTAAAAAGACCAACCTAAAATGATCAGGATCTGGCCAATTAAACGCCCTGCCATGTACAAGTAATATTTTTTCGGCTTTTAGCAAATCGTACATCATCTTTTCATCATCTTTGACGTTAAAAAGTGCTGTATCTACTTTGGCAAACGCATAGAGTGCGCCTTTAGGTTTTTTACAACTAATGCCTTCAATATCATTTAATCCGCGCCATGCAATATCACGCTGCTCATACAAGCGACCACCCGGGTTTATTAGACTATCAATTGATTGCACGCCGCCCAAAGCCTGTTGAATCGCATACTGTGCAGGTACATTTGCGCACAAACGCATAGATGAAAGTATTTCTAGGCCTTTGCGTAAATCATCCATTACCGAGGTACGACCGCTTAGAACCATCCACCCCATTCTCAGCCCCGCTGCACGGTAGGTTTTAGCTAAACCATTAAAAGTAATAATAGGCACATCGTCGCAAAGTGAGCCGATTGAAGTATGCGTTATACCATCGTATAAAATCTTTTCGTAAATTTCATCGCTCAATAACAGCAGTTTATGTTCACGCGCTATATCAATTAATTGCATTAACAAATCATCACTGTAAACCGCACCAGTAGGATTATTAGGATTAATTAATACCAGAGCTTTAGTTTTAGACGTGATTTTACTTTTTATATCGGCAATGTCCGGAAACCAATCTTGCTCTTCATCACATAAATAATGTACCGGATTACCACCCGATAACGTGACCGAAGCAGTCCAAAGTGGATAATCTGGAGCAGGAATAAGCACTTCGTCACCATTATTTAATAGCGCTTGGGTGATCATCTGAATAAGTTCGCTTACGCCATTACCAATATAAATGTTATCTACATCTAAATTATGTAATCCACGTTGTTGGTAATGCTGATAAATAGCCACACGGGCTGAATAGAGGCCTTTAGAGTCACAGTAACCTTGGGCTGAATATAAGTTGCGGATAATATCGCGGTGCATATCTTCTGGCATATCAAAACCAAAAGCAGCCGGATTACCTATATTCAATTTTAATACTTTTTGACCTTCGTCTTCCATTTTTTTAGCTTGCGCTAAAACCGGCCCACGAATGTCATAACATACACCTTCTAATTTGTGACTCTTTTTAATATCAGACATTTTTACCTCGACTAGTGAATCTTTAGACTAACCTAGTAAAGGCGTAAAATGCCAGTGTATTTAAACGCTTAATACTGAAATAAATTCACGTTTCAGCTTCAATAATTAACGAGATGCTAACCATTCATTTAGCTTAGCTTGAGAGCCAGTTACTTGAGCCATTAAGCTATTAGATGCGTCGATGGCTTCAGCTAAGTTATCTAGGTTTAAATTTTGTTCAATAACGCGAGATACTTCAGCAAGGCTTGAAGCACCAAACTGCGCAGCGTTAGATTTTAAGCTATGAGAATGACGAATCGCCGCTTCTCTGTCTTTTCCAATGGTTGCTAAAACTTCAGAGCCTAAACGCTCAAACTCCGAGCAGCAAAAATCAAGTGTATCAGCAAACTGCTCACCCAATAACGATTCCATACTCTCTAATGCTGATGTATCAATATTTATTTCTGTCATATTTTAAGCCCTTAAAACAATCCATGTAAATTACAGTTTAATAGTACTACTTTATATTGATGCGTAAAAAAAACCAACTTAATTACCTTATAAATGTATAATTGTGAGGATCATACTGGCAACAAAAAGTTTATTAAATGGCACGCACACTTTGTAATCATTGTAACTTTGCACTTAACACCTGTATTTGCAGCGCAATTACAAATATAAACAACAAAGTTAAGGTTATTATTCTACAGCACCCAAGCGAAGAAAAAATAGCAAAAAATACCGCTAAACTACTCAATTTGTGTCTAACTGATTGCCAAATAGTCAAAGGCGAAAATAATGACGACTTTTCTATTCTTAAATCACTGCCAGTAAGCTCAACTGTTTTGCTCTACCCTAACGAACACGCTGTAAATTTAGACGATAGCGCTGAGCAATCTAATATAAAAAACATCACCCATTTAATCGTGGTTGATGGTACATGGAAAAAAGCCTACAAAATTTTGCAGCTCACCACATTGCTAAATCAATTCAAAACGGTCAGTTTTAAACAGTTACCTAAAAATCGTTATGCTATTCGTAAAGCCCCTAGGGCCGACAGCCTATCCACACTTGAAGCCGTAGCGCATAGTTTGTTTTTAATAGAGCAGTTAAATCCTGCACCACTTTATAATGTGCTTGATGAATTAATACAAAAACAAACCCATCACATGCCCGAGCACGTAAAAGCACGTTACTTAGATTAAATTCGTTACTATATGAAACTTGCAATGCGTAACTACCCAAACAGGCTAAAACGTGGCTTTACTCGCCAAGGCCCCGACTATCGCTTTGACGACCAAGTCGACTTTAGCGATATAAGAGATACCTTTGGCTTTAGGTCAATGGTCGTCGGTAAATGGGTAACTAAAGAAGAGCGCTACATTAGCGCTAATTTAATTTACGATGCACTGGCCGACCTTGCACAAATACTGCATTTACCGCCCAAAGCTATTGGTCTTCGTGGCAAACTTAATTTTGCATTTGGTCATGGTGGTCAAAAAGGTGTACAAGCGCATTATAATGCAGCCTCTCAAACGCTTGCCCTTGCAAAAAATGCAGGCGGTGGTGCACTTGCTCACGAATGGTTTCATGCGTTTGACCATCATATAAGCGAGCATTTATTTGCAGCAAAACCACGATTTGGTTTTGCCTCAAAATTATGGCTTTCAAACACGCCTAATTTATCGCATCCACTTAATAATGCTTTGAACAGTTTTTATAAAAATGTATTTTTAGATGAGCACAGCGTTGATGCTAATAACTTTGTACAAACATGCATAGAACACGATAAAGCTCACAATATGAATTATATGAGTATGCCAGAGGAGCTTGCCGCACGTTGTTTTGAAGCCTGTATTGAGCAGCATTCAAATATAAAAAATAGTTTTTTAGTGGGAGGCTTAAAAAGCAGTAATTTAATATACCCAAATGTTGAGCATATTAATAAAGCAAATGAAGCGCTTAACCAGTATTTTGAATTACTGGGCTATGCGCTTCATAAAATAGACGAGTAATGTCTATATTTGGTGATTACTTATCGTCACTAATACGACTTGCTACTGCACTGTTTTGATCTTTATATTTTGCATCTTTACGGATGTTGTATGGGTTTTCACACGGGCCCGATAGCATTTCAAAGCTCATAGCCCCAATTTTCATCAGTGGGCGAAGCGCCAGTGGTAATTTACCTGAGTTGTAAAACTCTAAAACAATATTACCGCTCCAGCCTGGGTCGATTCGGTGCGCAGTTACATGCACCATTAAACCTAAACGTGCTAGCGATGAGCGCCCATCTAACCACCCTACTATGTCTGCTGGCAGAGTTACTTTTTCGTGTGTTATAGCAAGTGCAAGTTCACCTGGGTGTAAAAAGAATGCTTCACCTTCATCAAGCACTATTTCTTCACTCATGATTGATTCCATGGCTTTATTTAACTGATCTTTTGGACCACTTAAATCCACGTATGCTGCATTATGCGCATTAAAAGTTCTAAATTTATTACCTAATCGCAAATCGGCAGTTACGCCTGAAATCATGTCACTTGTTGGCGCAGGCTCAATAACAATGCGACCATCGCTTAGGTATTCATTAATATGTGTGTCTGAAAGTCTCATTATTTATTAATCTTCTGTAATCACAATTTCAATTGCATTGTGATGCTGTTGATAATAGAGCGTGCTGGCTATAAGCCTCGCTGCTGCGCTGTATGTTTTGCTTATCGCCGCGTCGTTATCGTTGGCAATAAGTTTTCCTTGCTCAGAATACTCACGTATATCTATTGCAAGCGGAATATGGCTAAGTACGGGCACGCCGTGCTTGTGCGCCAGTTTTTGTGCACCGTCTTTACCAAATACGTGGTTAGCTTCACCGCAGTGGCTGCAAATGTAATAACTCATGTTTTCAATTAAGCCCAGTACTGGCACGTTTACTTTATTAAACATAGCAATGCCTTTTTGCGCATCGGCTAGAGCTAAGTCTTGCGGCGTAGTGACAATAACAGTGCCGCTCGCTGGTACTTTTTGGCTCATTGTTAGTTGAATATCACCGGTGCCCGGTGGCATATCCACAATTAAGTAATCAAGCTCACCCCAATCAGTCTCGTTAAGCAATTGGCTAAGTGCGCCTGACGCCATTGGTCCGCGCCATACGGTGGCGTCATCGCTTGGGACTAAAAAGCCAATTGACTGCGCTTTAATGCCGTTTGCATCAAAAGGCTGTAGCTGTTTATTATCTTTAGTGACGGGCTCTGCGCCTACCAAGCCTAAAAGCATTGGAATAGATGGGCCATAAATATCAGCGTCTAAAATACCGACCTTTGCGCCCTCATTTTTAAGCGCGCCCGCCAAGTTAACGGCAGTAGTCGACTTACCTACTCCGCCTTTGCCTGAGGCAATAAGCACAATATGTTTAATCGCCTTAAACTTAGCTGCCTCTTTAATGATAACCTTGGCGCTAATTGTTACAGGCACATTTAAGCATTCACTTACGTGTTGCTCAACTAAAGGCATTTCTGATTGCCCAGCAAATGGCAGGGTTAATTTAATATGTAGTGATTTATCGTCATTTTGAGTAATAGTATTAATGAAGCTTTCGTCAATACCGACGGCAAAAGCCGCACTACGATATGCCGCTAAGGCAGTAATAATCGGTTGTTTTTGCACCGATTTAGAAGAGAATAGTTTCGACAGTCCAAACATAGCAATTAAATAGCGTTTCTTTGATGAAAAGTGCCACGGAATTATGTAACATTCAGGGCATTAACACCAGTCAATTAATAAAAATCCATAAGCTGTGCGCACTCTAAGCAGATAGCTTGTAGATAAATTAATGATAATTGCCGTTTGTATAATAAAAACGGCGTTTTATCCTCAATTCGGAATGATTATGACGCAGCGAAAGATCCTGATTACCAGCGCATTACCTTATGCAAATGGCCCTACTCACTTAGGTCATTTATTGGAATATATTCAAACTGATATTTGGTCACGTTTTCAAAAACTACAGGGCCACGAAGCTTATTATGTTTGCGCAGACGATGCCCACGGCACGCCAATTATGCTTAATGCGCAAAAGCAAGGGATCACGCCTGAAGAAATGGTAAAACAAGTGAGCATAGAGCGCCAACGCGACTTCGCTGACTTTAATATCAAATTTGATAACTACCACAGTACGCATAGCCAAGAAAACAAAGAATTAAGCGAACTTATTTATAACCGCCTAAACGATGCCGGTCATATTAAAAAGCACACTATTTCGCAATTATTCGATCCAGAAAAAGGTATTTTCTTACCCGATCGTTTTGTAACTGGTACTTGCCCAACGTGTAAATCTGAAAACCAAAACGGCGACAGTTGTGATTCGTGTGGTGCTACATACAGCCCTACCGAACTCATTAATCCGCGTTCTGTAATGTCAGGTGCAGAGCCTGTACTTAAAGATTCTGAACATTACTTTTTTGACCTGCCAGCATTTGAAGGCATGCTAAAAGAGTGGTTACACTCGGGCACTATTCAACAAGAAATGGCTAACAAGCTAGACGAATGGTTTACCGATGGCCTGCAGCAGTGGGATATTAGCCGTGATGCGCCTTACTTTGGTTTTGAAATTCCAAATGCACCGGGCAAATATTTTTACGTTTGGTTAGATGCACCTATTGGTTACATGGCGAGCTTTAAAAACCTATGTGATAAAAAAGGCATCAACTTTGATGAGTTTTGGGCTGAAGGTTCAGACGCTGAGCTTTATCACTTTATTGGTAAAGACATCATTTATTTCCACAGCTTATTTTGGCCAGCAATGTTAGAAGGCGCTAATTTTAGAAAGCCAACTAACGTATTCGCTCATGGTTTTGTTACTGTAAATGGCGAAAAAATGTCTAAATCAAAGGGTACGTTTATTAAAGCGCGTACTTATTTAGATAACTTAAACCCAGAGTACTTACGTTACTACTACGCAGCAAAATTAAGCAGCGGTATTGTTGATCTTGATTTAAACCTAGAAGACTTTGCACAACGCGTAAATTCGGACCTAGTAGGTAAAGTAGTAAACATAGCGAGCCGTTGTGCTGGCTTTATTACTAAAAAGTTTGATGGCAAGCTAAGCAGCACTATTATGCAACCAGAGCTGTTAGCAGAGTTTCAAGCGGCTGCACCTAGCATTACAACACACTATGAGAACCGCGATTACAGCCGCGCAATTCGCGAAATAATGGCGCTTGCCGACAAAGCAAACCAATTTATTGATGGCGCAGCACCTTGGGTATTAATTAAAGACGAAACTAAGCAACAAGAAGCACACGAAGTGTGTTCTCTTGGTCTTAACTTGTTCCGCGTTTTAATTACTTACTTAAAACCAGTGCTACCAGAAATGGCCGACAACGTACAAGCATTTTTAAATGACGACCTTGCATGGGACGGCGTTCAAAATGCTCTCGTAAGCCACCCTATCAATAAATTTAAACCGTTAATGCAGCGTGTTGAAATGGATAAAGTAAATAAAATGGTTGAAGAATCTAAAGAAAGCTTAGCGCCAAAAGTAACTATTGACCCTAACAGCCCACTTGCAAAAGAGCCGATTAGCGACGAAATAGAATTTGATGACTTTGCAAAAGTAGACTTACGCGTAGCTAAAATTGCTAAAGCAGAGCACGTAGAAGGCGCTGATAAACTACTTAAGCTAACACTTGATTTAGGCGGCGAAACTCGCCAAGTGTTTGCAGGTATTAAATCAGCTTACGCACCAGAGGATCTCGAAGGTAAGTTAACCGTTATGGTCGCTAACCTTAAGCCTCGTAAAATGCGCTTTGGTATGTCTGAGGGCATGGTATTAGCAGCAGGTCCTGGCGGAAAAGAAATTTATATTCTTAACCCAGATGACGGCTCAGAGCCTGGTATGCGCGTAATGTAATATTACTCATACAATAAAAACCGCTGATACATCAGCGGTTTTTTTATGGGCAAAAGCAATGTTTAGTCGTATATTCAATACGAATGCCTCTGTATTAAATAAAGTGAATTGTAATTATGACCCAAATTTTAGATGCCAACAGAATAAAAGTAAGTAGCCAAATAAAACAACACAAATTAGTCGCCATACTGCGCTTAAAGCAACAAGGTGATGTAGCACCATTAATTGATTGTTTCGGGCCTGTTTATCTTTCGAGGTTAAATTTGCAGCAGACTGTTTGGTGTTTAGGCAAGGCAGAGCCTATGTAGTGTGGTTATTCCCCATAAATAGGCGATAACGCAGCATAAATGCCAAACATGCGCTGCCCGAAGGGTTCTGTCTAGGGGCAATTTACTCTTTGTTGCTCGGTTTTTACTTAGCCCACTAGGTTACAAACCTCGCGCCGCGATTAAATACCCCCTAGATTGAACAAATTTTAATCCTGAAAGGTCAACAGGCCCTAGTAATGCGGGCATAAACGCACTCGAGATCACGTCAAATACACCGGGCTTTGAGCAAGAAATAGTAAAAGCTCGTGCAGCTCATAAAAACGCACTTATTGGTGCAGGCACAATAATTAACACCACCCTTGCTCAGCAAGCAATTGATGCAGGCGCGCAGTTTATTGTAACGCCAAATACCAACAAATCGGTTGTCGAACTTGCCCACCAGCACGGGTTACCAGTATTAATGGGCGCGCTAACACCTACCGATGTAGCAAATGCAATTGAATATAAGGCAGACATTATTAAGGTATTTCCTGCAGGCAGTATGGGCGTTGGTTACTTTAAAGCATTAACAGGTCCATTTTCAGAAGCACAATTAATACCTGTTGGTGGTGTGAATTTAGATAATTTATCACAATGGTTTGAAGCAGGTGCTTGTGGCGCGGCAGTAAGTGGCGATTTTTGTAAGGTATTAAATACCGAACAAGAGCGTAGCTACCTTACCAAGCTTGTAAAAAAATATATAAGTAAACTGCCTAAATAGGCAGTTTATTTTATTTATAAAATAGCCAAATGTGTGCTCATAAAATTTGATTGGGCGCTATACAAAATTAATTACTACTAATTAATTCAGCTTTTTCAATACGCGATCTTTTCTTGGTAGGTAATAATTATCGTAATCAAGTGACACTATAACGCGCTCTGCTTTTCCTAATAACTCGTTACGCGGAATTAAACCTATTACACGCGAGTCAGCGCTATTGTCGCGGTTATCGCCCATTGCTAAGTAATAATCATCAGGAATTGTAATTGCATCAAACCCCGATAAACGTGAAGGAATATTTGCCACTCTTATCGAATGCTCTAATCCGTTTAAATATTCAATTTTATCAAGCGAGTCTATGTTGCTTCGCTGATCTGCATAATTAAGTTTTTTACCATTAATAATGAGCTCATTATTTTCAAGCGCAACGGTGTCTCCTGGCACACCAATTACACGTTTAATTAAACGGTTATCGGCAGCTTGTGAATCAAAAACAATAATATCACCAGCTTGTGGATCCGCTAATTTAAGTAATTTTATGTGCGTAAATGGGACGCGAATATCGTAGGCCATTTTATCGGTAAGTATTCTGTCACCTTCTTGAATTGTCGGTTTCATTGAACCTGTTGGCACTTCGTACCAATCGGCAACAGCGCTTCTAAATACGCTCATCAGTGCAATAAATACGATAAGAGAGCGGTTATTTTTCCAAAACTTATAAACTAATTTCATGCCTATTCCCTTCAATTGAACAAGTCTTTAATTGAGTAACTGTTTATATGACTTTGCTAATTAGCTGCAGTTCAATCAATGATGTAACAAAACATGTTGACTACTAATTTTAATTGATCGATTAAATTTAGAGCGTCGTAACATTTAACGAAACCAACGGGTATTAACTTAAAGGAAAATAAAATGTTTAAGAAAATTACTACTGCATTATTGTTTACAACTGCAAGCCTTGGATTTACTACAATGGCTTATGCTGATCACCATGGTATGAAAAAAGACGTTGTTGAAGTAGCCGTTGAAAATGGTTCGTTCACTACTCTTGTTGCTGCTGTTAAAGCCGCAGGTTTAGTTGAAACGCTGCAAGGTAAAGGACCGTTTACTATTTTTGCACCAACAGATGCTGCATTTTCTAAATTACCTGAAGGCACTGTAGAAATGCTACTCAAGCCTGAAAACAAAGACAAGCTAACGGCGGTATTAACTTATCACGTAGTGTCTGGAAAAGTGATGGCAGCCGATGTAATGAATGTAGACAGTGCGAAAACACTACAAGGCCAATCAGTTATGGTTAAAGCCGACAGCATGGGCGTAATGATAAATGACGCTAAAGTTGTAAAAGCTGATGTAAAAGCAAGCAACGGCGTAATTCATGTTATCGACACAGTACTACTTCCAAAAGAGTAGTCATAAAAGAATAAGCCAAATAAAAAAGCATAAGTAAATACTTATGCTCTTTTATTTATTTTTGTTTCATCACATAAAAAATTATTGATTTAGTTTTTCTTTCGCTTCTTTTACTTTTTCAAAATCTAAACCAAGTTCGTCAGTCGCTTCTTTAATAAGGTGCGGTTGAGTCATTACGACTGCCATTAGTTGCTGTAGTTTTTCTGGCGGAATACCAAGCTCTTGAACAAGCGCCATTGCCATCATTGGGTTTTGAGTAAACGCTTCAAACAATGCTTTTACTTTTTCGTCGCTTACATTGTGCTCTTTAAGTATTGCTAGTATTGGATTCATTATTAAACCTTAAGTGTTTTTTATAGGGCTTAGTATATGGGCTAAACCCTAAAATTAAAGAGTTACTCTACAAGTAAAACAACTTTACCAGCATTTTCATTACGCTCTAAAATAGCATGAGCTTCGTTTGCGTCGCTCCAAGGCAATGTTTTATACAGGTTAAAGTCGTACTTTTTAGTGGCAATATCATTGTAAAAACGCGCTACAAAGTCGTCGCGCACCTGGCGTTTAAACTCAATACTACGATTTCTAAGCGTTGAGGCATGAAACGAAATACGTTTGCGTAAAAGCGCGGCAAAATCAACTTCTGCAAAACGTCCATCTAAAAATGCAAGCATCACAATTTGGCAATCCATCGCTGCAATAGCGGCATTTTTATTTAAGTAACTCCCCGAAACAGGATCTACAATTGCATTTGCTGTTAACTCATTTGCTTTCATATATTCTACAAAGTCGGTGGTTTTGTAGTTAATTGCATGATCGGCACCGAGTTCTTTTGCGTGTCGGCATTTGTCATCCGTACCTGCGGTAATAACCACGGTAGCACCTGCGCTTTTAGCCATTTGAATTGCGGCACCGCCCACACCACTAGCACCTGCATGAATAAGCGCTGTTTGCCCTTTTTGCAATTTACCAAGCTCAAATAACGCGCCAAATGCTGTTAGGTACACTTCGCTTATTGCTGCGCCTTCAGCCATTGTTACATCATCGGGCAATTCCATAAGCTGCTTTGCATCAACGGCTACATATTCACTGTAAGCGCCACCAGAACACAAAGCAAAAACACGTTTATTAAGCCAAACTCTATCAACTTTACCACCAATATCGCTAACAACACCGGCACATTCTAAACCTAAAATAGGGCTATCTCCCGCAGGGGCCGGGTATTTACCTTGGCGCTGCATGCTGTCTGCACGGTTTACACCTATTGCTGCAACTTTAACAAGTACTTCGTGGCTCTTTAAAACCGGCTTTTCGGTTTCACTAAATGCAAGATTACCATCTTCATGAGAAATATATTTCATTGTTGCTCCAAGTTTAAAAACTGTAATAACATATAGATGGGGATGAACACAGATTCAAACAACCTCAAAAGCGCCAACTTTGTTTGTAAGGATAAACATCGGGTAGATAACCATTGTGTACTTGTTGCTGACAACCTTGCCAAAACGTCGCTAAAAACAAGTTACTGTGCTCATTATTAAAATAATTAAACGCAATCTCGTTGGCGCTAAAAAACACCTTAAATTGGCTCGGAAATATATCGTTTTCAGCTATATCAAAATACGAGTTACTACTTAGCTCTTCAAGTGCATTTTGGGTTTGTGGCACCTCTCTAAAGTTGCAATCGGTTAGTGGGCAAATTTCGTCAAAGTCGTAAAACACAACTCGCCCCCATCGCGTTACGCCAAAGTTTTTCATTAGCATGTCGCCCGGAAATATATTAGCACCGGCTAATTCTTTAATTGCTTTACCGTAATCATGCATAACTCTCTCTAAGGTTTTGTTATCGCATTGGGTAATATATAAATTAAGCGGGGTCATTTTACGCTCAACATAAACGTGCTTTAAAATAAGTGCCTTGCCAGATATAACCATGCTGCTACCAATTTGGCTTTTCATCTGCTCAAGCAGCTCGTCGCTAAAACGGCTTAAATCAAACGCTAAATATCTAAATTCGTGTGTGTCTACCAAACGACCAACCCTATCGGCTTGTTTTACAAAGTTATACTTTTCTTTCACTTGTGCTTTGGTGGCTGTTTTTGGCGCACTAAATTTGTCTTTAATTACTTTATAAACGTAATCTAGCCCTTCAATAGTAAATACCAGCATTACCATACCTGGCGTCCCTGGTGCTGTGACATACTTAAAGTTGGCTGGACTATTTTTAGTCGTATCAACCTTGTGTCGATAAAACTCAGTTTTGGCGTGCTTTATAAAACCAATGGCGTTAAATAACTCAAAGCGTTGTTTATGTGGCATTAACACACTTAAGTAATCTACATAACGAGCGGGCTTATCGGTATCAACCATAAAATAGGTGCGTGCAAAACCAAATAATAAACTTAATTGATCGGCGCCCATCATTACAGCATCAAGCTTTAGTCCCTCATCGGTATTTAAAATAGCGATAGCAAAAGGCATATTGTCGCCATTTTTAGCAATGCAGCGCCCAATTAAATAACAGGCTTTGTTTCTAAAAAATAATGAGTTGGCGTATTCAATATACCCATCGTTTAAATTTATAAGTTCGTACACCTGTTTGCATTGCTGCTTAGCGCCTTGCATTAACGTACTTTGTAATGTGGCTACATCGCGTTCTAAATGACTAAACGGCACTCTAAATACTTGATTAGTGATAAGCGTTTTAACGGCGTTATTAAACCCATTATGTAGCGATACCCTGCTCACTAAGCTTTCATAAGAGCGTGGCTCACTACGATACTTTGCTTTTAATACAAATAAATGCACAGTACGAATTTTTTTATCGTCCCAAATTGCGCCAAACGTTGAGTTAAAAAAGGTATGCGCAATAGGTTTATTTTCGTGATTTTGTACCATATCGCCATAAATATTTTTAGCTAACTGCCACGTTTGCGGGCAAGTAAGTTCAGCGTAAGCAATAACTCTCACGGCTTCACTCACGTTTTTTACTTCGCGCTCATACACTTGTAAACGTTCACGCATAGCACTTTGTACACTGTGATACTGTCGTTGTTCAAAACGGCTTTGTGCACCCAGTGTAATATTTAAAAATTGCGAAAACATCGCCTCAAATCCAGCAAAAACAGATCGTGCAAGCTTACTGGCTACAACGTGTTGTAGCGCATTATTAGATTGATTTGTTAGCCTATTTTGCATAAATACAGCACTTATATTGATGCCAGTTATGGCGGTTATTTTTTATTAATGGTTTACACCTTAGCAAGCAGGCTTTAATTTAGATAATTAATAAAGCATATAAATAGAATTTATTGGGCGTATTGACCTTTCGAGGTTAATTTTGCAGCCGTGTATTTGGTTTTTAAGCAAGGCAAAGTACATGTAGTGTGGTGACTCCCCATAAATGTACTTTAACGCTGCATAAAGGCCAAATACACACTGCCCATAGGGTTCTTTCTAGGGACAATTAACTCTTTGTTGCTCGATTTTTACTTAGCCCACTAGGTGGCAAACCTCGCGCCGCGATTAAATCGCCCCTAGATTGAACAAATTTCAACCCTGAAAGGCCAACACGCCCATATGAATATAAGAAACGTCGACCTCAACTTGTTAGTTTACTTAAATGTACTCATCGATGAAAAAAGTGTTTCAAAAGCTGCAAATAAACTCGCGCTTACTCAACCGGCTATGAGTAACGCATTAAAACGTTTGCGCGATTTATTTGACGACCCGCTACTTGTGCGTGCCGCAGGCTCTATGACGCCAACGGCAAAGGCACTTGCATTAAAGCCTGAAGTTGAGGCCCTATTAAAAATGGCTGAAGCTATTACGCAGCCTAGTGAGCAGTTTAACCCAGCAACTGCTGAAGTTACGTTTAGAATAATGGCAAACGACTACATAGAGTCGACCTTAATAGCCCCTTTTATAACGGCGCAGCTTAGTAAAAATCCAGGTATTAATTTTGATGTATTAAGCCCAAGCGACGTAAACCTGCAAGACATGGAAAAAGGCACTATTGATTTAGCAATAAACCGCTTTAATGGCCTACCACGCTCGTTTCATCAAGCCAGTGTATGGCGAGATAACTACTGTTGTTTAACCCATCCTAAAAATACATTTTTACAACAATCAGGGTTAGACGACTACTTACAAAAAGAACATATTTGGGTAAACCGTGCAGGTTGGGGGCCGGAGGCCGCTGTTACTAATAAATCGGGAAAGCAAAAATTAGGCTGGGTAGACGAAGCGCTTTGGCAACTAGAACAAACCCGTAAAATACGTGTTTTTACTCGCCACTACATGGTCGCAAGCCTGCTTTGCCAATCAGAGCAACTTATTGCCACCCTACCGCGCAGGCAGGCTAAATTGTTAACCTCTCATACTGATTTAGTAATCAGCCCTGTACCATTTCAAATAGTGCCTATTGAGGTAAAAATGATATGGAGCCCGCTACTACACCACGCGCCTGCACACCAATGGTTAAGGCGTGAATTATTAGCGTTTGCTAAAACGATTGCAGATAGGTAATTAAGAGCAAACCTTTGATTAGTACTCAAGAGCCTAATGCGAGTGCCTGTGCTATGTACTGAATCATCTTATTTTGAGCTAATAGCTTGGTTAGCATTTTAAATACATTGAGTTAAAAACTATCTAATGAAAAAGCTAGAACTCAAATACAGTGTTCGCTGAAGAATTGAATCAAAATAGGTACTGCGTTATTCTTAATTAGTGATATAAAGTCAATAACTTTAGATACTCGTTATCAATAACCTAAGACATATTAAAAAATGGAATTTTATGTACCAATACCTATATTTGAAGTGTTCACTTATAATGAGCAAGGTCACCAAAATTAGCTTTCTTCCTTTCTCTAAAGTTGAAACTGATAATTTAAAAACCCTCTTATTTACTGCACGATTTTTTGTTTATATAGCTCTTGCATACTTTTTGAATGGGTTAGGTGCTTTTTTATATGATGTTCATGAAGTTGTTAATTTATACAACTTTGAACAAACTTGGAGCGTAATATTTACAAATATTCATCAGACTCTACTGTTGAAAAAATTATTATGGGAGATGTTATTTAGCGCTGCTATATTAGCGACTGGAGGTATATTGGCTGCAATAGTTTCATTCGAGTTTAAATATGAAAGTAAAAGTGACTAACCTCAAGTCTTTGCTACATTAAAATAAACTTAATCGGATTATAAAAATATCATTAAATAACAACAACTTAAAAACCTTGCTGTGTAAGTGTTATTTAAGAGCCTTTTAAGGAAGATTATTATAAATATTGATTACTCTGCTTATTCACTTAGTGAATTAAACGAAGCAATTGAAAGTATTGACTCACATAAATATCCAGAGAACTACAAACGCCTTAAAGATGAATTAGCTAAACCAAATCGTAACGAGCCAAAAGCTGCGCAACAAATAGTAATAGCTAAAAAGAACACTAAGAAAACAAGTAAAGCGCTCCTGTGTATTGTTTTAGGTTTGTTTATTCTTTTGCGCAGCTATTTTAATTACGAAAGTGGTGTCATTTATAAGAGATACAATGAGCCGGCAGTGGCATCTTTAGAAAATAACCCGAAAAAGTTTTATTTATTTCTTTTTTTCACAATTAGTGCCGGAGGTTTTATTACGGCATATGGTATTCATGCTTTATTTTCTAAAAAAGAAGACAATGATAAACAAACTTAATAATAAGAATAACGATACTGCAAATAAAATTTTTGCTGTCTTTCAAAAATCCTATGCTATTGAGGCTAAACTGATCGGCGCGCATAACTTCCCTCCTTTAGCGCGTAATATTAAAGGTATAAAAAAGTCAGAAACAACTTTTTATGGCTACAGCGAAAAAGAATGTTTAGTAGCTGTTATTGAAGTAGATACAAACAACGAGTGTTTAGATATTTGTAGTTTAACCGTTGATCCTAGTCATTTTAAAAAAGGTATCGCAAGTAAGCTAATAAGTTATGTTTTAGCAATGGATGATTTTTCTCATGCAAGAGTTGAGACTGCGGTTGCTAATACTCCTGCAATAAATTTATATAAAAAGCATGGCTTCGTGGAATTTAAAAGATGGACTCCTTCACATGGTATTGAAAAACTGGCTATGTCGGTTGTAATTTAAATCAGTATTTCAAAATAGGTAATTTATAAATGGATAGTGCATCAATAATTGCGTGGAGTGTTTTGTTTGGCGGCATAGGTATTGGCTACCTTACTTACGGGCGAAGAAAAAAAGCCGTAGTGCCACTTTGTATTGGTTTGTCATTATTGGTTTTTCCGTACTTTATGACCAGTGTTAGCATGCTGTTGATTGTAGGCGGTATTTTAGTAGCTATTCCCTACTTTATTAAAATTTAACATTACTATTGTTATTGCTATTGCTATTGCTATTGCTATTGCTATTGCTATTGCTATTGTGACGGATAAATAAAATACACGCGAAAAATAAAAAAGCGCCACGGTATTCAACTTTGGGAAAATACCGTGGCGCTTTTGGAAATCGTCGATATAGGAATCTACCTACAGCGTATCATAAGCAAGCTTAGTACCAACTTCATAAAATAATTAAAATTCAATAAAAACAATTAACTAAGATTCCTTCTTTATTCCTCAACTCCTCCCTTTGTTCCAGTTTTGTGCACACTTTCACCGCATTGCACCAAATTAATTAGTATTATTTAAGATTGTTTTCTGCGTTCTATTAACCATTAAATCTTACTATTGATAAAATCAATATCAGTTATTGAAAACAACAATTTTATTAATAATACACTTAGCGCTAGAGTGAAGTTAAGCCAACAAACTAAGAGTAATTATTATGACAACAGCTTCTTTCACACGCCAAGACGGATTATTCATCGATGCTAACTTACATCAGTACATTGAAGAGCAGTTATGCACTAAAGCTAACACCACTGAAACTTACCAAGCGTTAGCTACTTTAGTTGATGAGTTTGGTTGCAAATGCCGTAAAACAAAGCATCAACCAGATGATGTATTAGAAGTTGATACATTATTAAACGCATACCAACTTAAAAATCATCCACTTTGCCATGTTGATGCACAAACTACGGAAGCCGTTTTAGACGAATATTGCTGCCAGGTTCCTGCAATTATTGTTGTTGCGTTAATGGATACGCTTAGTGGTACACAGTGCGATGAACCCCAAGCACATGAGATTTACCATCGTGCAGCGCAGTTAACCAACCGCCCTTGTATGCACAGAGTAAAAACTGCCTCAGCAGCTTAATAATGGATGTATTTAAAAGTGCTCGATAACCTTCTTTGCAAAGCCAGTACAAGTTAAGGTTGTCGAGTTATGAATACTTGAGTTATCGCTCTGCTCTTGCGCTAAATCAAAGGTTACTTCACCGCTTTTAAATGTTTGCTCTAACGCATTTTCTATGAGTAATGCGGCTTCGTCCCACCCCATAAATTTAAGCATTAATACCGCACTTAAAATACTACTGCTGGGGTTTGCTTTATTTTGCCCTGCTATACGTTCAAACGTGCCGTGTGTAGGCTCAAAAAATGCGACATCGTTATTTAAATTTGCAGCAGGCATTATGCCAACACCACCAACTTGTGCACTGAGCATATCTGCTAAAAAGTCACCATTTTGATTAGTCGTCACCACTACATCAAATTGCTCTGGATGCATTAAACATTGTTGCAGCATGTTGTCAGCTATGACTTCTTTAATAATTAAGGGCGCTTGGTGTGCTCGCTCTATTTGCAACCAACGCCCATTTTCATGTGCAGTGGCATTAAACTCGTTTTGTGCAAGTGCAAACCCCCAACGCTTAAATGCCCCATCGGTAAATTTAAGTACATTACCTTTGTGTACTAGCGTTAATGATTCACTATCGTTTTTAAGTGCATAGTTAATTGCAAAGCGCATTAATCGCTCAGAGCCTTCTTTAGATATATTTTTAATACCAATTCCACACTCTTGTGAAAACCTTAGGCGGGTTACGCCCATTTCCTCACATAAAAAATCGAGCATTTTTTCGCTTTCTACACTGCCTGCTTGCCACTCAATACCTGAGTACACGTCTTCGCTACTATCACGAAGAACTGTTATGTTTGTTAAAAAAGGGTTTTTTAAAGGAGAAGGGAGTGCACTAAAGCCTTTTATAGTGCGCATATTTACAAACAAATCCATTTCTTGCCTGAGTGCAACATTAAGAGATCGAAAGCCACCACCCAGTGGTGTGGTTAGCGGCCCTTTTATGGCAATTTTACAGGCACGTACCGCGTTAATTGTTTCTTGCGGGAACCAATCACCGTCATACAGCTTTGCGGCCTGCTCGCCATTATAAACCTGCATCCAATGAATTTTCCGTGCGCTTTTATAACAATGCTCAATTGCACTATCAACAACGTGGCGCATTACCGGCATAACATCTAGCCCCACGCCATCGCCATCAATGAATGCAATGATAGGTTCTAACGGTATTTGCCAATGTCCTTGTGCATCAATAGTGATATTTTGGCCGTGCTCAGGAACGTGAATATGCTGATACGTCATGGCTAAACCTAACTTAAAATAACGATTAATTGATTAAACCATGCTTAGCTAGGAGTGTCTGTATTTGTACTTTTATAGTTACTATCATTTTAAAAAATAAAGAATTAGGCGTGATTATTTATCCATTTAGTTGGTCTTGTATATTAGAATTTTCGTACCAATTATTAAATTACAGTGGAGCATTTTAATGAAATTCTTTTTTGTACTGCTACTATTAATCAGCTCTTTTAACGCATTAGCCGTTGAAGTAGTCATACATAACCTTAGCTCGCTCTCAAGTAATGCTCAAAATACGGTGTCTATATGGGTTAATCAAAGTGTTGAAAAAACACAAAATACACTGGGACCTTTAAAACAAACCACATTGCCTATTTATTTAAAACCGCAATACTTTGCTTTTGAGCCTGTACCTTGGGCTACAGTTAAGCGCAATAACCCCGATGGGCTTGAACTACATATAGATCGCTATGCCAGTTTAAATGCATTCACTAAAGATTGGACGCTATACCATGAACTTTCGCATTTATATTTGCCGCTACTTCCCTACTCCGGTTTTTGGCTTAGCGAGGGTTTTGCCAGTTATATGCAAAACGTAATAATGCGTGACAGCGGTATAATTACCCAGCCGCAATTTGTACAACGTTTAAATGCAGGATTTGATCGTGCCCGCCTGCAAACTAAAACTAAAACACAGCCACTTAATAAGCTCTCTGCCGATATGTGGAAACAACGAGCCCAGCAACGTGTTTATTGGACGGGTGCGGCTTTTTTTGCACAGGCCGATTTGGAGCTACAAAAACAAGGTTTATCTGTCGCGGGTATAATAAAACAGTATCAAGTATGCTGTAGACCCGCTCGCTCTAGTGCGAAAACCTTTATAAAAGAGTTAGATAAGCTATCCGGTAGTAGCGTTTTTACAACGCTATATGCAAAATATAATACCCGCACCGATTTTCCTGATATTAGTAAAGAGCGGCTAAACACGCTTTAACGGCTGCTATGTTTTATATAGTTACTATATTCAACAAGTCCTTGCGCATTAAAATTAGTTGAGCACTCATTCATAAAGCCATGCAAAAATTTGGTTTTATAGCACTTAACATCCGCTTTGGTGCTTAAAGCTTTAATAACTTCATCAACATTAAAGTGACTCTCACTTGCTGGAAATATGAACTCACAGGGTACTTTTGCGCTTAAATTTAAATTATGTCTAATTTGCGACGGATAAAAGCCAATTAACTTTTTAAGGTGTGTATTGCCTGTTAATAACTGTGCCCGCCATGCTGCACTTGCCCCTGCACTAAAAGCAATACACGTCGTTGGCAATTTTAAACTCTCAAAGCATTTTTGAAGTTTGTCGGTGTATTTATCATGGCCACACTGCTGTATAAAATTATTGTAACTATCTTGTTCACTTTCAATAGCTTGAAACTTGTTATTGTAAGGGTCAACAATAACTAAATTTGAACTAATTACCTGTGATAACTTCCTTAAAGCAGGGGTTAAACCATAAATATCACTCACTATTAGGTAATTCATACTTATCCTTTGGTAACTAAAAATGGGCTTTGTAAGCAGTTGATAAGATTTATTATAAATATTTTTACAAAAATAGCTTGCACACAATTTATATATAAGTTACCTTCCCTCTCTGGTTTAAAGAAACCGCCGCGGTTAACCATTTACCCTGATCCAGTAAGCCCCGCAAAACGTATATTTGAAAGCTAAGTTATTGTACGGCGAGAACCCCTTGAATAATACCGAGATGATTTTTTACTATCATCGCAAAAGTGTCATAAAGATCGTCAACACTGTAATGAAGCTAAACACAACATCGTTAATTTATTAACTGCAATTTGCTATAAAAATATAGCGCAGAATAAATAACAAGAATAAAGTGAGTTTTATTATGTCTTATAAATATAATGGGTCTATGATCCAAATCGCACATCCAGTGCAATCAATTTCAGTAAACAAACATCGTGTAATCTTTAGTGATACACAAGGTTTAAAAAATGCATTGTTTCAAAAAGCGAGTGATGCACGCCAGTTTGTTAAGTGGCTAAAAGCTAACTAAGCAACACATAACTTTAATTGCCCTTTTATTATTGCAATTATTGATAAGATATTATGCCAGCCTCGTTGCTGGCATTTTACTTTTTAGCTCTTTATTGGTTACAATAGTTTTACAATAATAATTACTGGCAGCTGTTGTAATGCTCCGTATATTTTTAACTTTCTTACTTTTTTTCTGTCTGAGCTCAATAGGCAACGCTAGAACCATAAACTGGCTAGCGCACGATTTTGCACCCTATTATATTTTAAATGGTCAATATCAACACCAAGGCCGTGACGAAAGCATAATTTCATTACTTGAAAAACAACTTCCTAATATTACCTTTAACCGCATGCTTATCCCTTCAGGTAAAGTAATCCAAGAGCTATCTAATACTTCAAATAATGTTTGTGCGTTATCGCTTTATAAAAATGATTACAGAAAAGAGCATATTTATTTTACAGAGGAGAGCTCAACAACGGGCCTCTCGCCTTCAATAGCAATGCACAAAAGACTCGCCAAAGCGCTAAATATAGCGGAATCAAAAGAAGTATCACTATTAGATTTAATACAAGATAAAAAACTAACTCTTGGGATCTCTATGAGCCGCTCTTATGGCCAAGAGATAGATACATTGATAAACAGTACGCCTAATATAGATTTAGTAATTAGACCCACTCGCGATAGCCTAGCGAGCCTCACATATATGCTTAACCTAAAACGAATTGATATTTTGCTGGGTTACCCAAGCGAGCATTACTATTTAGCTAAATCAATGCACTTTGAAGAGAACTTAACGCAGCGTCCATTAACCGAATCACCCGCGTTAAGTTATGGTTTTATTGGCTGTACTAAAAACGAGCAAGGCGCAGAAGACATTGCTCTTCTTAATGAGCAGCTTAAAGTTATTAAAAAAACGCAGGCTTATAATGATTTACTCATGCGCTGGTTGCCCGAGCATTTAAGGCCGCTATTACAGTCACGTATTAATAGCGCAAAATAAGCAAATTCGAAGTCGCTTAATTTGAGTTTCTGTTAAGCAAAAAAAACGCCACAGTAAGTGGCGTTTTTATATTTAATAATGGTATTACTGACGAACGCCTTCTATTGATAAGATAATATCAACATGAGTAGATGCAGGTCCTAAGTTGTAATCAATACCGTAATCGGTAAGTTTAAGGCTGGTTTCGCCCTCAAAACCTATGCGGTAGCCGCCCCACGGATCTTTACCTTCGCCCACTTTATCTATTTCAAAAGTAATAGTGTTTGTTACGCCGTGCAGCGTAAACTCACCGGTTACATCAGCCTCTTCGCCGTCTTCATCAAATTTAATACTCGTGCTTTTAAATGTCGCTTTTGGGTATTTATCTACATTTAAAAAATCTTTACCATGTAAATGCTTATCGCGCTCTGCATGGTTAGAGTCAAGACTTGTGGTATCAATGTTTACCATAATTTTTGACGCATCAGGGTTTTTAGCATCGTAACTAAATGTGCCGTCAAAAGTATTAAAACGACCATATAACCAGCTGTAACCTAAGTGTTTAATTTTAAAGTTAACAGATGCGTGCCCGCCTTTTGTATCAATTACATAATCAGCTGCATTGGCGGCTGTTGCCGATAACATCATTGCAGCCGAAACGGCTGTGCTTACTAATAATTTTTTCATTTTAATCATCCTTTAATGGTTTGATCATTCTAATTAAGGTTTTATCTTTATCGATAAAGTGATGTTTTAACGCCCCTAGTGCATGCAATACTGCAAACCCGATTAATGTGCACGCGCCGTAATAATGTACTTTTCCTGCAATATCGGCTTGGTCATCAAAGGCAAAATCAAGCGCTGATACATTAAATAAAGTAAATACTTCTATTGGACGCCCGTCTGCGGTTGATATTAAATACCCTGCAACAACAATAACAGCCAAAATAATATACATAGCAATATGCGCCGTATGCGCTAATTGGTTCATGCCTTTACTCTCACCTAATGGCTTAGGTTGTGTAGATAAAGCACGCCATAAAACTCTAAATAAAAATACGGCCACAAGCGTAATACCAATACTCTTATGTAAATCGAGTGAACCTTTATACCAGCTATCGTAATAAGTAAGCTCAACCATATATAAACCTAAACCAAACAGGCCAAAAATAGTCAGCGCCATGAGCCAATGTAAAATAATAGCGACAAGTCCGTAAGATGAAGGTGTATTTTTAAACATGTGTAACTTCCTATAATGCTATGACGTTACAATATAGTGCACAGCCGTAAATGAAAATAACATTTACAAACACTTTACGTGCGTATACGCACAGAACTTTATTATTTAAAGTCAGTTTTGCAAATAGATGATTAAACAGATAAGTTTATAGGGTGGATTGTTCGCTTAAGCTGACATAAATTAAGCTCTCAGGGCTTACTTGCAAACAGGTAACAAGTCCTTCTTTAATAAGCTCAAGCATAGCTATAAAACTAACCACTACACCACTTCGCCTTTCATTTGGGGTAAAAAGCGCATTAAATACCACTGCCGAGTTTGCTTGCGATAGTTGCTGTAATATTTGGCTCATTCTCTCTCGGGTTGAGAGTACTTCAGCAGTAATTTGATGATGCTCAAACGTTTTTGCTCGCGCCATTACATCACTCAACGCCAGCATTAAGTCTTTAAGTTCAATATCGGGGAGGTTTTGACTTGTATCTTCACTTATTGGCATAGCGGCATGCGCTATAAAAATATCACGACCAACACGAGGAATATCGTCGAGGTTTTCGGCGGCTTGTTTAAATAGCTCATATTCTTGTAAACGCTTAATAAGCTCAGCGCGAGGATCTTCTTCCTCTTCAAGCTCTTCGTGTACAGGTAATAATAAGCGCGACTTAATTTGCGCAAGTAACGCAGCCATTACTAAATATTCACCAGCAAGTTCGAGCTGAAACTCGGTCATCATTTCTACATAACTTACGTACTGCTCTGTAATACTAAAAATAGAAAGTTCGAGTACATCAAGCTTATGCTTTTTAATTAAATAAAGCAGTAAATCGAGCGGGCCTTCAAAGGTTTCTAATATTATTTCGAGCGCGTCAGGTGGAATGTATAAATCTTCTGGTTTGTCTACAACCGCTTTACCATGCAAAAAAGCCAGTGGCAGCTTTTGCTGCACTGGCTTTTCAATTTTTTTTGTATTTGCAGTGCTTTCGCTCATTACTTATTATTCAAATGGGCTTGTATCACCACAGCCAACACGCAAAATCTTGACTTCATCTTCCGACAAATCGATTACCGTGGTTGCTTGCTCGGCTAAGTGGCCACCGTGAATAATTAAATCGACGTGTTTATCTAATCGCTCTAATATTTCATCAGGATCTGATTCTGTAAACTGCTCACCTGGTAAAATTAAAGAACACGACATTAACGGCTCACCAAGTTCGGCAAGCAACGCACAGGCTATTGGGTGTTCAATTACACGCATGCCAATGGTTTTTTTCTTGTCGTTTAATAAACGTTTAGGGACTTCTTTTGTGCCTTTAAAAATAAAGGTATATGGCCCTGGCGTATTATTTTTAATGAGTCTAAATAGCTGGTTATCTACGCGTGCATAAGTAGATAACTCCGATAAATCACGACAAACTAGCGTAAAATTATCGTTTTTTTCAATACCACGAATACGCTCTATGCGCTCTTTGGCTTGCTTATTACCAATGTTACAACCGATGGCGTAGCCCGAATCTGTAGGGTAAACAACAACGCCGCCTTGTTTAATAATATCAACGGCTTGACTAATTAGTCTCGGTTGCGGGTTATCAGGATGAATATGAAATAATTGACTCATGTTAATGCCCCTTCTTCTCCTTCCCAAGCTTGCCAAACACCTTGGCAGTCTTTTGGTAGGTATAAATTTTTGCCAAGCTCTAAATAGCTTGTCGGAAAATGAAAATCAGACCCTTGAGAGCAAAGTAGTTCGTACTCACGGCTGAGTTCACCTAAAAATTGACGTTCGCTTGGCGCCTGTTGAGGTTGTGCAACTTCCATTGCGTCCCCTCCTACACTTTTAAATTCTACTAATAATTTGCGTAGCCACTTGTTTGACATTTGATAGCTACTTGGATGCGCAAGTACAGCAACACCACCAGCGGCATGTATGGCCTCAATAGCGGTTTGCATGGTGCACCAGCAACTTGGTACGTAGCCTGTTTTGCCACGCCCTAAGTACTTTTTAAAAACACCCGGGAAATTTTTAGCAACACCGCGCTCAATAAGGGCGCGTGCAAAATGTGCACGCGTTATTTGCGCGTCTTTTGCCAGCTCTTTAGCTTGCTCGTAAATGCCATCAAAGCCATTTTTTGCAAGGCGAACACCAATCTCTAGTGCACGCTCTTCTCGCTTTTGCTGCTGAGCTGATAATAAAGAGGTAAGGTCAATATTATTAATATCAATATTTAAACCTACAATATGAATTTCGAAGCTTTCCCATTTAGTAGACACTTCGGTACCCGTTATTAATGAAAGCGGTAAGTTTTCTGCTTCAATAAGTTGCTGCGCAGGCTTAATAGCCGCCACAGTGTCATGATCGGTAATAGCAAACACATCAATATTTTTATCAACAGCGCGATGCAATAATTCTTCAACCGTTAAACGCCCGTCTGAATGTGTGGTATGGCTATGTAAATCATATTTTATCAAAAGAAAACTGCTTAAAATTAAGGGTTACTGGTGTTTATGTAAGTATAACAACTTTTTTGACTAAATTGTTTTAAATAAACACTTGACACAAAAGCATAAGATACGTTTTACTGTAGCCACTTTCAGACACATTAGAATTAACAATAATGATCAATTCAAACTTAAACACTATTTGGTGGTGGCACTCGTAATTATCGGGTGATGAATTGTCGTGTCTAACAAAAATTCAAAACCCGCAACTATGCGGGTTTTTTTATAACTAAATTTTACGAAACGTATACGTTAAAAATATTTAATAAATTTTGAGGCAGAAAAACATGAATAACGGTCTTACTCTTACACATCGTTGGTGGTGGCGCCTGATATAGCGGGACGGTAATGATCTGTTTGTAATTTAGATATCGTTATTCAAACCCCGCATTGCTAAAGCATTGCGGGGTTTAATTTTTTGAGGGAATGAGGTTTGATTTTTAGTCATATAACTACCACACCAGGCGAAGTAACAAGCATTACGCAAGTACGCGACTATATTAGTAGTCCTCTTGCATTATACGCGGCACTTGATAAGCCTAACTCACTACTGCTTGAATCGGCTGAGATTGATTCTAAAGACAGTGTTAAAAGTTTAATTTTAGTCGACTGTGCCCTGCGCATCGTATGCCAAGGTAAAACAGTTACTATTACTGCTCAATCTAATAATGGGCAACAGCTTCTAAGCTACTTGCAGGCAAATGTTAAAAGCTGTGATGCCACTTTAGACGGCGCAACACTTACCCTGTGTTATTTAGACACTAGCGGCGATACTGACGAAGCAAGTAAACTAATTGCAGATAATGCATTTAGCGCCCTTCGTACTTGTATTAACAGTATAAAAAGCACAACTAACAATCCATTTTCGTTATTTTTAGGCGGTGTATTTGCCTACGATATGGTAGCAAACTTTGAGCAGTTAAGTGATGTACCAGATGGCGAAAATACCTGCCCAGATTACGTATTTTATTTAGCCGAAACCTTAGTTGTTATTGATCATCAAAAACAAACAACCGAACTCATTGGTAATGTATTTAACGGCCCAGACGTACACGCTAACTGCTTTGAAGTAGGTAAAGAGCTAGAGCGCTTAAATACGCTGTGCGATAACGCTTCAGAATTTAGTGCGGATATGCAAAGTGGACAATGTGAGGTAAGCGTTGATATTGACGATGACACTTACTGCGAGCAAGTGGTTAAGCTTAAAAAGAATATTGTAGACGGTGATATTTTTCAGGTAGTGCCGTCGCGTACATTTTCACTACCTTGTCCTGATCCTCTGCACGCTTATAGCCAGCTTAAAAAGCAAAACCCAAGTCCGTATATGTTTTATATGCGCGATGAAGACTTTGCTTTATTTGGCGCATCGCCTGAATCAGCACTTAAATACACAGTGCAATCTCAGCAAGTTGAAGTATACCCAATTGCTGGCACTCGCCCACGTGGCAAATTTGCTAATGGGCAAATAAACCCAGACCTAGACAGCCGCATTGAGCTTGAACTTAGAAACGATCAAAAAGAGCGCGCCGAGCATTTAATGCTTGTCGATTTAGCCCGTAACGACGTAGCACGTATTAGTGTTGCAGGTACTCGTTTTGCCAAAGAGCTATTAAAAGTAGACCGCTATTCACAGGTAATGCATTTAGTATCGCGCGTTGTAGGCACATTAAAACCCGAGCTTGATGCACTGCATGCTTACCAAGCGTGTATGAACATGGGCACGCTTGTTGGTGCACCAAAGGTTCGTGCTGCTGAGCTTGTTCGTCAAACTGAAGGGAAGCGCCGTGGCAGCTATGGCGGCGCAGTAGGTTACTTAACCGGTGATGGCGCAATGGATAGCTGTATTGTTATTCGCTCAGCTTTTGTTAAAAATAACAAAGCGTATGTGCAAGCAGGTGCCGGTGTGGTGTTTGACTCAGATCCTATTTCAGAAGCAAACGAAACTCGCGCTAAAGCACAAGCGGTTATCACCGCCATAAAATCTACGTATAAGGCGGTATAGAATGAGTAAAGCGAATCCTATTAAAATCTATTTTTTAGATAACTTTGACTCATTTACATATAACCTTGTTGATGAGCTAACGATGCTTGGCTGCGAACTGGTTGTTTACAGAAACAACATTAGCGCTGAGGTTATTTTTAACAAAATGCGCCAAGAGCAAGGCCAAGTGCTATTAGTACTTTCGCCAGGCCCTGGAACACCAAGCGATGCAGGCTGTTTAATGGAGCTTATTGAGCTCTCTAAAGGCCACTTCCCAATGCTAGGCATTTGTTTAGGCCAACAAGCATTAACACAAAGTTACGGTGGAGTAATCGGTCACGCGGGTGAAACCGTACATGGTAAGTCTTCAATTATTAATTTAGGCGAGCACCCTGTATTTGATGGTATGGGAAATACAATGCCTGTGGCACGTTACCATTCATTAATGGCAACAAAAGTGCCTGATAATATTGAGGTTATTGCCCAGTACGAAGATATCCCTATGGCTATTTATCATCATGATGACAACGCATTGGGTTACCAGTTTCATCCAGAATCAATACTAACGCCAAACGGCGCAATGCTACTTCAGCAAAGTGTCGCTTACTTAACACGCGCTAAATAAAAGAGGACATTATGAGTACACAACCAGAACAACCCATAAATGTTCAACACGCTATTGAGCAACTAATTACGGGGCAATCATTAAGCTACGCAGACGCCAAAGCGCTTTTTGATGAAATAATGCAAGGTAACATGAGTGAAATTGAGCTAACCGCCCTACTTATAAGCCTTAAAATTAAAGGCGAAGTAAGCGACGAGATTGCAGGCGCTGCAGCCTCAATGCGCGAAAACGCCGTTGCTTTTACTACCAGCAGTACGCAACTTGCCGATAGCTGTGGCACTGGTGGCGATGGCTCAAACACAATTAATATAAGTACAACGGCTGCAATTGTTGCCGCTGCTGCTGGTATTAACATGGTAAAACATGGTAATCGCAGTGTATCGAGTAATTCAGGCTCAGCCGATTTACTCAAAGCCCTGGGCATTAATATAGATATGAGCCCAGAGCAAGCAGCAAAATGTCTTGAGCAAACCAATTTTACCTTTTTGTTTGCACCGCACTATCACAGTGGCGTACGCCATGCGATGGGCGTACGAACATCGCTTAAAACACGCACTATTTTTAATATTTTAGGTCCGCTTGCTAACCCTGCAGCACCTGAAGTGCAATTGTTAGGTGTGTATAACGAAGCGTTGTGTATGCCAATGGCACAAACACTTAAAACCCTTGGCACAAAGCGCGCTATGATTGTTCACGGCTCGGGCACTGACGAAATAGCCCTACACGGCCCAACAATGGTAGTTGAGCTAAATAATGGCGAGATTACGCAGTACACACTAAACCCAAGCGACTTTGACCTTGCAAACTATTCACTTGAACAACTCGCTGGTGAAGGCCCACAATACAACGCAAATGCTAGCCTCGCCATCTTGCAAGGCAAAGGCACAGATGCACATAATGCTGCTATTGTGGTTAACGTAGCTGCCCTTTTATACCTAACAGGTAAAGCAGAAACGTTAAAAGAAGGGGCAAAACAAGTACAAACATTATTAAGTTCAGGGCAAGCCATGAACACACTAAGTGCAATTATTGAGGTAAGTAATGGCTAATGTATTAGACAAAATTGTTGCTGATAAAAAATTAGAACTAATTGAAAGAAAAGCTGCGCGCCCGCTTGAAAGCTTTAGGCATCTTGCAGTGCCTACAAGTCGTAGCTTTTATAAAGCACTTGCAGCACCTGGCACTCAGTTTATTTTAGAGTGTAAAAAAGCATCGCCTTCAAAAGGGTTAATTAGAAACCCATTTGATTTAACTGAAATTACTTCAGTTTATAAAAAATATGCTACCTGCATGAGTGTGTTAACTGATGCTAAATATTTTCAAGGCAGCTTTGACTACCTCGAATTTGTGCGCAGCCAAGTAGAACAACCGCTTATCTGTAAAGACTTTTTTATAGACGAGTACCAAGTGTATATGGCACGTATTTATGGTGGTGACGCTATATTACTGATGCTTTCGGTACTCGATGACGAAAGCTATAAAGCACTGCATGCTGTTGCCGATTCACTTAATATGTCGGTGTTAACCGAAGTAAGTAATGAAGAAGAAGTACACCGCGCACTTGCACTTGATGCACAAATTATTGGTATTAATAACCGCGATTTACGCGATTTAAGCACCGATTTAGCCACTACTGAAAAACTACGAAAGCTTATTCCGGCTGATAAAGTGGTTATTTCGGAATCGGGTATTTACACCCATCAAGACGTAAAACGTTTAGCTCCATTATGCGATGGCTTCTTAATTGGCAGCTCACTTATGGGCGAGCGTGATTTAGAGCAAGCATGTCGCCGTGTTATTTTAGGCGACAATAAAGTATGTGGTTTAACACGTAGCCAAGATGCACAAGCGGCATATCAAAACGGTGCTGTTTATGGTGGTTTAATTTTTCATCCTAAATCGCCTCGCTATGTCGATTTAGATTGTGCAAGAGAGCTGAGCCAAAGCGCACCACTTAACTTTGTTGGTGTATTTGTAGATGCTCCCATTGAGCAAGTTGCTCAATACGCAAGTGTGCTAAAATTAGCGGCAGTTCAATTACATGGCCAAGAAAGTGACGATTACATTGCTGCGCTGCGTACACAACTTCCAACTAATTGCGAAATTTGGAAAGCCCAAGCAATAAAAGATGCATTGCCAACGCCTGTAAATGGGGTTGATCGACACCTTTACGATACGCACAGTGATACACAAGCTGGCGGTACTGGTAAAGCATTTGATTGGTCGGTGCTTAGCGGCGCAACTACACCATTTATGCTCGCTGGAGGCTTAAATCCAGACAATATTAAAGATGCGCTTTTTAAAGGTGCCTTAGGCCTTGACTTAAACTCAGGCGTTGAAGAATCTGCGGGTAAAAAGTGCCCTAACAAGTTACATAATGCTTTCACAAGCATCAGAAATTATTGAGGTTAAAATGCAAAATCCAGCTTATTTTGGCGAGTTTGGCGGTATGTTTGTACCCGAGTTACTTGTCCCTGCGCTTAAGCAGTTAGAAAATGAATTTAACAAAGCACAAAAAGATCCTGAGTTTCAGGCAGAGCTAAGTAAATTATTAAACGAGTATGCGGGTCGTCCTACCCCACTTACTTTAACGCGCAATTTAGTTAAAAATCCAAAAGTAAAACTGTACCTAAAGCGTGAAGACTTACTACACGGCGGCGCACATAAAACAAACCAAGTACTTGGTCAGGCGTTACTTACTAAGCGTATGGGTAAAAAACAAGTTATTGCTGAAACAGGTGCCGGTCAACACGGTGTTGCAACAGCGCTTGCATGTGCCTTACTGGGTTTAAAATGTCGTATTTATATGGGCGCAAAAGACGTTGAACGTCAGCAACCTAACGTATTTAGAATGAAGTTAATGGGCGCAGAAGTTATTCCGGTAACAGCGGGTTCTGGCACATTAAAAGATGCAGTAAATGAAGCGCTGCGTGACTGGTCAGCAAATTACCAAGACGCACATTACCTACTAGGTACAGCTGCGGGTCCTCACCCATTCCCAACAATTGTACGCGAGTATCAAAAAATTATTGGTGAAGAAGCTAAGCAACAAGTACTTAAAGCAGAAGGTCGTTTACCTGACGCTGTTATTGCCTGTGTTGGTGGTGGTTCAAACGCAATTGGTATGTTTACTGACTTTATTGACGAGCCAGGCGTTAAATTAATTGGTGTTGAGCCTGCTGGTAAAGGGCTTGATACAAATGAGCACGGTGCAACAATTTGTAAAGGCACAAAAGGCATATTGCACGGTACTTATACGTACATTATGCAAAATGATGATGGCCAAATTGAAGAGTCTTACTCTGTATCAGCGGGTCTTGATTACCCAGCTGTTGGTCCTCAACATGCATTTTTACACGAAACTGGTCGCGCTCAATACGTGGGTATTACCGATACAGAAGCGCTTGATGCGTTTCAATCGCTTGCTAAAAATGAAGGAATTATTCCGGCACTTGAATCAAGCCATGCGTTAGCTTATGCCCTTAAGTACGCAGAGGAGCTAACCGAGGAAAGTGTTATAGTGATTAATTTAAGTGGTCGTGGCGATAAAGATTTAGCACACGTTCACAATGTACTAACTGAAAGAGGTCAGCTATGAGCCAAGTAAAAACGGATCGTTACGGCAAAATGTTTGCAGCGCTTAACGAGCAAAAACAAGGTGCGTTTGTACCATTTGTAACGATTGGCGACCCAGGTAAAGAGCAAAGTATTGCGATTATTAAAAGTCTAATTGACGGCGGCGCTGATGCGCTTGAACTTGGTATTCCGTTTTCAGACCCAATTGCAGATGGTCCAGTAATTCAAAAAGCTAATATTCGCGCCCTCGATGTGCACATTAATACACAAGATTGCTTTGATATTATTAAAGAAATACGTGAGTATAATGCCGATATTCCAATTGGCTTATTATTGTATTCAAACCTTGTGTTTAAACGCGGTATAGAAGCATTTTATAAAGATGCAAAAGCAGTAGGCGTAGACTCAATTTTAGTGGCTGATGTGCCTCTGCATGAATCTAAAATGTTTAGAAAGTCAGCAATGGATAACGGTGTAGACCCAATTTTTATTGCAACACCAAATGCAGATGACGACACACTTCGCCAGTGTGCCTCTTACGGTCGTGGTTATACGTATTTACTATCGCGCGCAGGTGTTACCGGTACCGATACTAAAGCACAAATGCCTGCTGGTAATATTGTTACTAAATTAAAAGAATACCATGCAGCCCCTGCTCTTTTAGGGTTTGGTATTTCAACGCCAGATGATGTAAAAGCGGCTCTTAATGCAGGAGCAGCCGGTGCTATTTCAGGCTCTGCCGTGGTTAAAATTATTGAAGCTAACCTTAATGATTTACCTGTAATGACCGCGCATCTAAAAGCTTTTGTAGCCGATATGAAAGCAGCTACATCGCTATAATCTAACTAGGGCGTGTTTTATACGCATTAAAAAAAGGGCATTTAAAATGCCCTTTTTTGTTTTTTAAAATCAAACGCTGTATCAATAACCAAACGTTTTAAAAAAGAAAATTAGTGAGCTTGGTGTTTACCCTCTAAAATCTCTTCAATAAATTTAGCATTAAATGCTTCTAAATCGGCTGGGCTTCGGCTTGTTACTAAGCCTTTATCTACACATACTTCTTGGTCGACCCAATTAGCGCCTGCATTAATTAAATCGCTTTTAATACTTGGAAAAGAGGTAATGGTGCGGTCGCGCAATTTATTAATTTCAGCTAGTAACCACGGTGCATGGCAAATTGCAGCAACGGGTTTATTTTTTTCTGCGCCAAAAAAGCCATCAATAAAGGCTTTAGCATCTTTATCTTGGCGTAAACTGTCTGGGTTAAATAAACCACCAGGAAGCATAAGCGCGTCATAGTCAGCGGGATCCGCGTTTGTAACTAGTTTATCTACTGTTACTTTATCGCCCCACTTGTCTTCATCCCAGCCCGTAATTTGGCCTTCTTTAATTGATACTATTTCGATGTCTGCACCGGCATCAAGTAATGCGCTGCGTGGAGATAAAAGCTCACTTTGCTCAAATCCATCAGTGGCTAAAATTGCAATTTTTTTGCCTTGTAAACGTGTGCTTGTTTGTAATGTACTCATTGAGATCTCCTTATTTGATACCAACCTGCATAAATATTTAAGCAATTTAACGAATTAAATCGCACTATAACGTCGTTAAAAACCTTTCATTTAGAACAACTAAATACGAAAAATTTTTGCCTAGTTCTAGCGTGATTTTCTTAACGCTCAATAGACCCCATATATAAGCAGATTGGTATTGTTTAAAAATATGTTCGAAACACACAGTTAAACAGCATAATGCATGCCGATAACAAGCAATTGAAAATAAAGGATTTAATGTAAGTGGGATTTATAATGCCATGTAAATCATTTAGAGATTATGAATAATCTACATAGGTGCGAATTTATTTCCAGCTCATATAATTTAAAGCCACCAAACGCGAGGTATAAAACCTCACCTACAACATATACCCGTAGGTGCGAATTTACTTCGCGCTCATGTAACTTATCTATCAATACGGGGTTTAAAACCTTAAATAGAATTAAAGTAGATCTTTTAACGCTTTAGCAGGCTTAAAAACCGCTTTATTAGCGCCTTCTATTTCAATTGCAGCACCTGTTTGCGGGTTACGTCCAGTACGCGCTGGGTAATAACTTAGTGCAAACGTACCAAAGCCATTTATTTGAACCTGATCACCCTCAGAAAGCGATTTAGTAATTACTTTTTGCAAGCTTGAAAGTGCCGCTTGAGAATCTTTTTTTGTTAATTCACTTTTGTGTGCAATGGCAGCAACGAGTTCTGCTTTATTCATTTTAGGCTCCTAAATACACGCCAAATCAGTGTTGGTTAAGCGTGGGAATATGATGATATAAAAAATACCAAACCAAATTGGCAATAAAGCCACGCAGGCTAAGGGTTACAGGGCAACAAGTCAACCTTGTAGTTGTTAAGCTTTATGTGGTAAAAAGCCTTTGACTCTTTTTTGTATAATTTAGGTAAGCTATGCACGCATTAATTGAATACATCCCACTCATACTGTTTTTTGCAGTTTTTAAGCTAGTCGATATTTACTGGGCTACCGGTTTATTAATGGCCACTACGCTCATTCAAGTTGCTTATAGCTACTTTAAACATGGAGCTGTGCCTACTCGTCAGTGGATATTTTTTGGCATTGCTGCTGTGTTTGGTACGTTAACGCTGGTACTTCATGATGAGCAATACATAAAATGGAAAGCAACACTCATATACGCAGGTTTAAGTTTAGCGTTACTTGTTAGCCGTTATGTACTTAAAAAAAATCTCGTTAAAAAAGCGCTTAGTTCAATTCTCGAAAACGCTAACGATACAAAACAAGCTATTGTTGTTCCAGAGCCATTATGGGATAAGCTTAACTTAATGTGGGTTGCTATTACTGCTGGTATCGCTGGGCTGAATATTTATATTGCGTATAACTTTTCGCTCGACTTTTGGGTCAACTTTAAAGTATTTGGTTTAATGGGTATTACCTTTGTGAGTATTTTTGCCACTATTATTGCCTTGTACAAATACCTCCCTAGTGAAGAAGAACCTGCAAAATAATTTTATAGATCACTTTGTAGATTACTAATCTCGTCATAAAAATGTCGTCTTAGCTTGATAGCTTATTAAAAAAACAAGTTGAGACGACCTTGAACGCCAATCAATATCGCTGGTTTGAATTTACCCTTATTTTTGTATTACTCCCCTTGTTGGGTTTTGGATTACGCGAGCATTTAGCTAACTGGCTTATTCCTGCGCTTATTATTTTAATGAGCGTGTGTTGTATGTTGCTACTGGGCGATCCGCATTTTAAACGTTTTAGGCTTACAAGCCTTGGGCAATTTTCTGCTGTTAAAAAACGTGTGTTTAGCTTCTTTTTTTTAGGTGCGCTGTTCTCGGGTATGTTTTACGGGATTATTCATCAGGGCAACTGGTTTACCCTTCCCCGCAACTCGTTTAATGATTGGCTTTTACTGTTGTTGCTCTACCCAATACTGTCGGTTATTCCTCAAGAGTTAATATTCAGAACGTATTTTTTTCATCGTTATAAACGCATCATGCCCAAAAAAGCAGTGCGTATTGTAGTTAGTGCAAGTGTATTTGCGTTGGCGCATATTGTGTATGCAAATTGGATTGCAGTAGCCTTAGCATTTTTAGGTGGCTTACTGTTTGCTTATACCTATGCACAAAGCCGCTCAACCGTCGTGTGTGTTATTGAGCATAGTTTATGGGGGATATGGATGTTTACACTCGGGATCGGCAGCTACCTTGATTCAGGCGCATTTAACTAATATAACAAGCATTAAAAAATCCGATACTAGAAAACTAATATCGGATTTTGAATATTTCTAAAACCACTTAACTAATGGTTAAAATAACGATTCAAACTCACCATTTGGAAATAAAACACCAGGAATACCACGTACTGCAGTAACATCAGCTAGTTTAGTATCACCAAAATATAAACCGCCACTGTAATTACGGCCCTTTTGCTTTACATCTAACCAACGTCCATTTTCGCCTTTCGCTATTAGATTAATGTTGCCACTAACATCACGAATACGTAAATCTAACGCACGGTTTTTTATGCTAACAAATATATCTGTAGAGGTAAGTTCTGATAAGTTTTCAACATCGCCCACGTAAGCAAACTTAAAATCGCTTGCACCACTCAACGGAAAATCTAATTCAAAAGTAAATGCTAAATCGTCATTATCTTCACCAATAAAAGGCGAAGCCTCTACTGCAGTGATATGAAATGCAGTGTCTTGAATGTCACTTACGTAATCACCATTAAAATCAAAAGTAGATAACGTCGTAGACTCTTCACCTAATGAATTAACAAAGCGATTTAAGTTTAGTGATAAGTCACCTTCAAGTTTACCAGCGGCTTTATTGATAATTACATTGGTAGTTACCTGTGTAATACCTGTGTCGGCTTCTGGATTTAATTCACTTTGAGCATCTATACCATCAAACTGAATTAGCAACTCACTTACATCTACACTTAATACCGTAGCACCATTTGTGACTGTTGCGCTCATTACACCTTCAATTTTATTACCTAATACACCACTTACTCTAAATGTTGGAATTGATAAATCAATTGTTATAGGTAAATCATCATATGTGCCAGTTATAGCCCAAGTATAAGGTGATTGGCTGTAATCAATATCTAAGTCACGAAGTTTATATTGTCCTGATGGTGTAGAGCCATCAGCTAGTGGTGAATAATTTGTAATAACTTCGTTTAAAGCATTAGTAAGTGCATCAAGGGTTCTTTGTGTGTCTTCATCAAACGCACTTTCAAGCTCAGCAAATTTTACGTCTAATTCATCTGAATAGCTTTTTTCTTGAAGTCTTGCAGCACCTATAATATTTCGTGTATCAACAAGTAACTCTCTAGAATCTAAGCTTTGAGCTTCTGTTGAGCGAGCCTGCCAATTTGTAAATGTAGTTACACTTGCAATTGTTTGCTTAACTTGACCAGCTACATTTTGCAGCAAAGCATTACCTTGGTCGCTAAATAAGTTATCTGTAACATACTGCGCTGCTAAATCGCTATAATCTTGCCATGCTTGCTGGTCAGTCTCTAAGTTAGTAAATGCATTAAAAGCACTTTCAACACTAAACGTACTATCAGCAACACCAGCTAAAATTGCCGCATAAGTAAATGCATTAGTAACCATTTCTGCTTCAACACTTGCATTTAAATTGCTGTGCGTTAAATGATAAAAAGGCGTGGCTGATAAACTAGCTTGCGTAGCACTAAAGCCTTCATCTGTAATTGCTTTACTCAATGGCGATAAATAAACCGTATTTACACCTGGTGCACTAAATGCATCTGCTTTGTAATTAAGAGTAACGGCTGTCAATTCTTGGTAGTCTATTAAACGGTTTGCGTTTAAGTCATTTACATCACCACGAACTGTTCTGCCACAACCTGTAAAGCGAGGACAAGGTAGAGCAGTATCACTCGGTATAAACTCAAAACTATTAAAAGTAAGTGGAGTTACACTTACACTCGCAGTATTGATGTTTTCAACTTCAATTGATTCTTGCACCACCCCGTCGCTATCTAAAACATTAAGCGTGCCCTGTGGTGATTGCCAATTAGATACATAAAAACTCACAGAAGAAGATGTAGCAATCTCACTCACTGCAACAGACTCTGAACTGTCACTGTCTGATGAAGAACCACAACCTACCAATGCAATAGCTACCCCTAAGGGTATAATTTGTTTTAACATCTTCATTCCTTAAAACTTAATGTTCACGTACCAATTCACATTAGCATAATAGGCTTTATCTAAATCTAGGCTATCAGTTTGTAAATTAAGACCAAAATACTCGTTTTCTATACCAACTAAAAATGCTTCACTTTTTGTCTCATAGCCTGCCTGTACTTTCCAATGATCCCAAAAGTGTATACGGCCTTTTAATTGGCTGAACGTGTCTTTGTCGTAACGTTTTAAAGTTAACTGAGTCGAAAATCGGTCGTTTATTCTGTAATCGGCAAATGCTTGTAGTCGCATTTCCATTTCTAAATCATGAGATACCGTATTTCCAAATGCAGATGTTTTTAATGAAACTGTTGGCTGAGTAATAATATCGCCGTTGTCATCTTCGCTAAATGGAATTTCAGTAGTTTGACCTTTTACGGAGCCACTGTCTTCATACTCTGTTTTATAAAGCAAATCTTTTACGCTAAAGCCAACCTGAAGCTCATCATTTACTTGCCAATCAGCAAAAATATCTAGGCTATAGCCAAGCCCTTCAGGCTTTTCTGAAGGTGAAAACTTTTTAAATAATATATCTTTTGAAAAGTTGTAATCAACAGTTACAGCGCCTTCAACTTCATCACTATAAATTTCACCATTTACAGTGGCATCTTGATAGTGTGAGCTGGCAAAAACAGAAAGTTTAGGTGTTATTGTTAATGCATTTTTATCTAAAAATTTAAAATCATAAGATACAAATACACCGTTAGACGTTGCTTGTTTAGCATCAAGGTAATATGTATAAAATCTATCTTCAAACTCTAGATCATTTTTTTCGGTATGAGTATATTTAGCTGTATCAGGATCAAAGTTAAGGACATAGTCGTAACGACTTTGTAAACCTACCTTAAAATTACCGTAGCCAACACCTACTTCAAATATATTATAGGTAAATGCACTGTCACCCGATTTTAATGGAGCATCAAAATCATCTACAAAAGCTTGTACTGGTTGTGCTTCAGTATAAATTTCTGCGTCAAAGTGGGTAAAAATTTGAAATTGGTTATCTGCGGAAGCAAGAGGAGAAATAAAAGCTGTTGAAAATCCTAACAAGAGAATTTTTTTTTTCATAATTTAATCGCTTTCTATAAAAAAAGGGAAAAGCACTGCTTTCCCCTTTTATAGTTTAAATATTACTTAGATGAATCAATTAAATCAACATCAGTGTAATCAACTACGTCACCATCAATGTAAGTAATTGAAAGACCGTTTGTTGTTTTAGTTGCAGTACCAAAAGACATCATCATCTCATTGTACATAGCCATAACGTCACCAGTGTAACCTGCACTTTCATTACCAGTAATAGACAACGTGTAACCCATTGCATTATTTACTGTAATATCTAAAGCACTTGCTTCTTCCATGTCGCTGTCAAGGTATGTAGTCATTACTTTAAAGTCTACATCACCAGAAACACCCTCTAATGTAATAGAGCCTGAATCTGTTGCATCATCAGCTGTAATACTTAACATACCAGTGAAGCCAGAATCACCATCCATGATTTCAACATGGTTAGCCGTTTCAGTCATTATGATTTCTGCATCATCTACATTGTCAGCAGTTACTGCGCCATCAAAAGTAAATACTAAACATGAATCGATTTGAGTAGCATCAATTGTACCTGCTGCAAAATCAACACAATCTGTAAGTGCTTGTGTTTGTGTAGCAGCAGTAACAAGCTCAACAGATACGTCATTCTCACCTTTTAAAGTAGCGCCCCAAGCAACAACAAGCTTGTCACCTTCATAAGAAGCCGCTGCATTAATCATCTCACCTGTAGTAGCATTGCTAAGCATTAGCGTAAGATCATCTAAGCTGTAAGCATAGTCCCAATCAGCATTGCGAGTTGATGTGCCTGTACCTGAGTTATTACCCATTTCAGCTAATTCATCAATTACGTCTGCAAGAATGTCTGCTGCATCAGCAACTGCATCAGCACCAGTGCCTGTAAGCACAGTCATAGTCGATAATGACTCTGATGTAGCTTTAACAGAAGTTAGTACTTCAAGTTTTGCAACTGCAGTTTCAGCAGCAAGCTGTAGATTATAAGCTGTTACAAATTGCTCGCTAGCTAGTTCACCTTGAGCTACAGCAGCTGTTTGCATAGCTGTAAGCGCATCAATCATTGCTTGTGCGCCTTCGCCTTCAAGTTCTAAGTATTCATTCGCAGCAACAAGTGCTTGTGCAATAGCAATTTCAAGTGCATCTACAGCAGCAGCAAAATCAGACGCAGCAGTAACTGCAGTCATCGCAAGCTCTTTTGCTTCAGCAGCGTTTGCAGCAGTATCTACCATTGCATTTTCTGCGTTAGCAAGTGCGCTAGTAGAAGCCGCTTCAGCTGTGTCTGCTACTGATTTTTTCTCATCAGCAACGTCTGCAGTGTCTTCAGCAACTAGTTTTGCAGCAGCAAGAGCCACATCAAACTCTGTAATCGCTGCTTCAGCTTCAGCTACTAGTGCAGCTAGTGCCGCGTCGTATGCAGCGGTGTCAGTTACAGCAACAGATGCATCTGTTTGCAACGATGTTGCAGAATCAAGAACTTGTTGGTAATCAGAGCTTTGAGTAACTAACGCTTTTGCAGCAGTTACATAGCCTTGTGATTTAACAAAAATAGAGTCTGCTTTAGCTGTTAAATCAGCCGTAGTAGCTTCATTTTTCAGTAATGTAACAGCGCTTACAAATGCAGCTGCGTTATCAGCTGTAAGAGCATCGCCACCCATTGCTTGAACATCTACAAGTGAGCTTTGAGCTGTTTCAATGTTCATTTCTAATGCAGTAAGTGCAGTTTGAGAAGCAGTAACTTCTAATGTTAAAGCAGCTGCTAGAGCTGTATAAAAGTCATCTCCAACTGTACATTCTGCGCCAGTACAACCAATTACTTCTAGTGCTTTTTTAATTTTCACTGCAGCGGCTGCAAGACCAGCATCAGTTGCTGCACCATTTTTAACAGCTTTATCTTTAGCAGCTTTTGCTTTTTTAGCAACATCAGCTGAGTTAGCAGCAAATGCAACTATCTCACCAGCAGTAGGAGCTGGAATTTTTGCTGCGAAAGCGGCTTCTAATGCAGTTTTAATGTCATCTTCAGTACCAGTAGCAATGGCAACAAAAACATTTGCAGTATTTGTAATAGCTGTTTGTAACATTATCGCTATTGCTGCAATGCTAGCATCAGCATTACCTTTAAACTGGCCTGATTTAATACCAGCTTTAATGCTGCTCATTACATCACCAATTGAAGGTAAACCTTGAATTGAAGATGAAAGCTGTGCAATTGCTAAAATACCGTCAGTAAGTTCTTCTTCGCCATCAACATCACTTAAATCTACAGCGCCGCCGTTAGATAAATCACCAATAATAGCTGAAAGTAAAAGTGCAGCGTCTTGACCCATTACTTGTACAACAGTATCTAAGCTTGCTTTAGCAATTGCGTCTTCATCTACACTTGAACCTGAGTCAAGAAGAAGAGCCGCCACTAACGATGTTAAGAAAGTAACATTAGCTTTATAAGAAGCTTCTACATTAGCATCGCCTGCAGAACCACTTACTCCAGATGTATCTGCTTCAACAGCTGGAACAAATTTAACAACTGAAAGCTCTAGGTCAGTTTTGTACCATTCGCCAAACTCAATCGCAGTATCGCCATCATTTACGTCATCTTCTTCTGGCGCTACATCGTAATCGCCACAACCTACGTAAGCATCACAACGTAAAAAGCTATCATCGCCTTCTGCAGACGTTTTAACAGTAATGTAAACTGGTCCAGTAAAGTCATCATCTAAGTAGATGCTGTAACGGCCGCTTTCATCAGTTAATACTTCAGGGTTAGCAGCAATTTTACTTGCTTCTACTGCAGCATCAGCAGCACTTTGTGATAATGCTTCTTCAGAAAAAGACTCTGCTTCTGCTGAAGCAGCTGAGCGAAACGCAACAGGAACGCTTTGACCAGATGCATCTAAAGTCATTACAGTTACTACTGCACTTTTCATTGAACCTTTAACTGCTTTACCAGTTACTTCAATGTTGAACTGTGCATCACCTGTTGCAGTAAAAGATTCTACAGGTGTAACAGGAATGTTTCTGTCATTGTCCGAACCACATGCTGTTAAGCCTAATGTAAGTGCAACTGAAGCTGCAATAGGTGTAAATTTGATCGTACGCTTTACCATTTATTTCTCCTTGATAGCCTGGAATGAGTATCAGAAATTAGTTTAGTTGATAGTGGCTTGTGTAAGCTTTTATGTTTAAAAAGCATTAAAAAAGTACACAATCATAACCTTTGTTACCAGAACATTAAAAATACCATTAAGCTATATAGTTATGCTACATATTTATACGTTTTATAGAAGTATTTATCTTTATTCTATGAGCTACTTCTTTATCAGCATCTCTATTATTCAATAACCTATAGACACTCATAAAGAACCAGCACATATTGATACAATATATTCACTTTATTAAATGAATATTACATACAATCTAGTTTGTTAATTATATTCTTCAAGTAAATGCGATGGATGAGAGCTAAAAAAGAGGATAATTCGAAAAATTAATGAAAAAGGATTGTTTATAATGAATGTTAGTAGGTTTTACTTTAGCTAAGCAAACGTTTATAAAACTTGTTTACTTACCTAAAGTAAATGTTTAGTAATTACTGAGGGACTCTTACAACCCCTTCCATTAATACGCGTGCACTTCGGCTCATACTTGCTTTGGTAACTAGCCAGTTGCCAGCATTATTTTTAGCCTCAGCACCTACTTTTAGCGTGCCCGACGGATGACCAAAGTTAACTTCACTCAATGCGCCGCCACCAGCGGCTATATTTACGAGTGTGCCTTCGATTGCTGCAGCCGTGCCAATAGCAACAGCAGCTGTGCCCATCATGGCATGGTGCAGTTTACCCATCGACATAGCACGTACTAACAAGTTGATATTTGCAGCTTCAATAAGCTTTCCGCTAGATGCTTTGTAATCTAAAGGTAATGCAACAAACGCAACTTTAGGCGTATGTTGGCGAGCTTGCGCTTCACTAATGTTAGTGATTAAGCCCATTTTAACGGCGCCATAAGCACGAATGGTTTCAAGCTTTTCAAGCGCTGCAACATCGTTATTTATATCGTCTTGCAGCTCTGTGCCAGTATAACCAATATCTGTGGCGTTAATAAATATAGTAGGAATACCTGCATTTATCATTGTTGCTTTTAAAGTACCAACACCTGGAACCTCTAAGTCATCAACTACGTTACCTGTTGGAAATAACGCGCCATCGCCATCAGCGGGGTCAATAAATTCAAGTTTTACTTCAGCTGCTGCAAATGTAACGCCATCGAGCTCAAAGTCGCCGGTTTCTTGTACTTCGCCATTTGTCATGGGGACATGCACTAATATGCTTTTTTTAATATTAGCCTGCCACACACGCACGATAGCAACACCGTTATTAGGTACTCGGTTTTTATCGACCAAACCATTACTAATGGCAAAAGCACCGACTGCTGACGTTAAATTGCCGCAGTTTCCGCTCCAATCTACAAAAGGTTTATCTATCGCCACTTGACCAAATAAATAATCTACATCGTGGTCAGTTTGCTCACTTTTACTTAAAATTACAGTTTTACTGGTACTTGATGTAGCACCACCCATGCCATCCGTTTGCTTAGCATACGGATCGGGGCTGCCAATAACGCGCAGTAATAAATTATCGCGCGCCTCGCCTGCTACTTGAGCAGGCTTTGGCAAGTCAGTTAAATTAAAAAATACACCTTTACTGGTGCCGCCACGCATATAGGTTGCAGGCACTTTAATTTGCGGTTTAAACATAATGCTTGCCCTTATGCAGATTGCGTTGCTTCTAAAAAGTCTTGTGCAAAGCGTTGTAACACACCACCAGCCGCGTAAATAGAAAGCTCTTCTTGCGTATCAATACGGCACTTCATAGGCACAATGAGTACTTCACCATCTTTACGGGTAATACTTAAATTAACGGTGGCACCTGGTTTTAAATCGCCTGCTACATCGTACGTTTCACTGCCATCCAGCTTTAGAGTTTTACGCGTTGTGCCTGCTTTAAACTCAAGCGGTAAAACACCCATACCAATTAGGTTAGTACGGTGAATACGCTCAAAACCTTCAGCTGCTATTACTTCAACGCCTGCAAGTCTTACGCCTTTTGCAGCCCAATCGCGCGACGAACCTTGCCCGTAATCGGCACCGGCGACAATAATAAGCGGTTGCTTACGCTCCATGTAGGCTTCGATTGCTTCCCACATACGGGTATTAGTACCTTGTGGCTCTAACCGTGCGTAAGAACCTTGTTTAACTGCGCCGTTTTCGTCAAGTACCATTTCATTTAGCAGCTTTGGATTTGCAAAGGTTGCGCGCTGCGCTGTTAAATGATCGCCCCGGTGCGTTGCATACGAGTTGTAGTCTTCTTCTGGGACGTTCATTTTGGTCAGGTATTCGCCAGCGGCACTGCTGGCCATAATCGCGTTTGATGGCGATAAATGATCCGTTGTAATGTTATCGCCAAGTACTGCAAGCGCACGCATACCGGTCATTGTGCGCTCACCAGCAAGTGCACCTTCCCAATAAGGAGGGCGACGAATGTAGGTGCTTTCTGGGCGCCAGTCATAAAGTGGGTCGTTATCTTCACCGTAATCTACGGTTAAATTAAACATCGGCTCGTATACTTTTCTAAATTGCTCTGGCTTAACGCTTTGCTTAATAACTGCATCAATTTCTTCGTCTGATGGCCATAAATCTTTAAGCGTAATATCGTTGCCTTGTTGATCTTGCCCTAGTATCCCTTTTTCAATATCAAAGCGAATAGTACCTGCAATAGCGTACGCAACGACTAAAGGAGGTGACGCTAAAAATGCTTGCTTAGCGTAAGGATGAATCCGCCCATCAAAGTTACGATTGCCCGAAAGCACCGCTGTAGTGTATAAATCGCGATCAATTACTTCTTTTTGAATAACAGGGTCAAGGGCACCGCTCATACCATTACAGGTAGTACACGCAAAACCAACAATGCCAAAGCCAAGTTGCTCAAGCTCTGTTAGTAGGTTTGCATCTTCAAGGTATGATTGCACCGCTTTTGAGCCTGGTGCTAATGAGGTTTTAACCCAAGGTTTGCGCATTAAACCCTTAGCATTTGCGTTACGGGCAAGTAGTGCAGCGGCAATTACATTGCGTGGATTACTAGTATTAGTACAGCTAGTAATCGCGGCAATAATACATGCGCCGTCTGGCATTAAGCCTTCTTCATTTTCAACAACGCCCGAAATACCTTCTTTAGCTAAATCGCTTGTCGATACACGGCGGTGCGGATTAGATGGACCCGCAATATTGCGCCCCACACTTGATAAATCAAACTTAAGTACGCGCTCGTATTTTGCGGTTTTTAAGCTATCGCTCCAAAGGCCTGCCGTTTTTGCGTAGTTTTCTACAAGAGCAATTTGTTCTTCTTCACGGCCTGTTAATCGCAAGTAATCTATTGTTTTATCATCGATATAAAACATGGCTGCGGTTGCACCAAATTCAGGCGTCATGTTCGAAATGGTTGCTCTGTCGCCAAGTGTAAGCGCGTCGGCACCTTCACCGTAAAACTCTAAATAAGTAGAAACAACACGTTGCTCACGTAAAAATTCAGTAATGGCCAACACAATATCGGTTGCGGTAATACCGGGTTGGCGCTTACCTGTTAATTCAACACCGACAATATCAGGCAAACGAATATAAGAAGCACGGCCAAGCATTACGCTTTCAGCTTCAAGCCCGCCTACGCCCACAGCAATAACACCTAGCGCATCGACATGTGGCGTGTGGCTGTCGGTGCCAACTAGTGTATCTGGGAATGCAATGCCATCTCGGTTTTGAATAACCGGCGACATTTTTTCAAGGTTAATTTGATGCATAATGCCGTTACCCGGTGGAATTACGTCAATATTTTTAAACGCAGTTTTTGTCCAGTTTATAAAATGAAAACGGTCATCATTTCGTCTGTCTTCGATGGCGCGGTTTTTTTCAAACGCATCAGGATCAAAACCGGCATGCTCTACCGCTAGTGAATGATCAACAATTAGCTGCGTAGGTACTACCGGATTCACTTTTGCGGGGTCGCCGCCTTTGGCTGCAATTGCATCACGAAGCCCAGCTAAATCAACAAGCGCTGTTTGGCCTAAAATATCATGGCAGACCACACGCGCCGGATACCACGGAAAATCTAAATCTTGTTTGCGCTCAATTAGCTGGTTAAGTGCATCGGTTAACATAGCAGGGTCGCATCGGCGTACTAGGTTTTCGGCAAATACACGTGATGAATAAGGTAGCGTGGCGTATGCACCTGGCTTAATTGCATCTACGGCTTCTTGGGTATCGTAATAGTCGACATTTGAGCCCGGTAGAGGTTTACGGTATTGGGTATTATTAATTATGGTCATAATAAGGGTTCGCTAATTTGGTGACGGATGTAATACCAATTTTATGGAGGGTGCAATTGGTATTTTTCAAGAAAGGCTTTAGGTTTGTAGTTGTTTTTATTATATAAAGCATTAAAGCCGTAAAAGGTGAGCCATTGGCTCACCTTAGTTAAAAATAATTAACTTCTTGATTCGATTGGTGTGTAACTACGTGCATCAGGCCCTGTGTAATCGGCACTTGGGCGAATAATACGGTTGTTAGCGCGTTGCTCTTTTACATGCGCAGTCCAACCAGTAACACGGCTCATTACAAATATTGGCGTAAATAACTTAGTCGGAATATCCATAAAGTGATAAGCAGATGCATGGAAAAAATCAGCATTACAAAACAGCTTTTTCTCGCGCCACATAATCTCTTCACAACGAACAGACACAGGATAAAGCACGGTATCGCCCACCTCTGCCGCTAGTTTTTCAGACCATTTTTTAATAATTACATTGCGTGGATCAGACTCGCGATAAATAGCATGACCAAAGCCCATTATTTTATCTTTACGTTCAAGCATACCCATTACTTCTTGCTCAGCATGCTCAGCACTTGTAAAGCCTTGAATCATATCCATAGCGGCTTCGTTAGCACCACCATGTAATGGACCACGTAGCGTACCAATCGCACCTGTTACACAAGAGTGAATATCAGAAAGCGTTGATGCACACACACGACCCGCAAATGTAGAAGCATTAAACTCGTGCTCTGCGTATAAAATTAGTGATACGTTCATCACTTGTGCAAATAACTCGCTAGGTGCTTTGTCGTGTAACAGCGTTAAAAAATGTGCGCCAACTGAGTCATCATCTGTTTGTGTTTCAATGCGTACGCCATCGTGTGTAAAGCGGTACCAGTAACAAATAATACTTGGGAACACTGCAATCATACGGTCGATTGCGTCGTTGGCTTGGTTAAAATCAAGCTCCATCTCAAGGTTACCCAACATTGAGCAGCCCGTGCGCATTACATCCATTGGATGCGCGTCTTTAGGAATATTTTCAAGCACAGTTTTAAGTGCATCTGGTAAGCCGCGTAAGCTTTTAAGTTTAGCTTTATACTCAGCCAGTTCGTTTGTTGTAGGTAACTCACCGCGTGAAAGTAAAAAAGACACTTCTTCAAACTGCGCTTTTTCGGCAAGTTCGCTAATATCGTAACCACAATACGTTAAACCAGAACCACTTTGCCCAACAGTACACAATGCTGTTTGACCAGCAACTTGTCCGCGTAAGCCCGCGCCGCCTAATGCTTTATCTACCATGATCTTCTCCTATCTATAATTTGTGTGTGGTATCTATTTTAATAGTTATTATTTGTCAGATTTTGATGAAAAAAGGGTATCGAGTGTGTTCTCGTACGTGTGGTAATCTAAAAAGTCGTAGAGCTCAGAACGCGTTTGCATATTTTCAATTTGGCTTTGTTGCGAGCCTTCATTCAAAATTGCTGAATACACGTTAAGTGCCGCTTTGTTCATAGCTCTAAATGCACTTAATGGGTAAAGCACCATTTCAACACCTACATCATTTAGCTGCTCTTTTGTGTAAATAGGTGTTTGGCCAAACTCAGTAATGTTTGCCAAAATTGGAACGTTAATCGCTTTTGCAAATGCTTGGTAATCAGCAAGGTCGTGTACGGCTTCTGCAAAAATAGCGTCAGCACCGGCTTCAACACAGGCAGCTGCACGGTCAATAGCAGCATTTAAACCTTCTTTTTGAAATGCATCAGTACGGGCCATAATATAAAAATCGCTATCGGTTTTTGCATCAACCGCCGCTTTAATGCGGTCAACCATTTCACCTTGGCTTACAATTTCTTTATTAGGACGATGGCCACAGCGCTTTTGGGCTACTTGGTCTTCTATATGAAAACCAGCTGCACCCGCTTTAGTCATTTCTTTTACTGTGCGTGCAATATTAAACGCGCCGCCCCAACCGGTATCGGCATCAACTAACAGCGGTAAATCGCTCGCACCTGTAATACGACGAATATCTTCAAGCACGTTATCAAGGCTTGTCATACCCAAATCAGGCATACCAAACGAGGCATTTGCAACACCGGCACCTGAGAGATAAATAGCTTGGTGGCCCATTTTTTCTGCCATCATCGCTGTGTAGGCGTTAATAGTACCTACCACTTGTAACGGGCGGTTATTGGCAATAGCGTGTTTAAACTTTAATCCTGCTGACATTACTTTCTCCTCACTTTGAACGGTTGCTACGTGGAGTAACTTATAGTTTTAATATGTAATTGTGACTGTTTAACTGCTCTTGCTAGCTTTTAGCAGTTAATAAATCAAATTTGGTTTGAATATTTGCTTGCGATGCACTGATGTGGCGCTTCATTAACATTTCGGCCAGTTCGCCGTCGTGGTTTTCAATGGCGTTAATAATAGCTAAATGCTCATCAAACGCTTTTGATACACGCGGCCCCACCATGCCCATTTGTACACGGTACATGCGTATTAATTGATAAAGCTCATTACACAGTAAATGAATTAAATGCGCGTTTTTACTGCCTTGAATAATACGATAATGAAAATCTAAATCGCCGGCTTCTTGATAATAAGATTCGCCCTCTTTAACACGTTGTGTTTGTAGGTGTTGATTAAGTAATTGCTTTAAGCCTTTTACTTCTTCGGGTTCCATATTGTCGGCAGCAAGCCTACATGCTAAGCCTTCAAGTGAGCTGCGAACTTGGTACACTTCAATCAAGCGCTCAGCGGTAAGAGCAACTACTCGGCAACCTACGTTAGCTTTACGCTCAACAAGGTAACAACTTTCTAGGCGATTTAACGCCTCTCTAAGCGTTGCACGGCTTACACCATAGCGTTTGGCAAGCTCAGGTTCTGATATTTTACTGCCTTGAACTATGCTGCCCTCAACAATCTCACGGCGCATATCTACAAATACTTGATCTGATGCGGTAGTTATAGGCGCTTCGTTTAAAAATGTATGTGTCATAAGTTATTTTTTAGATTGTCGACAATTAATGTGGTTACTATGGGCTTATTAAAAAATCATGTCAACCCTTAAACCTATCAAAACGACTAAAAAACACACCCATTGTCGACACTATTAATCTAAAGTCGTATAAAGTACGCTTTAAAATAGGCCGAACCAATAAAGTGTCGACATAGTAATAAATTGGATGTTACGTTTTTAAGCGCTGAAAATGCGTTATATAAATGTTATTATCGCGCTTTATTTTTATAGTATGAGCTAACGCGTGAACGCCAACACTTTTATTCCTGAGCACTTTATTGATGACGTAAAAACCTATTTACCAGCGCATCTAAACTTAGATGACTTTTTAAATGCGTGTCGCAGGCCGCTCAGAAAATCTATCCGCGTTAATACTTTAAAAATTAGCATTGAAGAATTTGTAAAACGTGCAACTGAAAAAAATTGGCTGCTAACCCCAATCCCATGGTGCAGTGAAGGTTTTTGGTTAGAGCGCCCAAGCGATGAAGAGCAAAACCTAGCCCTAGGTAATACCGACTTGCATTTAAGCGGTGCGATGTACGTACAAGAAGCAAGTTCAATGCTGCCCCCTGTCGCATTAAAACAAAGTATTAAACTCGCAGACTCTCAAAATAACACCATACTTGATATGGCATCAGCGCCAGGTTCTAAAACATCGCAGCTAGCAGCTATTATGGATAACCAAGGCGTGCTTGTTGCAAATGAGCTTTCGTCATCTCGTTTAAAGGTACTCAGCGCTACATTAAAACGCATGGGGGTTGGTAACTGTGCACTTTCGCACTTTGATGGCGTTATATTTGGCAACTACATGTTTGAATGCTTTGATAGCATACTCCTAGACGCGCCATGCTCTGGCGAAGGCACAGTACGTAAAGACGCCGACGCACTAAAAAATTGGTCAATAGAATCAAACATACAAATAGCCCAAGTACAAAAAGACTTAATTAAAAGTGCATTTTACGCATTAAAGCCAGGTGGCACATTAGTGTATTCAACCTGCACACTTACCCCGCTCGAAAACCAACAAGTGTGTGATTATTTACTGAGTGAGTTTGGTGACTATATTGCCCCACAATCACTAAGTGATTTATTTGAAGGTGCAAGTAAAGCAACAACAAGTGAAGGCTATTTGCATGTTTGGCCGCAAACATACGATAGCGAAGGCTTTTTTATTGCTAAATTTAAAAAGCACGCAAGTTGCAACAACCCAAATCAGACAGTTAAAAAAGGCGCATTTCCGTTTAACGAGTTTGATAAAAAACAAAGTGCCGCGTTTATGCAATCGCTTAAAAAGCACTTTGGGTTAACTAATCTACCTGGCAAGTTAATGCAGCGCGATAAAGAGCTGTGGTTATTTCCACAAGGGTTTGAAGCCGTGCAAAATAAAATTAAATACGCACGTTTAGGCATTCAAATTGGAATTATTCATAAAAACGGCGTAAGGCTAACGCACGAGTTTGCAACCGTATTTGGCAATGAGTGTAAAACCAATGTATTTGCTTTAAATAACGAGCAAGCCAATGATTATTTTCAAGGTAAAGATATACGCTTAACTGAGGCAACTCAAACAATAGGTGAAGTGGTATTAACGCTGTGCGGCTGCCCTATTGGTTTAGGTAAATGGCAAAAAAATAAGATCAAAAATTCACTACCACGAGATTTAGTGCAAAATACGCAGTTAATAAGTTGGGGTTAAATTTATAATTTTAAAAAACTTAATGTCAAAATTGTTCAACCCCATGGTAAAATATCTTGTAATTCAAGAATGTAAATTACAAGATATACTCTAAAAGTAAATTAAAATACCTAGGCTACAATTTATCATTACTATTCATTCCTAAATTTTTAGGTTTATTTTTATTGATAAAAATCCTTAGGAAAATAATTACTATTCTTAACTTTAACCCCCAAGTACTTAGCCCCAAACTGAGTTGTATGTGTACCATCAAAGTATAAAGGCTGATTTTTACTATTTAAAATAGTACACTCACCACCAGAGCAAAAGAAGTCTATTATATTCAAAAATTTAAAATCCAATGTTTTTTGATATTTAATAAATTCACTTTTCTGAAAATCTATTTTAGCACTGTCGTTATTTGCGATTTCTTTATAGGCAGCCGCACTAATATCAGTATTTTCATAGTACGATTTATAAATGATATCTTGTGCTGATTTATTGAAAGATTTACCACCAACAACGTAAATTTTCGCGCTTTTGTTTCTACTTCTTATATTTTCAATGGATTTAAAAACATAAGGTAAACTTTGATCTTTCCAGAACATCGAAACTAAAATAACGTCGGCTTTTTCTAAAGCTTCATCAGCCTGTATTTTAGATATTTGTTTTTGACACCTTTTTTTAGAAATATACCCATTGGAAATATTATCGTTAACCTTGAAAGATCTATTAAGCATTTCTTCGTCAAGCGCAAATACCTGACACCTCGCTGCTACTATTCTTGAAATTACATCAACATTATTACTCAAGCCTGTTTCATACAACGAATTTACAAAATCTCCAGATTGCGAATCTCCAATAATTAAAAATTTGTATTTAACATCCTTAAAAGTTGTCTTACCCTCTAACTCTCTCAACTTATCAAAGGTATAATCGCTATTATCGGTTGTCGGCTTAACAGTAACAGCATTATATATATCATCTGGCATATTATAAAAATATCTTGTCTTGCCAAAAATAACTAATGAAAGTACTGAAATTCCTAAAGCAATATAGATAGGCTTACACTTTAAATAAGCTTTAATTTGACCGAAATCTTTTTTGAATCTTATTTGCTCTATGTACTTGTTACTTAAAAAGCCTAAAAACAGAGAAAGTGCTATCCCTAAGTAGATATACTTATCGTCTAATGTGTAGTAGTAAATACCAACAACTAACGGCCAATGCCATAAATAAATTGAGTATGACCATGCACCTATCTTCTGAAAAACTACATTTCCTGTAACGAAGCTCCCATCACGAGCAGCCAGAATCACAAAAAAGGCACCCAAAACTGGGAACAAAGCAGCATAACCTGGCCATATATCTTCTTTAGTAACTATAAAGTAAGAACCCACAATTAACGCCAAACCTAATCGCTCTAAAAGTATTTTCTTTTTATTGCTGATCACTATTGGAAATAAATAAGCTACACCGCCTATCATCATTTCCCACGCTCGAGTAGGTAATAAATAGTAAGCAGCATTCGGCCAATTAAAGCTAGCAAAAACACAAAATACAAAGCCTAAAAAAGTTGCAGCTACAATTGAGTAGTTCATTAATTTAATAGTTGTGAACTTATGAATAAACACCAATACTAGTGGATAAATTATATAAAATTGCCACTCAACTGAAAGTGACCAGGTATGTAGCAACCACTTTTCGTGAGATGCAGCATCAAAATAACCTGCTTCAGTCCAGTATGTAATATTAGATAAAAAACTAATGCTACTTAAAGCATGTTTACCAAGAAGTTGATAATCTAAAGGGGGTAAATAAAGCCAACCGAAAAGAAGCATAACGAAGCAAAGTACCGCTAGTGCTGGAATTATCCTATTAGCTCTCGCAACATAAAAGCGCATTATAGAAAAGTTTTTTTGCTCTATTCCTTTAAATATTATACCGGTCATTAAAAAGCCCGATATAACAAAAAAAATATCAACCCCAGCAAATCCTCCAGGCATCCAAGATGAGTTAAAATGGAATAATACTACCCCTATTACAGCTACAGCCCTTAAACCATTTATATCTTTTCTAAAATGCAAAATATTATCCTCAGCATAATATATTTGTAATTAGATAAAATGAAAGGGTTTTCAACCAAAGGTCAGCTGAAGCTTCACGCCCTAACTAAAGCTTTATCAATAAACATAACTATATTAAAAAATTAGTTATGTTTAATTATGAACTTTTACTACACTTAAAATACTTTCTTCTCCCTAATGAACCTAGAAAGTGTTTTAGTTAACGCTAGACTCAATTTAGAGTCACTTTACAGCCCAGAGGCTTTTAACCTCTGGGCATTTTTATTTGCAGGTTTGTTTGTAAATATAACGCTGTTTAAGTTTTTTGTATGCAGCGCCAAATTGTAGTGACATACACAAAGTAGGTAATTGGTTTAATTGTTTAGCAATAGTGTAAATACGGTTAAACCGATAACCATATTGGGCAGCCATGCTTAGAGAGTTTACGTACAATGCTTTATATTCAGGAGGTAAGTGCTGCCAATTTGCTAACGAGATTTCTATAATACCTAAATGCACCTCAAGTTTGTATGGGCCTACTTTTTTAGCCTGATCAATATACTTTAAAACTTGTTTACTTGGACCCTCTTGGTAACTAGTAACTTTAGCTAGCTCAATCCAAGTTTCAGCCCATGAACTTCTAATCTGGGTAGAATGAAGTAAAAGCGATTGTATCCCTTTATATTCAGTATCTAGCTTACTTTGCTCAGTTTGAGCTTGATCGGTGTTAGCTAAAGCTAGAAGCTTAATATACGCTAAAAAATGTAAATAATGGGCATGTTCGGGCTCAAGCTCTATGGCTAACTTAATAGCATTTTGGGCTTTGTTGAGCTCATTATTATAAACCTCAGGTGAATCAATGGGTGAGGTGTTACTGAGCTCTTGTACTGTATTTAGTGAGCTAAAATACCAGGCATTAGCGCGCATGCTTTGTAAACTAAAATAACAAATAATGATTGTAACTATTGCCAACAGAGCAAGTTGTAATCGCTTAATAACCAGCTGTTCAATCATTAAACAACACCTCAGTTAAACACTTAGGATTTGTAACAAACAGTGCATGCGACTTGCTTTCACCAAGCATATCGGTTACTCGTTTTTTTGCCTTACTTAAAATAGGTGGCCTGCGATTAACCGAATGAGCGTCAGTTGCAATATAGCTCACTAAATCAGCTTTAAGCATATGCTCACTAATGTATTGAGCTTTCTCTCCCCAAAGGCCTTCAATACTAGACGCTGTTAACTGAAACTCACATCCTAACTGTGTTAGTTTTTCGATGTAAAATAAGTTTGATTGAATATCACGATTTCGCTCTGGGTGCGGAATAACCACTTTTATATTTTGTTTAGCGAGCCAAGTAATAAATTTGTCGTACCCTTGAGGCACATGTGAATGAGGTAGTTCTAACAATAAATAATTAAAGCCATTTTTTTTGCCAATAAACGGTAGTTTATTAGTTAATACAAGCGGCATTAACTCAACATCAAGGCGAGCCTCAGCAGCTAGTGCAATATTTATATTAATATTTTGAGCTAAGCAAGCTGCTTTTAATAGGGCTAAATCATTAAAAAGTTGGGGAGCCGAATTATTATATCGGCCTAAATGAATATGTGGGGTTGCAACAATATGTGTTATACCGTCGCTTTGCGCCATTTTTAATAGCGCTAAAGACTCGTTTAAGTCTTTAGCGCCATCATCAATGCCTGGCAAAATATGTGAGTGTATATCAATCACAATGTAATAGGCCGGTTAAGTATTTTCTGGTTCAGGTTTTTTAGAATAATCGTGGTAGTCGTAATAACCATAGCTATGCTCATCGTTAGACTTACTCATATCCACCTGATTTAGCACCACACCCGCTACGTGCGCTTTTACCTCAAATAACCGCTCAAGGCCTGCCTTAATTGGTTTTATACGTGTAACGTCTGATTTTACAACATATATTACCGAATCAGCACTTTGAGCTATTACTAATGCATCACTCACAGCTTGTGTTGGTGGTGTATCAATAATTATGTGGTCGTACTGAGTTTTAAGGTGTTCAATCAACTGTGCAAATTTAATGTTTGATAATAACTCAAGTGGGTTACTTGGTATTTGCCCGCTTGGCATTATTACTACACCTGATTTTTCATCAATGTGAACACATTCACTAAGCTCTTCTGTACCCACTATTAAATTTGTTAAACCAGGATGATAAACCGGTATTTCAAATCGCTTAGCGATAGTTGGTTTACGTAAGTCACCATCAATTAGCAATACTTTACCCATTTGAGCTAAAGATATTGCCAAATTAGAAGATGTAGTTGTTTTACCTTCACCTGGTGCTGTGGAAGTAACCGCAATTATTTTATGCTGTTTATCAAGCTGAGTTAAAAGTAAACTGGTACGAAATGTTCGTACTGACTCTGCAAAGCGCCTATACGTTTCGTCAAGATATGCATGCATAGGCAAAACGCTTTTTTTAGGTAAATTTACCTGCGGTAATAAGCCAAGCATTCGTTGAGCTAACTTGCTTTCAACATCAGGTTTAGTTTTAACGGTATCGTTAAGGGCATCAAAAATAAAGCTCATAACTATTGCAAAAATAAAGCTCGCTACAAATGCAAGCACAACAATAAGCTTTTTATTAGGTTTACTTGGGTTATTTGGTGCATAAGCTCGGTCGGTAAAACGCGCTGCAGCAGAGGTAAAATCGCTTGTTACTTCGGTTTCTTTAGATCGTGATAAAAACGTATTAAATATATTGCGGTTTGTTTCTACTTCACGTTTTAGCTGGTTATATTGAGTTTCTTTACGGGTAATATCTTGGTAACGCGCTCTAATATTACTCAAATCATTTTCAAGGGCACTTACGGTTCTTGTAACCCTATTGAGCTCTTTTTCAATACCCGTAATTAGGCCTTTAATTTGTTTATTAAGATTATTTTTAACGGTAATAAGCTCAGCACTAGCCGATATTATTTTAGGGTGTTTAGGGCCATAAACTTCACTTAACTCGCTTAATTTACGCTCAACGATAACCACGTCACGTTTTACGTTTTGAATAACATTATGCGATGTTATTTCAGGCATACTACCTAATAACTCAAGATTATTGTTACCGTATTCAGTTATAACTCTGTTAATGCTCTCAAGCTTGTTTTTTTCGTTGCGCGCTTCAATTAGCTGAGCCGATATTTGCTCAAGCTCTTGTGTTGCAAGGCCTGCTATACCTTCAATATCAATAAGGTGCTGATCCTCTCTAAAGTTTTGTAAGCGCTCTTCTGAGTCATCTAGCTGAATACGAAGTTGCGATAACCGCGAGTTTAACCAACTGGAAGCCTGTTGAGTTATTCCCATTTTGGCACGCATTTGGCTTTCTATGTATATATCGCCTACAGCATTGGTAACTAAAGCGGCTAACGCGGGATCGCTCGACTCAAAGCTTATATTTACTAGTTGGGTATTTCTGATTGGTTCAATACCTAGCTTAGATTTATAAATACTCAGTAAAAAAAGCATTTTTTGCTCTGCTTTTTCTTCTGCAGATAAATATCTTTCTTCGTTTTTATTTAAAAAAGGCAGTAAGCCTTTCACATAGCCTTTAACTTCGCCCATTAAGCTAGGCTTAGGAATAAAATCACCATGTTCTTCTAAATTAAGCTTAGTAATTACTTCTCGGCCAATACTGTCAGACTTAAGTATTTCAAACTGCGTTAGGTAATACTCTTTTTTTGTGGTATCAAGACCATAAATTTCTTCAAAACTAACCGCTTTAGATTGCTCTGATTCAATAAGTAAAGTAGCAGACGCCGTATATTGCGGCACAAGTGTTAAAGCAAACATTATTGTTAACAACGTAACGACTACCGAAAAGCCAATAATACGCCATTTAGCACGCTGTATAACTTTTAGATAAACAGTGAAATCAATAACATCTTCACTATCAATTGAATTATTCTCAAACTTATTCATTATTTACTGCCTTTAAAACTGCTTAAAACAAGCGTTGTTCTATTTTTATTGTATCGCCTGCTGCAATTTGGCTGTTAAGAGTGCCTTTTTGTTGCTGCTGCTTAGTTTGCTCTTTAAAAATATAAATTTTATCGGTTGATGCCCGCTCAGTTAAGCCACCCGCTAATGCAACAGCTTGGTTAACTGTCATAGCTGGCTGGTAAGGGTAAGCACCTGGAGATTTAACCTCACCATGTATATAAAAAGGCCTATACTCAACAACCTGAACATATACACTTGGGGTTTTTAAATAATCAGGCTGCAAACCATTAACAATTGACTTTTCAACCTCAAAGGTAGTTAGCCCGGCAAGTTTAAGCGCCCCTAAAAATGGGTAATTAACCTCTCCACTATTACCTAGTAGCGCAGTTACCTCTAAATCGGGCTCACCAAATACTTTTATTTCTACCTTGTCACCTGGGCCTAATACATAGTCTTGCGCCGTTTGTGCAAAACAAGTTGCGCTTAAAAATAAGTAAACAGCACTAAAAAAAAATTTACAATTCATTAATTAGCCTTTAAAGCAAATGTAAAATTAATACCTACTATTACTCGGTCAAACTCAATTAATGGTTGGTTTGAGTTTTTATCAACAAAGTCAACATAAGTCGAGATTAAGCCAAAGTTATTAGCTTGATAATTTAAGCCAAGTCGAGCGCTTTTTGTATCATCGTTGCGCCCAATATCGCCAGTGTATTGCTCATCTATATAGCTCACACTTGCTACAGAGGCTAAGTAATCACTCCAATCGTGCTTCCATTTAACGCCGTAAGTGCTTTCTTTAATGTAATCGCCTTCAAGCAGTGGATCGGTTGCCGCTCTACTGGTTGTAAAGTCAAACGTAGAATAGGTTAAAGGTTGCCAAGTAATGCCAGCCTCCCAGCTTAAGCCACTAAAGCTCTCACGTTGGTTATCGTCAAAGTCTTTGTTCTGGTAACCAAACTTAAATGACCCTGAGGTAAGTGACGTTGCTTCCCACTCCAAACCAAAAAGTACTTTAATATCGTCAGAGTTACGTGAAACACCATTAGACTCTAAAACGTCGTAACGGTAGTCATCGCGGGTTACCTCTACAAACATTCGTGTTGCAGCTTGCGTGTTATAATACCCTTTTGCACCAACTAACGTTTTATCGTAATCACGATATTGTGATGTAGCTCTAAAATTTTGATATTTTTTACTGTAAAAGCCAGAAACCAACTCTAATTGTGCTTTAGATGTTTGCGAACCAAACTGATAAGTACCGGTAATATCTTGCTGTTGGTATTTTATTAGCTCGTCAACAATATCGCCCAAGCCCTGCGTTAAACCAGCGCCACGTGGCTCATACAACCAATCAGCTGTGCCGTTTATATCAAAAATGTGTCGGCTGGTAAGCTCTTTATGTACACCAGCACCCAAATTAACTTGCGTAAAGTTATCAACAGAATCTTTATTATATAAAGAGCTACTGGTACCGACGTTTAATTTATAACTGTCGGGGCCATCGTCTATTACAGCTGCAACCCCTGGCGAAATAGTCCAAATTACGCGTGACTCTTCGTCGGTTGGTGTATTAAAAATGTTATCGTTAATGCTTAAGCCTGTTTGCAAAACCGGAGTAATTTCGGCACCATCTTTGGTCATAAAGCTGCCTGGCGTAAATTCGGCCAATGCAGGAGCAGACAACGTTGCCGAAAATAAAACTACAGCACAAGGTATAACTGATTTTTTAGTATGCATTTGCATTTTTAAATCCCTTAAAAATTGTCATAAAAATTATTTTAACATCTAACCATAAAGACCAATGCTTTATGTAATGTAAATCGTATTCAACACGTTTTTCCATTTTATCAAGCGTATCGGTTTCGCCGCGCCAACCATTAATTTGTGCCCATCCGGTTATGCCTGGTTTAGCTTTATGCCTAAACATGTAAAACTCAACTTTTTTGCGATACTCTTCGTTGTGGGCAACTGCATGTGGGCGAGGGCCTACTATCGACATATCGCCTTTTAACACATTTATAAATTGTGGTAACTCATCAAGGCTAGTACGGCGTAAAAACCCACCCAACTTTGTAATACGGGCATCGTTTTTGGTGGCTTGAGTCACCACTGCACTATTTTCGGTTACCGACATTGAGCGAAATTTCCATACTTTAATTTTACGCCCATCAAGCCCATAACGGTCTTGCTTAAATATTACAGGCCCTTTTGAAGTAAACTTAACAGCAAACGCTATAGCAATAAGCATAGGAGATATAAGCAGTAAAATAATGGACGACACGATTATGTCTTCGGTGCGTTTAATAAACTCACGAGCACCAATAAAAGGAGATTCAAAAACGCTTAGTGTGTCTACATCGCCAACGTGTTCAACACGGGCATGTATTAAGTTTGAGAGTAAAAAGTCAGGTATAAAGTGTACGTCTACCGTGGTGTCGCCAAGCTGCAATAACAAATCGGCTATACGCTTATCGGCTTTCATTGGGAGTGCTATATAAAGTATGTCAATTTTGCCTTCGCGGGCAGCACATATAGCGTTTTGAATAGTTCCGGATATTTCGTACGTTTTAACATTATTAAATAGTCGCTCTGGTTTACGGTCATCAAAAAAGCCTAAAAACTTAAAACCAAGCTCATCGTTTTTTTCTATCTCGTCATACAAATAAACCGCAGACTCTGTAGCACCTACTATTGCAACGTTACGTAAGTTCATGCCTAAACTACGGCGATTTCGTTTATATAATTGCACCCCAAAGCGCCATATATACAAATAAACCACACTAAGTAAAAACCATAAACCTAAGCCAATACGCGAAAGCGATTCGGTAAACTTAAACATAAAAGATATAATAAATAGAATACTAAAGGCAACAAATAAAGAGCCCCAAGCACATAAGACCATAGTTTTAAATTTACCAGCACGCCAAGAGCGATAAGCAGAAAATATTTCGGCGCAGTATAAAAAGCTTAATGCAACAGTTAAAACCGCCACCATATAATGAGCTGTCAGCTCAAAACTATAAAAGAGCGCAGAGCATTGAAAGGCTAAAAATAAAGCAAATATATCGAATAAACGATAAAAACTAGCATCGGATGAGCTATTAGGCTTAAACGTCCTTGACGACTTCATACTTTTAGTCCCTAAGTAAAGTACAGTGAATAAATATCCACATAGTTATAAATTAATATTAACGTATTACTTATCTGTATTCAATAATGCCGCTCTAAAAACTTAAATTAGTGTAACAGTCCGCAGCCAAATTAACCTATGAATGATAAAATATAAACAAATATAAACATTTAAATTTTGTTTATATTTAAACTATAAAAATAAACTTTTAACATAACTCCATATACCTAATGAAAAACCTTCAAACAGGTTAATACCTAACGCCGATTTTAATAAATAAATTAAGAGTAGCAGTATAAAAAACCCTAAAGTAACTACTGTGGCTTGGGCTATAGCAGAGGCTTTTTTTTCGGTAGCACTTAATTGCCGCCTATTACGACCCGCTAATAATACAAAGTAATATCTGTATTTAAATAATCTAACAACGCCTCTGCAATCAACTGTATGAGCACCCCACTGCCTAGCGCCAATAGCTATTTTTAGGTGAGACAACTGCTCTTCAGTAAAGCTATTTTGCACACCTTTGGGCATTCTATTTAGTAAGCTTCTTATCGCTGGGTCTTCAGATAAAGTAGGCATTAACTATTCCACTCTGTTAAATATTTAATTAAATGCAACAATTTAATTGCTCGCCTTATTAGCAATAAAGCCTTTAAAAATAGGTAAGTAAAAAATAATCATTGAAGGCGCACCGCCAGACATAAAAAACAACATAAAAACAGAGTATAAGCATAAAGCAAAAAACATCGCTTTATCTTTTGGTTTTTTTAGACTGGGACCATGAACAACATAAATGAAATAAGGCAAAATTAATAAAAATAATCCAACTGATCCTTGCTCGATTAATGTATCTAAAAAAACATTGTGCGTATAAAGGGCAAGCCCTTGATTTATATAAAATTCTCCCATATACACTGGTAGCATTTTTGGCCCTACACCAAAAATAAAATGCGTGGTAAATATATCCCAGCCATTTGTAACTAAAGATTGTCTGTGCAGGTTAGATATCCATAAAGCTTGCTCTTCATCTAGGTAGAGCATTTCGAGATCTGAATATTCAAAAAAAGTAAATGTATTTAAAAACGACAAATCGTAAAATAACGCCAACAGCAATAAAGTTAAACTACACAACGCTAACATAACAAATTTTAATAATGGCTTTAAACTAATAAAAATATAAAAAAAGGCAACCAGGTGAAATGCCAAAATCCCTTTTCGCTCTAGAGAGAGCAATATCACTGGGTATAAAAACATCAATGGCTTTAAGTAGCTTTTATCGTCAAAATAATAAGCACAGCTTAAAAGTATAACCCCAGTCAATGCAAAAGAATATCTAGCGTCACCTAAAAACTTATAGCTTGTTAAGTGACCGTGCATTAAGTGATAAACCAGCGTAACAAAACATATAACTAGTAAAGTTTTTATAAAAATCGCTCTAAACTTTTCTGGGTTTTTCACCGCATTTGTATATACCACAACTAAAGTAAAAAGAATTAGCATCCACTGTACAGTAGCAATAATGGCCTTAGTTAAACCCACCTGCGCTAGCGCATTAAAAAAACAATAGATTACAAAAATACATATATAGTTAAAACCAACGGGATACTTAATTGCTATTTTATTTTTTAATAATAGTAATAAAAAAATAGAAATCGAAAATAAGGCTAAAATATCAGATAGCCTTACAATAAGACCACCAGCGTCTAACCTAAAGTCAGTAAAGTACAATGGTATTACCATGGCACTAATCACAAAAAGTACATATTCAAGGCTTTTAACTTTAATACTAAACATTGTTTAATACACTTCTGTAAATTTTAGTGTACTCAATAGCTGTATTTTTAATTGAAAAACTCGCAGCCTTTTTAAGCGCTGCTACAGATTGTTCATTATAATAATTAGTATCATCAACCAACGTGTTTATTTTAGCAGCTAATGTATGTGCATCGCCTACTTCAAACAATCCTTGCTCAACAACTACATTATTTAAACCTTTAACATTAGTGGCAAATGATGGGAGCCCGGCTGCCATTGCCTCTACTACTGCAATACCAAACCCTTCCCAGTGGGAAGATTGTATATATACATCTAGTGAATCTAAAAAAGTGGGTATATCGTTAACTTGGCCTAAAAATTTAACTTTATTACTTACACCTAGGCTTAAAGCGAAAGCTTCATACTCAGACCTTAGTTCGCCATCGCCCGCTAAATTAAGTACAAACCGATCATCAAGCAGAGTCATTAATTTTAGTAAGGTTTTAATATCTTTTTGTGGTGCAAATCGTCCAACCATACCTATATTAATAACTTTTGAGTCAGCACTTAGTGTTTTAGCCGTTTGAGAAAATCGCTCTAAATTAACGCCATTATTTATAACATAAGCTTTTGAGCTACTAACTTTAATGCTTTCTAAAAATTTAGTTTTAACACCTTCAGATATACAAATGATTTTTTTAAACTTTTTATAAATAACGCTTTCAAGGGTTTTTATAAAAGGTAAATCTCGGCGCCTGTAATGTGGGTTATGCTCTGTAACTATTGTTGGCGTATTTGTAAAGTACGCAATATAGATTGATGGGTATAAATGGGTATGCACTAAATCCGCTGTATTTAAGCGCTTTATAACACCAAAAAAACCTAAGTCGTTTTTATGGAATACCTCTACCCCTAAAGTTTTTAACTCATCAACGTATTCGTTTTTACCACGTGTTAAAATCACTTCAAACTTAAAGTCACTGTTTTGTAGCGTCATTAAATCAACAAGCAAGCGCTGCACACCGCCTAAACGCTGTAGATCGTTTGTAATGTGTACTATTTTTTTCATTTTTATAGCTTCCTTGCCCAAGTATCATCACATAAGTTATCGCAGTACATGTTTATATCAATTACATCTTTAATAACCTTACATGGCGCTCCAACAACAACTTTACTACTGTCGATGCTTTTTACTGCTACAGCGCCTGCACCCAAAACAGAATTATCTCCAACGCAAATATCTCCAACTAAATTTACATTAGGTCCTACATAAACGTTATTACCAATAGTTGCAGACTTGCCATTATGTATTGCACCAACAGATACAAACTGTAACAAACTGCAATTGTTTCCTATTGTTGCTTGAGAGTTAATAACAACATTACCATGGGGTATGTACAAACCGTAGCCTATAGGTACATTACAATTTAGCTGTATATTAACTTTTTTCCCCAAGCCTGCTTTAAGTAACCTAAATACAAAAGGTAATATAGTACCGTTTATTTTAGACATCCTTAAATACACTTGAAATCTAAAATAGCTGTTTTTTATTAAGTATTTAATAAATACTTTTTTGTTTGTTTTTTTCGTGTATCTATATAAGTCAGACTTAACTAAAATTTTTATTTGCGATAAATTCATTATAGAAACCTTCCCACATAACAAATAAATCTAGAAGCTATAAACTTAAGCTTTGCTACTAGCGAATTATTGTATTTGTTAAAAGTATTTTTAAAAGCTGCGTTTATATGTTTACAGTTTTTAAAAAATAATTTTCGGTCTAGGCGATCTTTAATCGTATACCCTTTTAAACTCACTAGCAGAGAGTATCTTGCAACTTGAGCAACAACCTCTTTTTTATTATCAAAGCTATTTAATGTTGCTTTAACTGCGTTCGTCATATTAAGCAATAAATTAGAGTACGATGATGTTCTACTACTTGTGGTAGAACCTGCTCTTTTTCGATAATAAACAAGAGTATTAGAAAGTCTCAATATTGATTCAGCCATAGAAAATGCATAAATGTTGTAATAAATATCTTCATAGATTACACCCTCTGGAAATTTAAGACCTTTGAGCATTTCTTTCTTATATAACCTTGTCCAAACAAAAAAACCAGTGTCAAATAACACTGTATTAGTGGACTCAGTCTCAATAACTGTATTGCTAACACTTAACGGTAAAACAGAGTTAAACTCTTCAAAAGCGAACTCAATTATATCCTTTGCCCCGACTGTTACATAAGATGAGAGTACATCCCAATAATTGAATGCAATTGCATCGTCAGAATCTATAAAGCCAATATATTCGCCTTCTGCAATTAGCAATGCGGCATTGCGAGCAGCAGCTTGGCCTTTATTAATGGGTTGCTTAATTATTGTTGAATTAAATTTTATGTTTGATTTATGCTCTAAAATAAAGCTTTCGCACAGGCTTATTGAATTTTCGGGGCAGCAATCGTCAACAAAAATAATCTCAACTTGATCGCTATTAACACCTTGCAGTAAGCTTTGCATTAAGTCAGGTATAAATTCAGCCACTTTATAAACAGGGCATATAAGTGATAATTTAATAGGCATATTAATTATTTACACCATTTTTTATTACGCCATATTCTTTTGCGTAGCTCTCTAGCATTACAGGTAGCGAGTATTTTTGTTTATACAATTCATAAGCAACATCACCATGTGACACTGTTTTGGCTTTGTTATTAATGTATTCACTCATAGCATTGGTCATTGTAGATGCATCACGAATAGGGATTAAATAGCCCGATTCGCCCTCTGTTATTAGCTCAGAGCAGCCACCAACATCAGATGCAATTACTGCTTTTTTACATGCCATTGCTTCAATAATACTTCGTGGTAAGCCTTCCCAAAAGCTAGAAAGTATAAATACATCAGCTTGAGTTAGTTTTTCAGCAAAGTTGTCAACCACGCCACAAAAGTTTATTACTTCCTCAGGAAAATGAGAAAACAACTGCTTTACTTTAGCTTCGTACTGACCATCGCCATATATGCTTAAAGTAAAGGGTTTACCTTGGCTTAATAAAGAACCACACGCTTGAGCGAGCGTAGTGTAGTCTTTTTGATCTTCAAAACGAGCCGCAGTTATAAAATTAACGGGTTTGTCGGTTAGCTCCCACGTATCGTTAAATTTGCCGAGCATACCGTTACGTATCACTAACAACTTTTTGTCGGGCACGCCTATTCGTAAATATTCATTTTTATCGAACTCGCACACACCTATTATTTTTGAAGGTAAATAAGATAGTAACTTTTCAAGTCGCTCATATTTTTTAAAGCCCTTATTTTCGGGTGTATTAACAAAAGGCACACCATGAGGAACATAATAAGAGCGTTTAAAAGTAAGCATTGCAGCTATACGCCCAAGCGCACCTATTTTAGCTGTATGCCAAGAACAAACTTGTGGGTTTTCTGAAATAATTAACCATATTAATTTTAACAATGACCAAATGTCGCTCAGCGGGCTTAAATCTCTTTTTAAATTAGTTAAAGCATGCACTTTAAAACCAGCTGCTCGCAATTTAGTTATCGCATCGCCGTCGCCACCTAGTGCATATACAACCTCTGCACCTTCGTCTCTAAACTTTTCGCCAATTTGGCAAATATGTTTAAATGAACCAGATACAATAGTATCCGAACGCGTCATCCCTATTAAAACCTTCATCTATGAAGCTCCAAGTAATTTTTTATAAAGCTTTACGTATTCTTTAGCTATTACATCTACTGTAAAGTTAGATGCTATTAATTGCTCAGAAAAAGCTTGCACTTCACCATTATTTTTATAATGTAATGCAATGCCATCTTCTGTACTTTTAGCAATTTCAACTGCACTAAAGCCAGTTGCAATATAACCGTTTTTATCTGTAAAAATGGCATCGCTTGCTCCACTTACAGGTGTCGACACTAATACCTTTCCAGCTAACAAAGCCTCAAGTAATGAGTTCGAAAATCCTTCAGCCTCCGAGGCATTTACAAAAATATCAAATTGCTTAATAAAGTTTACCGGGTCGTCAACCTCACCATAAAATGTTATTTTGTGTTGCAGGTTATTTATCTCAATATATTTTTTTGCTCTAGGTAGTACACTACCACTGCCTATTAAATGAAAATGCACTTGATCATGCTTCTTAGTAAGCAATGCAAACGCCTCCATTAATACATCTACTTTTTTAATTTGCTCTAACCTACCATGATAAAAAAGATTTATTACAGAATCATTTTTATCCTTTAAAACTGGGCTATCAACATTAATTAAGCTTTTATCAATGCTATTTGGTATATTAATAATATTTTTAAAGCCAAACTCTTTACAGTTTTGGGCGATAACACCCGATATTGCGACTATTGTAGGGTTTGTTTTTAATACAAAATCAGCCATTATTGGCCCAATAACTTTTTTAGCTTTTAATGCTTTGAAATCCATGAACTGGTTAGAGTTACCTACCTTAATTAATATTGGCTTTTTAAATAAACGTGCCAAGCAGCAACCTACAAAAGCACCAAACTTACCTTGGTGACAATGTATTACATCAAAGCTTTTATTATTAGACATACCCCAAATTAATACCCGTATTAACCAATATACCGAAAAGGGTAACCAGCGACCAAGTAAGTCAGGTGCTATGGGCGAATATAAACGCGTTACTGGTACTTCGTTCATTACCTCCTTTGCTTTGCCTTTAAACTTTTGACGTGATGTTAATATGTGAACATCAACTCCCTCAGTTTGGATTCCTTTAGAAACTCGCCCGCATTGTTTTTCAGCTCCACCAAATACATCTGGCATGTACTGACATGTTAACATTAGTATTTTCATTAATTACCCAACGCTCTCTAAGTTTTTCTTATAAACCCTACTAAATGAGGTAGCTGATGCCCACAACATTATAGTTGCACCGATACTAAAAAAGAATAAAGTTAAATATCCATAACTAAAGGGAGATAACTTTTCTAATACTTCAAAGAAAAATCGATGAAATAAGAAAATTATAAAAGTTGCTTGAGCTACTAACGTAAGTATTTTTTTAAAATGCTTACCAATAACAATGGTTTTATAAAAAATTAATAGATACCCTGCGGAACAGAGCCAATAAAAATTAAGGTCGTATGGGCCTATGATTAATAAGCAGGAAAAAGTTAATATCATAAAAGCAAAGACCTTCTTTAAGAGTGACTCACTAACTTTTGCATAATAAAAAACCCACCCCATAACAAAAACCCATGCGTACAATTGTGGGACTTTATATTCAAGCATATCTAACTCAAATATATAAATACCAATTAAAGCTGAGGAAATAGTCGTCATTAAAAATAACAAGGATAAAACCCAAGGTTTGCTCTTAATAGATCCAAATACCAATGGTAAAACAAGGTAAAGAACTAAAAGCATCTGCAGCATCACCTGCGGATACCATATTGGGAACTTAGAAATCCTATCATTATCTACGAAATTTCTAATAAATAATAATTCATATATATTGAATTTCGATAAAATAACAAAGAAAAAAACAGTTAAAAGTAAAGAAGGTATTGCTATTTTTTTTGCAAACCTAACCAGTGAAATTTTTAAGGATGAAACATCACTTTTACTCATTATAAATTCAGCAAAGTTAAAGCCTGAAATTAGTAATAAAACATTAGCTCCTCCAGCTAAAGATAGACCAAAAAATATTTCTTCAACTGAACCATAAGCTTCATAGTACCTATCTATATAAGCATGATTAAAAACAACAGAAATAATTGCTAGAGCTCTTATAAATAAGTTCACATCCATTGTTTTCATAGCTCACCTCCCCTAGCTTCAAGTTCGATTAAATCTTTGATACTTAATGATTCCCAGTGCTCTGGAAGAAAACCAATTATTTCATCTAATTCCATGCTTATTGTCACATATGTCATAGAATCACCGCCTAGGTCTTTAAATGAAGCTGTTTCACTAGTGTTATCTGGGAATTCGCGAAAAAAAAGTTTTTTAACAGTTAAGCTTTTATCTAGAAACCCTAGTGTAGTGAAAAGTTCTTTAAAGTAATCTTTCCAAAAAGACTTAGTAAAAATAAATTTAAATATTCTAAAATGATTTTTGTTATTTTTATGCGCTAAAGATTTAATAGATTTGTAATCCACCTTACCATTAGACAAGATTGGCATTTCTTTTAGTTGCATATTTTGAAAACATGTTTCAGGTATGTTTATTTTTTTTGAAAGCTTACTTATAGCAGCATTTGGGTTTGGCACTCCTGTATGTGCTATTATAATTTTAGTATCATCTCCGGTACAAACAACATCCTGACCTAGGCTATTAAAATACTCTTCTAAATCGTCCAAGTTTATGCGGATACCAAATAACTTAACAAATCGTGAACTCCTCCCTACTATAGTAAACAACCCTAAATCATTAAACTTCGCTATATCACCAGTATATAATTCTGAAACAACCTTGTCTTTGCTCAAGTCATCTAGAGATGAAGCATAGCCTTGCATAACATTTGGACCACGATAGACAAGTTCCCCTTCAACATTAGGCTCTCTGATAATATTCTTTTTATCATCAACTAGTAAAATTTCTCCATTGGGAATTGCAAACCCTATAGAATCTGGGTACTGTTCTACATACTTAGGAGGTAAATAAGATATTCTTGGTGCAGCTTCAGTTTGCCCATACATAACAAAAAATTCTATTTCGTTTTTATTAGATTCTTTACTCCATCTTAGTACATCATCTTTAAACATCTTCCCGCCAGCTTGGGTTATTTGCCTTAAAGAAGGGTACTGGCTCAAATCAAAGGAAATCTTATCAAGTGTCTGAAATATAAATGGAACGCCTGAAAAACTAGTTATATTATGTTTATTTATAAGCTTACCAAAGCTTTCATCCATAGCAGTGTTATTTGTAAGAACTACTGAGGCTCCAACTGACATGTACGAATTCAGTATTGACAACCCAAAAGAGTAATGTAACTTTAAATGCAACAGAGCTCTATCTGAGGGTCTTAGTTCTAAATAATCAGCAATAGCTTCAGCATTACTATCAATATTTGAACCGGTTAATCTAACAAACTTTGGAGTTCCAGTACTGCCAGAAGTAGAAAGTAGCAGTAAAGTTTCGGAGTGCAAAGATAACTTGTCGCTATGCAGTGTTGTATATTCGCCATTTTCAAATAGATAGTTAGGGTTATAAATATCAATTAAATTATTAACTACTGATTTATTGTTACTGTCATATAGATATATAATATTACCCGCTACTAAATTACTTAAATAAGCAATAATTGTTTCCAAGTCATTACTTGCCCTTATAAATACTAATGACTTAAAAGGAACTTTCAAAGCACTATTATTATTTATTTTTTCTGCAAGCTCTCTATATGTAATCTCTTCTGACCCGCTTATTATAGCAACATTTTCGTTGAATCTATCGAGATTTAAAAAAAACATCTTAAACTCCATTTTATAAAATTAAGATTTCAAATTACTTAAACTAACCCACTTAAAAATCAAATCCAGCATTGTAAAAAAACTATTTTTTATTCTTTAAATTTTTAATATTATCTATTATTTCCAACACTACTTCAGGGAATACAAGCCTGTAAAATACAAAATAAAACAACAGTCCCATTGGAATAATTAAAACCACTTTAACTAACGCTTGCTCTTCAAATAAAATAAAATAATCTACAAGGTATAATACTCCTCCCATAATGAAAGAAGACACTATCGTTGGTGACAAACTTATTATCATGGATTTAATAGAAAAAGAAAATTTATTTCCTAAGATAAATAACATACTCGTAGTTAAAATACTTGCAATAACAACATTAGAAAAAACCACATGAAAAATTGAGTATTGAGAAAAAAAACTAACAACGGAGATCGTAATAATAAATTCTACAACTCTTAACTTAAATGGGATGTTTGAATTATGAGTTGCGTGACAGAGTGGTGCAAAAAAATAATTAAATGATGCACTAAAGCCACTTAAACATAATATAGAAAATATCACTCCACTTTCAGACCATTTATCGCCAAAAACTAAGTACACCATTTCGTCACCAATAATAAAACCACCAATAAATATAGGTAACGAAAATAATGCAGTTGTAGTAATAAATTTAATAAAACAAGCTTCTAACTCACTACTATCGCTTTGTAAGGTAGCAAATGCTGAAAAAGAGACATCTACAATTGGTCTTATTGTAAATTGCACAATAACGTCGAGCAATTTACCTGCAATTTTAAAGTAACCTAATGCAACTACTCCTAGAAAAAAACCTATTATAAGTTCAACAAATCTAAATATTCCCTGCCCAACCAGTGAACTTAATAATATAGGTTGGCCTTGTTTTAATGTATTTAAAATACCACCTACGGATAAACTTAATACAGGCCTCCAGCAAATTGCCTTCCACACAAGTAATAATGATAAAAAAATTGATAAAATCTTCTGGATTATTAAACTGTAAAAACCATAGCTTGCATACGCAAGGTAAATAGCTACAGCACCGGAAAATAATGACGAAAATAATAATCTTATAGCAAGTGCTTTAAATTTAAAATCACGTTTTAGTAACCCTTCTGGTACTGTAGATAATGCTTGCATTACAGGTACGATTGAAAGTATTTGTAATGATATTGCAAGGCCTGGAGCTTCAAATAGCACTTCTAAATAAGTAGATGCAAAAATAAAAAATAGAGCCGAACCTATTCCAATTATTAAAGTGGCGAAGAAAATACTATTCTCTACATTTAAGTTATTTTTACTACGTACAACTACTTCTACTAATCCGTACTTAACAATTGTGTTTGTTAGCTCAACAAAAACGACAGCTAATGCTGCAGTACCAAAATCAACAGGAGATAATATACGTGATAGAATTATGAATATTACTAACCCAGATAATTGAAATGAAACATTACCTATAAAACTCCATAAGGAGCCACTAACAATTTTATTTTTTAATGTCATTTGTTTCTTTTATCTGTATATTTTTTTGGGTTAACAAATTTTTTGAACCAGATTTCTTTTAAATACTCTTTAATTAAGTGTAATTTAGTTACTTTAAAACCATCAGTTTCTATTAATTTATAATCAAGTAAATTTAAAGTATCTTTAGCGTAGTATTGAAAGTCTGCTATGTTTTGTTTTGTCATTTTCCCCTTCCATGCGCTTGCTCGGCTAGCATCAGGCGCTTTCCCGACTAAAGCATGTTGAGATTTAGTAAATTCGGGTAAAAATTCATTCTTGATGTTAGTTAATTCAATTATATTTGGGTTATTTAAAAAATTCATAATTCTGGTTATTTCATTTACTTCGTTATGGAGTACATCTTCATACTTTACTAAAATAGTTTTATTAGGGAATAAAGTTTGAGTAATAAACCCATATAATATTTTGTTGTTCCAAGCTCTAGATGCGTCTAAATAAGTATTTGCCCCCCATTCGAGTGGGACTTGTGATTGCGCCACCGCACGCCCATCACGAACTATATGTATAAAGTAACATTCACTAAAAACATCATTTAGCCATTTAGAATAAACTAAGTTATTAGGTGAATGGTCAATCCAGTACTGAGCACCTCTTCTCTCATTATACAAATCAATTAAGTCGCTATAAAAATCTTCAACCGAACTATGTTCTACCTTTTTGAGAGAAGTAATATCTAGTGCCCAAGATTTAAACCTCTCGTTATTTTCCAATAAATCACAGTATATTTTTGTACAAAATGGTTGTTCAGCTAAAACTTCATTTTTAAATAAAGACTCAGGGGTTACAACACTTTGGTCAATAGTAGAAAGCAGAGAAGCAAGCATTGTTGTACCGCTTCTATCTGCCCCACCAATAAATATACATTTCATGATTACTTCCCAGAGTTATAACTCCGGTACCAATCAACAAACTGTTGCATACCATATGCAATGTTTGTGTTAGGTTTAAAGCCAACTTCTTTTTGTAAGCTATCTATATCTGCAAATGTTGCTGGAACATCTCCTGCTTGCATTGGCATATAGTTTTTATCAGCCACTTTACCTGCTGCTTTTTCAATTGATTCAATAAAGGTCATTAAAGCGATAGGTTCGTTATTACCAATATTAAACACTCGATATGGTGCTTTACTTGACTCTGGGGAGGTATTGCTATTGTTAGGATCTCTTTTTGGAACTACGTCTTGAATGCGAATAATACCCTCTACAATGTCGTCTATGTAGGTAAAGTCGCGTTTCATTTTTCCGTTATTAAATACTTTAATTTCACGGTTATTTAATATTGCGTCGGTAAATAAGTAAGGGGCCATATCTGGACGACCCCAAGGGCCATACACTGTGAAAAAGCGCAGCCCTGTTGTTGGCAGGTCGTATAAATGGCTATAGCTATGCGCCATCAACTCATTTGATTTTTTAGTTGCTGCATACAGCGATACCGGGTGATCTACTGCATCGTCAGTCGAAAAGGGCATTTTTTCGTTCATACCATAAACAGAGCTTGATGATGCATATACTAAATGCTGTACTTTATTATGACGACAACCTTCTAAAATAGTAGCAGTGCCCACTAAATTAGAATCAATGTATGCCATTGGATTTTCTATTGAGTAACGCACGCCAGCTTGTGCTGCTAGGTGTATTACGCGGTCAAACTTTTCATCTTTAAATAAATTTGCTATGCCGTCTCTGTCGGCTAAATCCATTTTTACAAAACGAAATTGAGTAAGGTGTTTAATACGCTCAAGCCTTGCATGTTTTAATGCCGGATCGTAATAGTCGTTTAGGTTATCTAGCCCTATTACTTCGTGGCCATCGTTACATAAGCGTTCAGCTACAAAGTTACCGATAAACCCTGCGGCACCAGTTACAAGATATTTCATTTGTAAGAATCCTTTAAATTTGGTTGTGATTTATATAAGTAAGTTACGAAACCAATTTTTTAACGGCTTTAGTAAACTCTTCACCCATATGGCTTGATTGCATTGCATATTCTACGTTGGCAAGCATATAGCCTAATTTAGAACCACAATCGTGCGACTGGCCTTTTAAATGGTATGCTTCAAGTGTTTCTAGGTGGCGTAATTGCAGTAATGCATCGGTAAGTTGTATTTCGCCACCGGCACCAGGAGGTGTGTACTCTAGTAAATCCCAAATAGTAGGCGATACAACATAACGGCCCGTAATAGCTAAGTTGCTTGGTGCTTCATCGGTATTTGGTTTTTCTACCATGTTTTTAATTATTGCGTTTTCGCCCGCGTTAATTTTTATACCGGCTAGGTCAACCACACCATATTGATGTACTTGTTCTTTTGGTACTGGCTCTACCATTACTTGGTTGTGGCCTGTTTGGTCGAATCGGTCGATCATTTGGCTTAAATTATCGGTTTTTGGATTTGATTTGTATTTATCAATAATTACGTCAGGTAACATTACTGCAAATGGGTTGTTGCCTACTATTGGCTTGGCGGCAAGTACTGCGTGGCCCAGGCCTAAAGGTGCAGATTGACGAACCGAAATTACGGTTACGTCTTTTGGTACTATTGAGCGAACTTCTTCTAGTAGGCTACGCTTTACACGTGCTTCTAGTGTGGCTTCTAGCTCAAAGCTGGTATCAAAATGGTTTTCGATTGAGTTTTTTGAAGCGTGAGTAACAAGTATTATTTCTTTAATACCTGCTTGTACGGCTTCGTTAACTACATATTGAATTAGTGGTTTGTCTACTAGAGGCAGCATTTCTTTTGGAATGGCTTTTGTGGCTGGTAACATACGTGTTCCAAGACCAGCTACAGGTAATACGGCTTTTAAAACTTTCACTTTAATTCCTTTCATTATTATTTTGTAAATATATAAAGAAGAAACTAAAGTTAACTTCCATATAACGTGCTTCACATACCTTGTGTTAGCATTATTATACACACCATAATGTTTGACTCAATAAATAAAGCATCCTTTTAGATTGTTTTTCTGTTAATTTTATGTTGCACCAAACTAGTCAGGGTGAGTTACATTGGGGCATCTAATTCTTTTTGATGATCTACCTTTTTAAAAGTAATAATACTATACTGGTATAGTTATTTATTAAGGATTACTAACTTAAGGAACATTTGTGCGCTTAGGGCTTTGCATTTTATTTATTGTGTCGTTTTTTGTATGTGCACAAGATATGCTTTTGTATTTGCGTAATAGCGATATTATTACCCGTGCACAGCAACAGTATGGCAACGAAGGCCATAAACGAATTAAAGATTGGCTTAATTTTATTGATGACTCGGCTGGTGAAAGCGAATGGAAAAAAATTCACCTTGTTAACGATTTTTTTAATAAACACATTAAATACAAAAGCGATGAAGATCTTTGGCAGCAAAAAGATTACTGGGCTACCCCGCTAGAGAGCTTAGGTGTTGGTATGGGTGATTGCGAAGATTACGTTATTGCTAAATACTTTACGTTAATAGCGCTAGGTGTTCCGGAGGATAAAATACGTTTAATGTATGTACGACAGCGCACAGTAAACCAACCCCACATGGTACTTATATATATAGAAGATCCAAACAGAATTCCCTTTGTTTTAGGTAACTTTAATACTAAACTGCTGCCCGCTAATAAACGCCCCGATTTAACGCCTATTTACAGTTTTAATGGTCAAGGGCTTTGGTTAGCTAAATCGAAAGGGTTAGGCAATAAAGTAAAAAATAGCCGTGGTGTGTCGGCTTGGAATACTATGCTAGAGCGAATTGAACAAGGTGAGCTTGCTCCCATTAAAAGTAACATTAAAGGAACTACCAGTTATGTCTCGACTTTTTAAAAATGGATTGAGTCTTAAAACCCAAGTTTATGGTTTAATAATCGTTATTTCGGTTGTTTCATTTGTGGTTCGAGTAGTTACAGATGTTGAAACTACTCGCGATTACTTACAAACCCAAATGGGAAGCCATGCCCAAGACACAGCTACCAGCTTAGGGCTTTCTATTTCGCCTTATTTAGATCCAGAAAACTTAGTAATAGCTGAAACAATGGCTACCGCTATTTTTGATTCTGGTTACTACAAAGAAATTAAATTTACAAATTCACAAAGTCAGGTTGTATTTGATCTGGAAAATCCTAAGCGTGTTGAGTCTGTGCCTAATTGGTTTATTGCTTTAAGTAGTTTAAAAGCACCCACTATGCAGTCTGAGCTAAATAATGGTTGGATTATGGCGGGTATACTTGAGGTTACAAGCCATACTGGGCAGTCTTATGTTACGTTGTGGGAGCATACAAAACGCAGTTTTTATGGTTCTTTTTTAATACTAATTGCCTCGCTTGCAGTTGCCTTTTTAATATTACGCGAAGTATTTAAGCCTTTAAAAGCAGTTGAGCATCAAGCTCACCTTGTTACTCGTAAGCGCTTTACGTTAAACGAAGAAATACCTGTTGCACGAGAGCTGCGCACTGTAACCAAAGCTATAAATAATATGGTTATTAACTTACAAAGTACTTTTGATTCTTTAACTAAACAAACCCAAGCCTTAACAGAAGAAGTTTATATTGATTCTTTAACAGGGTTAGGTAATCGAAAGTTGTTTGAAAATCACTTTAGCTCGGTTGTTGATACAATAACCACCGATGCGCCACTTACTGCAATGATGATTACCCTACCTTCACTTACTAATATAAACCAAACTGTTAGCTATCAAGATGGTGACGCGCATGTAAAAGATGTGAGCGTTATTCTTACTAAAATTATTGGTAACCTTACTAACTCTAAAATATTTAGGTTAAATGGTAGTACTTTTATTGCCCTTATACCTTACGATACGCAGTTTTTAAATAGAACTCGCTTAGAAATTACCGATGCTTTTAGTAAACAAAAAAATAGCTTACACGTTAATGGGTTTGCTAATTTTGCAATATTAGAAGTGAATAAAGGCTCGTCTATTGGTAGTGTTTTATCTGCTTTAGATACAGGTAGTACTATTGGCGATACAATAGAAACTAACAAAATAGATAAAGACACGCTATTTAGTGTTAAACAATGGCGTACACTTATTCAGTCGATTATTGACTCTGGTGAGGTAAGCTTTTCGGTGCAGCCAGTTAAACGCGCTAACTCAAAAAATAAGCAGTGTTACTTTGAGGCTTTTGCCCACTTTACCCATGAAGGTGAAAAGGTAAACAATGGCCATTTATTTGCTATGGCCGAAAAGCTTAATTTAACCGAAGAGTTAGACAAAAAAATAATTCGTAACTTTGTAAACGTTAAAGAACAATACCCTGATGACGTATTTGCTTTAAACGTAAGTAAGGCGTCTTTATATTCGGCTGATTTTATACAATGGCTTACTCTTTATGCCCACACTAAACCTGTTATTAAAACTAACCTTATATTTGAGTTACATGAAATTAGTTTACTTTATAATGTACACATAGCCTCAAAACATATAGATGCAATTAAAGATATTGGCATTAATGTGTGTATAGAACACTTTGGAACGAGCTTAACGTCGTTTAGGTATTTACAAGGCCTTGATATTGAATATGTAAAAATTGATGGCAGTTATATTCAAGACTTGTTAGATAATTCTCAAAGCCAATTTTTTATTCAAACCGTTAATAATATTTGTCATGGCTTTGGTATTAAGGTGTTGGCATGCTTAATTGAAAAACCCGAAACATTAAAAATGCTTGAAAATTTAGGCTGTGATGGTGTACAAGGTAATTTAATTATGGAGCCTTCTAAAGTACTTACAAATAAGAACCGTGGTAACGTTAATAAAGAGTTTACTTTTTGCGCAGACACGCTAAAATTCTGTAATTAGATACTCACTTAAAGGGACACAAGATGAAATCAATTTTTTTAAAGAGTTTATTAATAGGTGCAATGGCTTTTACCGTTTCACCAGTTTACTCACAAGCAGATTCTGACGTTGTAGTACAATCTGACAGCCTTACTAATTTACTTAATATTTTAAATAATGCTCCTGATGATATTACGCCAGAAGAATTACAAAGAGAGTTAGTTGCTGCTATTGAGCAATTTTGTCAAAATATGGGGCCTATTGACCTTGATTCGCCTATTGCAAACGGCACGTGTTCTGCTGAACAACTTGATATATTAATTAACGCGGTTGTTGCCTCTTTAGGTGCAGATAATGCGTTAATTTCTGACTTTTTAGCAGCCTTAGTAACTGCTGGTGCTGATAGTGATGCGGTAACTATTGCTGCAATCACTGCTGGTATAGATGCCACCGTTGCATCTGAAGCTACTGCTGCGGGTCCTACTGATGGTACTCCGGTTGCAGCCCCGCCTGTTGTAGTTTTACCTACAGTTACTGTACCGCCTGGTACGGGTGGTACTGGTGGTGATGCTGGTATATCTGAAGTTGGTAACTAAACACTCTTCTAAAATATAATACAAACGCAGCCTATGGCTGCGTTTTTACTTTATGAGTTTACATTGAATCGTTTTATATTTTTGTTGCTATGCGCAATACTTTTTTTACTACCTATTCCCTTAGGTAGCTACCGCCCTTGGGCTATTTTAGCTATTGGTTTGTTGATTGGTGCCACTTTTTTAGTTCATTTAATTAATAGCGCTATAAATAATAAGCAGCCCCTCTATCCTCCATTGTATTCCTGGCCGTTATTTGTTGCACTTGGTGCTGTTGTTTTAATTTGCTTTATACAAATATTTAGCGTTAGCCTTGACCCGTTTCAAACAAAACAAATGCTTATAAAAACAAGTTTTATGATTTTATTTTGTTGGCTATTATTTATTTATTGTAATACTGAAAAGCGTATTAAAAATTTAATATATGCAATTATAAGTGCAGCCGTTTTTCAAGCTTTGTATGCCACTTATTTAAACCTATCGCCAGATATAATTAGCCCGCTATTTGGCTATAAACATACCGAACGTGCTATTGGTACATTTACCTACTCTAACTTTTTAGCTAACTTTTTAGCTTTATGTTTATGTTTAGGTATTGGTGTTTTAGTGAGCGAGCTAAAACGCTCAACTAGCGATTATAAACAAACATTAAAACAAACACTTCGTGCGTGGACTGAAATACTTTTGAGCTCAAAAATAATTTTACGTATTTCGTTAATTATTATTATTGTGGCGTTAATTTTAACCCGTAGCCGTATGGGTAACTCGGCGTTTTTTATTGCATTAATGGTTGTTAGCTTACTCGCGTTTTTTATTTACAAGCAAAAACCTAAAGCGTTTAAACTACTTATAATAAGTTTTTTTATAATCGATTTGATTATCATTGGTGCTATATTTGATGTAGAAAAAGTTAAACAGCGTATTAGCGAAACCAGTATTTCATCAGAAACCCGTGACGAAGTTGTACGTGATTCAATACCCCTTATTTTAGATAAGCCTTTGTTGGGCTCTGGTGGGGGTACATTTTATACTGCGTTTCCGGCGTATCAGTCTGAGCCTTATTCAGGTTACTACGATAACGCCCATAACGATTACATACAGTTTGCAGTAGAGCTGGGTATACCCACTACAGCTGCACTGGGCTCACTTATACTTTATTGTTTATGGTTATGTATAGCGACTATGCGAAAGCGTAAAACAGCGTTGTTTCAGGGCGTTGCTTTTGGCTGTGCCATTGCAATTATAGATATGCTGCTGCATTCGTTGGTAGATTACTCTTTACAAGCGGGTGCAAACTCAATGTTGTTTATGGCTATTTTATGCTTGGCAATATTAAGTAGTAAATTACCCGCGTCTAAACGAAGTCGAAAAGAGCATGGTTAAATACAAAGCCAAGCAATTACCTAATATAGAGTGATTAGAAGCTGCGCTTCTCACGCGAGCAAGCTCAGCGTCTACGCCAACAATTCACGGTTAACTTGAAAAACTCCGCTTGTTGGCGTAACAAGCGTACCCGTTATAAGTGATTTATGCACTAAGAGGTAAGAGACGCTGCGCTTTTAGAGAAGGAAATAAAACCAAACGCATTTTTTATTAATATTATGTCTTCTCATTTACTCCTCTTTAGCTTCTCTTTGTGCAAATAGATCTTTAATTGATTTATTGGTGAATGGATTAAATAATTTAAGCGTGACTTTCGTAACAAGCGTACCCGTTATAAGTAATTTATTCACTAAGAGGTTATGAGGCGCTGCGCTTTTAGAGAAGGGAATGAACATAAAACACAGTTTTGATTAACATTATGTCTTCTCCTTTACACCTCTTTCGTTTCTCTTTGTGCAAATAGATTTTTAATTGATTTATTGGTGAATGGATTAAATAATTTAAGCGTGGCTTTCGTAACAATCGTACCCATTATAAGAGATTTTTTCACTAAGAGGTTAAGAGGCGCTGCGCTTTTAGAGGAAGTAATAAAACCGAAACTATATCCTGATTGGTATTATGTATTCTCATTTACTCCTCTTTCGTTTCTCTTTGTGCAAATAGTTCTTTAGCTGGTTTTTAAATAAATTGAATAATTTTAAGCATTGCTTTGTAACAGCAGCGCCTGTAATTAGTGATTTTTCACTAAGAGGTTAAGAGGCGCTGCGCTTTTGGAGGAATAAATAAAACAGAAACTATATCCTGATTGGTATTATGTTTTCTCATTTACTCCTCTTTCGTTTCTCTTTGTGCAAATAGACCTTTGATTGATTTTATTAGTAAATAGATCAACAAACGAGTGACAACTTAATAGATTGCTTCATATAGCCTACAAGTCTTCAATTTTGCTATTTTATTTGTACTACACTTAATTCTTATTTTAAAACTGTTTCTTAGTTAATTAAATGCTTGTAGATTAAGCAAAAGGATACCTATGGATACTGATACATTAACAAAAACAGTAATAGGTTGCGCTATAGAAGTACACAGGAATTTAGGGCCTGGGTTATTAGAATCAAGTTACGAAGCTTGCTTAATATATGAATTAAATAAAATTGGCTTATCTGCTAAAAACCAAGTTGAGCTACCTATATATTATAAAGATCAATATATAAATACAGGTTACCGGTTAGATATTTTATTGCCTAATAAATTAATAATTGAACTAAAGGCGGTTGATAAGCTTATTCCAATTCACTCCGCACAATTAATAACTTATATGAAACTTGCAGAAATAAGTACTGGTTTACTAATAAACTTCAATGTTCTAAAGCTAGTCGATGGCATAAAGCGCTTTAATTCATAAAAATTATTTACTTAGGTTTTTAGCTGATTTTTAAATAAATTAAGCGTTGCTTTCGTAACAACCTTACTCCGTATAAGTAATTTATTCACTAAGAGGGTATGAGGCGCTGCGCTTTTAGAGAAGAAATAAAACCGATAATATATCCTGATTGGCATTATGTCTTCTCATTTACTCCTCTTTCGCTTCTCTTTGTGCAAATAGATTTTTAGCTGATTTTTAAATAAATTAAGCGTTGCTTTCGTAACAACCTTACCCCGTGTAAGTAATTTATTCACTAAGAGGGTATGAGGCGCTGCGCTTTTAGAGAAGAAATAAAACCGATAATATATCCTGATTGGCATTATGTCTCTCATTTACTCCTCTTTCGCTTCTCTTTGTGCAAATAGGTTTTTAGCTGGTTTTTAAATAAATTAAGCGTTGCTTTCTTAACAACCTTACTCCGTAATAAGTAATTTATTCAAAAAGAGTTTATGAGGCGCTGCGCTTTTAGAGAAGAAAATAAACACCGAAACTGTATTCTGATTGGCATCGTGTCTTCTCATTTACTCCTCTTTCGCTTCTCTTTGTGAAAATAGATCTTTAATTGATTTATTGGTGAATGGATTAAATAATTTAAGCGTGACTTTCGTAACAAGCGTACCCGTTATAAGTAATTTATTCACTAAGAGTGATATCAGGCGCTGCGCTTTTAGAGAAGAAATAAAACCGATAATATATCCTGATTGGCATTATGTTTTCTCATTTACTCCTCTTTTGTTTCTCTTTGTGCAAATAGGCCTTTAATTTAGCAATTGATTAAGAATTACTGTTCTTCTAAATCAAACTCGGTTAAATGCCCTTCACCGTGTATTAACTGGTAGCGGGCTAAATTCCCTTGCTCTAGTGTTATTAAACTAATAGCAGAGTCGCTTACTAAGTATTTTTGCCCTTCACCTATTGTTTGGTGTTTATCTACTTCCATATGCCTGCGTTTGGTAAAAAAGTTTAATGGGCTTTTTGGGCCGTATAGAATTGAGTCGAGCTTATCGAGTATGTTTATTAATTTACGCGGGAACTCATTTTTAATACCGCTGGCGGTAAGTTGCCAAATTCGATTGGGGTGATCGCCAAAACGTTTTTGCACCGAAAAGCAAAATGAGTAATGTACGTCTCCCGATAAAATAAGCGTTTCGTTTGGGGTGTCGGTTCGTCTAAAGGTATCGAGTAGCTTTTTGGCTGATCCTTCGTGCGCCATCCAGTTTTCTACGTCAACCATGAGCGGTTGGCCACATATGTTAAACATGGCTTGAATGGCTTCTATTGATTTAACACCAAATACAGGGGCTGGCGATACAATAATAACCTGATCGTGGCTTAATAGGCTTTCTTCAAGCTCTGTTAAACGCTCCCAATCAAGTAGACCTGAAGACTCATTAAAGTTTTGCTCATTTCGCCAACGGTGCGTACGTGTATCTAGCACCACTACTTTTGGGGTTGTAGTTAACTCATAATGCCAAAAACTAAAATCGTTTAGTGGTTTATCAAATGCTTTAAACTGCCATAAATTATTAGCAGTACGGCTTTGCTTAAAAGGTGTTAGTAACTCGCCTGTTTTATTTAGTGCATCGTTCCCCATTCCTTGAAAAAGCCAATAACTAATTAAGCCGTTATTGATGATCCGTTTACTACTTGGATTTTCATTTATAGCTTGCTCCCACCCAGCGGTGAGGTTCCAATCATCAGTTACATCATGATCGTCAAACATCATTAATGTAGATACATTGGCAAACAATCGCTCTACTTCACTTAAGCCTTTTGCATAATCAATCAGTGCTGTTTTTTCAGCGTCAAAAATAGTTTTGTTTTGCTTGTTTTGACCTGAATACGTTGTGTTTTGTATATCAACGCATTGCCAAGCAGCAGCACTAAAATTTAATAAATACAGTGCTATATATTCTTCAAAATGGATAAGGTGATTGTAGGCTTTTACGCTTGAAAAATGAGGTTCGTCTTTTTTTAGCCAGTAACCAACACCTAACTTTGAGCGTTTTTGCCAAGGCGTTTTTGGTAAAAACAAATGGCGATTATAAAGTTGCTCATTTATATCATCAGGTAGCTCAATGGCAAGTGGTTGCTCTTTATAAATACCTAAGGCTTTAATTAACTGATGAACAGCTAGCAACATGGGCCCTGCTACGTCGTCGGCATACACCTGATCACCACTGAGTAATAGCAATTGTGCGCCCTGGTTATTATTACCACGCTGAGTATTTTGCCAGTGACTTGCAGACACTAAGCTGTCTTTTGCTGGATGATGTGCATTACGGCACGAGCCATGCAAAATATCACTGAGTTTATTGGGAATTACAAATGCAGGCGTTGTTTGATTGCTATAGCACCACGGCGATAAATCGATTGCTGTATCGTCAATTATAAGTTCATAGCTTAATAAGCTATCTACAGGAAGTTTATTATTTACTGGCTTTATAATCACGAAATGCAGGTACAAATGTTCCCCTAAAGAAACAGTGTGTTGATCGCTATAACATTCGTAATTTATAAGTGTTATTTGGCAGTTTGCAGGCTTGGAGGTAGCAAACTGAATACAAACTCCAGTTTGCTCTGCACGGCGCACCATTGGCCCCATTAGTAAAATAGGAAGGTTTGCCGTGTGAGTAATCATGTATTTAGCCTTTAGCTGCTAATTTAAATAAAGAATAAAAGTTCTCGGTAGTCGCTTTAGCAAGTTCATTAAAGCTAATGCCTTTAAGTTCGCTAATGTAATAAGCAACATCTTCTACGTACGCTGGCTGATTTGTTTGCCCACGATGCGGTACCGGCGCTAAATAAGGCGAGTCGGTTTCTATTAGTAATCTATCTAGCGGGATTTGTTTTACTACTTCTTTTAGCTCTAATGCATTTTTAAAGGTAACAATGCCCGAAATAGAAATATAAAAGCCCATGTCTATCGCTTTTTTAGCCATATCCCAGTCTTCAGTAAAGCAATGTAGTACACCACCGCAGTTTTCGGCTTTGTGCTCACGCATTAAATTAATGGTGTCGGCGCGAGCATCACGAGTATGAATAATTAACGGTTTTTGTAATTCGTTAGCTACTTCAATATGCCCAACAAAACTTGCTTGCTGCACTGCGTGAGTATCTTTTGAATAGTAGTAATCAAGGCCCGTTTCGCCAATGGCAACAACTTTTTCGTGTGAGGCTAAGTCGATTAATTGCTGTTTATTAAGGGCGTCTTTTTGATCAAGTGGATGTACACCACATGAGGCTGATACATCGTCATAATGCTTAATTTTATCAAGCATGCTTGGAAACTGATCAAGCGTTACGCTTACACATAAAAAATGCTCTATTTGCTTTGCACGCGCTTTATCAAGAACTTGGTCAAGGTTTAAGTCTAATTTATCAAAATCAAGACGGTCTAAATGGCAATGAGAATCTACAATCACTATAAGGCCTGTATTATGTTCAGGGTTTAAATTTGTTCGTTTAATTTATTATGTTAGCAATTAAAAGAACCCAATATAGGGCGCGTTAATCTCAATGAAAAACCGACCCTATAACTACATGGTATATGTTTGATCGCCTGAGTTTAACATAGTCCCAAGGAGCTTTTCGATTTTAGCGTTTAGGTTTGTTTTATCGTCTAAAAAGCTAATACCAATACCTGGAGGGTTAGAGCTTTGTGCCCCTTGTGGCGTGATCCACGACACTTTACCAGTTACTACATCATCTTCTAAGGCATCGGGCAAGGTAACTCTAAGGGCTAATGAATGCCCTGCTTCGTAGCGCATATTAGTACGTACAAATAAGCCACCTTTTTTTAAGTAAGGCATATAACAACGGTATAACTCGTCTAAATCGTCTATGTCTACTAGTAGTTCTTGCATGATTAATCCTTTTAAGAATTTCGCAATGTGTATGCTAATCGTGATACAGCTAGCGGTAAATTAAGGCCAAGTACTTGTGTGTTATTTTGTAAAAACTCGCCTAATGCATTTTGCGCACTTTGATAAGCGTCAAAACTCATACCTTGCAGCAATTGATGCTTTAGTTGCACGCTTAAAAACAAAGTAAATATACGAACAAGTTCAGGCTGTTTATTTATTATATCGACTAACGCTTTAAAATTATGACTTTGTTTAAACTCAGTTGCAAACTTATACAGTGTATCAATATTTTTCAGCTGGTCTTGCTGTTGCCAATGCTTTACTTGCAGCGGTTGGTTATAAAATAGTGCTAACCAACTATAGTTAGGAATATCTAATGTCTCTAACCATTGCTGAGCAAGGGCTGTATTTGTTATTTTTACGTCACTTTTAGCGCATCGACTTAAAATAGTTGCAGGGAGCTGTGCTGGTTGGCTTGTAGTTAATATTAGAAAACGGCTATTAGTTGGCTCTTCAAGTGTTTTTAATAATGCGTTAGCTGCTGCAGTAGTCATTTTTTCGCAATTTTCGATTATCGCTACTTTATTACCATTTTGCGCTGCTGAGTGATTCATAAAATCACTAATGCCGCGTATATCATCTACGCCTATGCTTTGCCCGTCGACTTGCGTTAAACGCTTGTCGGGATGAGTACCCGCAAGAGTAAGTAAACAGCTTTTACAATGCCCGCAAGGTTTTAGCATACTGTTTTGCGCAGCTACCTGCTTAGCTATATTTTGGCATAACAAAGCATTACCAAGCTCATCACTTAACTCAAACTTACCTACGCCAACAGGCCCACAAAATAATTGCGCATGATGAAAACGCTCTGCACGATAACTTTGCGCTAAACGTGCTTGGGTATCATGTAGCCACGGCAATGGCATATTATTTTAGGCCTTCAAAAAATGAATGCAGTACATTGGTTATATCGCGATGTACTTTATCAATACTTTGGTTTGCATCAACCGTTTTAATTGTGTTGTCGTCATTAGCAAGTTCAACATAACGCATACGTGTACGCTGAAAAAACTCAATGGCTTCTTGTTCAATACGGTCAAGCTCACCACGCCCTTTTGCACGTTCAAGGCCTATCACTGGATCAATATCAAGGTAAATAGTTAAATCAGGCTTTAAGCCCTTTAATACCATTGACGAAAGTGAAGCTAATGTATTTGAGCTAATACCACGCCCACCACCTTGATACGCCTGAGACGATAAGTCATGACGATCGGCAAGTACCCATTGACCTTTATCAAGCGCTGGGGTAATAACATTGTGCATTAATTGCGAACGTGCTGCGTACATAATAAGCAACTCGGTTTCAAAGGCAATTTCTTCTTCGTGCTCTGCTTTTACAAGCGTACGAAGCGATTCAGCAAGCGGTGTGCCGCCAGGTTCGCGGACGTTAATGAAGTCTATTTTTTGTTTGTTTAAAAAGTCTTGGCATAACGAAATAGCGGTTGATTTACCCGCGCCTTCTAGCCCTTCTATTACTATAAATTTTGATTTCATAAAAATTAATTCTTTTTATTTAATATATACGTTTTAACTGCCGCGTTATGCTGCTTTAACGTGGTTGAAAACTGGTGGCTACCATCGCCTTTTGATACAAAGTAAACGTATTCACTTTGTGGCGGATTAACTGCAGCTAAAATAGCGGCTTTTGATGGCATTGCAATCGGTGTTGGTGGTAAACCATTAATACGATACGTATTGTAAGGCGTATAATCGCGTAAATCTTTGCGTTTAATATCGCCATCAAAATCAGCGCCTAATCCGTATATTACGGTTGGATCGGTCTGTAGGCGCATATTGGTGTTTAATCGATTAACAAACGCTGATGCAATTAACGGACGCTCGCTGGCAAGGCCTGTTTCTTTTTCAATAATTGAAGCCATTATAAGTGCTTCGTATGCTGTTTTGTAAGGGAGCTCAGCTGCGCGCTGCTGCCAAGCACCGTCTAACGTTTGCTGCATTTTTTGCGCTGCTCGTTTTAATACACTGCTTGCAGTATCGTTATTATGATAATGGTAAGTGTCGGGGAATAACCAGCCTTCTAAGTGCGTGTCATTACCCAGTATTTGAGTACTTAGTTCGTCAGTTTTTAAATCGTTTTGTAAATTATCAGCTTTTTTAATAGCACTTAGTACTTCACGTAAGTTTTGCCCTTCGATTATGGTAAAACTAAAGTTGATTTGCTGGCCTTGATTAATTTTTTTTACGTTGTTGATAACGCTATCGGCTGTTAGCTCGTAAAGGCCCGCTTTTAAGTCGGTAAGTGTGGGATCTAATTTGGCAATTACTTGATAACGCCAGCAGCCTTCCACCCAGTTATTAGCTTGCCACTGCTGACATAACTTATTAAAGCCAGTGCCATGCTTAACTTCAAATTGTGTGTTTTGTGCTACTTTTAGCGGGCTATTTATTGTTGCTTGTAATTGCTGGTAACCAATAGCAGTGGTTATAACAGCTAAAAAAAGTACCGATAAAATAACTTTTAACACTCAGCCTCCTTGGCTAATAATCTAGTTAGTAATGCGTGGCTGTCGTCTGTATTAAATACCTGTTGCTCAATACTTTTAACAGGTACTGCTCCCATTAAGCTATTACACACAAATACGGCGTCTGCTTGGATTAAATCTTCTACTTTCACGCGTTTAAATTCAACAGGCAATTTATCACATAACGATTGTAGATAAACGCCCTTTATTCCGCACTCATCAAGCAATGGCGTAAACACACACTTATTTTTAATCGCAAAAATATTAGCTGCTGAAGCTTCAATTACATTGTTATTGTAATCAAGCACTAACACATCATCGCAGTTTTGCGTTTGCATCGCTTTTTTAATTAGCACTTGTTCAAGTCGATTTAATGTTTTAAGGCCCGCTAAATAAGGCTGTGCCGCTAATTTAATCGGGCTTATTTCGAGATTTACACCCTTTTTAGTAAGCGCTTCGTAATTACTAGGGTAGTCCAACACGCTCAATAAAATAGTGACATTACACTCACTTGGCAGCCCATAACCACGTCCGCCTTCGCCTCGCGTTACAAGTATTTTAAGCACGTTTAGTGGTGCAGCGTTTATATGCAAAGCAATTTGATTTTCAAGGCTATTAAAGTCTAACTCAGGAAAACCCAAACGCTGTGCGCATTCAATCAAACGCGCTTTATGATGAGCCCAATGCTGTACTTGCCCATCAACAACCTTAGCGGTTGTAAAAAAGCCATCACCGTAATTTAAGCCCCTGTCACGCGTGCTTAAAGTGCTGTTTTGATCTACTGCTATTATTGTTTGCATTTTGTTTGGCATATAAAAAAAGCCCAGTTAAACAACTGAGCTCTTATAATTTGATTCGTTGTTAAAAAAGATTATACCTTTTTAAATAGCAACGAGCCATTAGTACCACCAAAACCGAACGAGTTACACAGTGCAAAGTCTAACTTTGCATCACGTGCAGTGTGAGCAATATAATCTAAGTCACACCCTTCGTCTGGATTATCAAGGTTGATAGTTGGCGACACTTTTTGATCTGTCAGCGATAAAATCGAAATAATCGATTCAACTGAACCTGCAGCACCTAACAAGTGACCCATCATCGATTTAGACGAGCCTACCATTACATCTTTAGCTGCATTACCAAAAATAGACTTAACAGCGGCAGTTTCTGCTTTGTCGCCTGCATTTGTAGATGTACCGTGTGCGTTAATGTAACCAATTTGCTCAGCGTTTACTTGCGCATCGTTTAGTGCGTTTTGCATTGCAAGTGCAGCACCCGCACCATCTTCTGGTGGTGATGTCATGTGGTACGCATCGCCACTCATACCAAAGCCTACAAGCTCAGCATAAATTTTAGCGCCACGTGCTTTAGCATGTTCGTACTCTTCAACTACAACAACACCAGCGCCGTCAGAAAGCACAAAGCCATCGCGGTCTTTATCCCAAGGGCGAGAAGCCGCTTGTGGATCGTCATTGCGGGTTGAAAGTGCACGCGCAGCATTAAAGCCACCCATACCAATTGGGGTACACGCTTTTTCTGCACCGCCAGCAACCATTGCGTCTGCATCACCGTAGGCAATCATGCGCGCTGCATGGCCAATATTATGCAAACCAGTAGTACAGGCAGTTACAATTGAAATATTTGGACCACGAAGTCCATGCATCATTGATAAATGACCTGAGATCATATTAATAATGGTAGACGGCACATAAAATGGCGATAACTTGCGCGGACCACTATTTAATAGCTTAATATGGTTTTCTTCAATTAACGTAAGCCCACCAATACCTGAACCTACAGCTACACCAATGCGTGCTGCGTTTTGCTCAGTGATTTCAAGGCCTGAATCTTTAAAGGCTTGAACACCCGCTGCAATGCCGTACTGAATAAACAAGTCCATTTTTTTAGTATCTTTCGCTGACATGTATGCAGTTGCATCAAAATCATTTATTAAACCAGCGAATTTAGTACCAAATTTTGATGTATCAAAGTGCGTTATTGTTTGAATGCCACTTTTACCATCTAATAAGCCTTGCCAGGTTGATTGAACATCATTACCTAGCGGCGTCAACATTCCTAAGCCAGTTACGACGACTCGACGTTTAGCCACGGTTTGCCTCCAATAAGGGATATTTTACAAGGGGATGATCATACCCAAGCTACCTCAAAGTGCTAGTCCCAAAATAGATTAAAAACGCATAACACAATCAAAATTATTTTTTAGCTAAAATTGAGCATAGAGATTTAAGTTTTGAATCACGAACTTTGAGGTGGTTTGGATATAAAAAATTAAAGGCAGCGGATGCTGCCTTTAACGTGCGATTAATTACTCAGCGTGTGCTGTAACGTAATCGATAGCAGTTTGTACTGTAGTGATCTTCTCAGCTTCTTCATCTGGGATCTCAGTATCAAACTCTTCTTCAAGAGCCATTACTAGTTCAACAGTATCAAGAGAATCTGCACCTAGGTCATCTACGAAAGAAGATTCATTTTTAACTTCTTCTTCTTTAACACCTAGTTGTTCAATGATAATTTTCTTTACGCGTTCTTGGATATCGCTCATTCTTCTTTCCTTTATTAAAAACGCCAATGCGTTATTTTCAGATTGCGGCGTAGTTTACGCCGCATAATTCTCTGATTCAATGATTTGACCATAAATAATTGTCTGGTCAAACCTCTGAGTGTCTGTTTTGTCTTTTATCGCTTATTTTCGCAGCGATTTCAAGTATGTTTAAAGCAAGTTCACAAATAATTCAATGTTTTTGAGGTAACTTACTTAACTTTATCAAGTAGCAATCTAGGTACAATGGCGATTAAACCATGTACATCGCGCCATTTACATGCAAAGTTTCGCCTGATACATACGCAGCCGCGTCAGATGCTAAATAACATACTGCAGCAGCAATTTCGTCTGGTTGGCCTAAACGCCCTGCTGGAACATTTGCAAGTGTTGCTGCTTTTTGCTCATCAGTTAAATTATCAGTCATGTCTGTTTGAATAAAACCAGGTGCGATTACGTTAACTGTAATACCACGTGATGCAACTTCGCGCGCAAGTGACTTAGAAAAACCAATTACACCCGCTTTAGCCGCTGCATAATTAGCTTGACCTGCATTACCCATAGTACCCACTACTGAGCCAATGTTAATAATACGGCCTTTCTTTTTCTTCATCATTGGACGAAGTACCGCTTTAGATAAACGGAAAACTGAGCTTAAATTAGTGTCGATAATATCGTCCCACTCAGTTTCTTTCATACGCATTAATAAGTTATCGCGTGTAATACCTGCGTTATTTACAAGTACGTCAATATCGCCTAAATCAGCTTTTATTGCAGCAAGTGTTGCTTCAATAGATGCAGGATCGGTTACGTTTAATGCATAACCTTTACCATTGTCACCTAGGTATTCACTGATTTTAGCAGCGCCCGACTCACTTGTCGCAGTACCTGCAACTTTTGCACCTTGTGCAACTAATGTTGTTGCAATTGCTTTACCAATACCACGGCTGGCACCAGTAATTAGGACAACTTTGCCCTCTAATGAAAATAAATTAGACATTTTATATACTCTTATTTAGCTGCATCAATTGAAGCGGCGTCGTTTACTGAGCCACAGATCATTGCTTTATCAATTCGTTTAGCAAGTCCTGTTAATACTTTACCAGGACCAAATTCGTAGCTTTGTGTTACATCTTGCGCAACCAAGGCTTGTACTGTTTCTGTCCAGCGAACTGGGCTGTATAGCTGACGTACTAGTGCGTCTTTAATTGCATCAGCTGACGTTTCAGCTTTTACATCAACATTATTAATTACATCACACTTAGGTGTATTAAATGTTAAAGCGGCTAAGTCAGCTGCTAGCTTGTCAGCTGCTGGCTTCATTAACTCACAATGTGAAGGTACGCTAACAGAAAGTGGTAATGCACGTTTAGCACCGGCATCTTTACATGCTTGCGATGCTCTATCTACTGCTGCTTTATGGCCTGCGATAACAACTTGACCAGGAGAGTTGTAGTTAACTGGAGATACAACCTCACCTTGCGCTGAAGCAGCACAAGCCGCTTTAATTTCTTCATCGCCTAAGCCAATAATAGCAGCCATTGAACCTACGCCTGCTGGCACGGCTTCTTGCATGTATAAACCACGGTTTTCAACAAGCTTTACGGCTTCGCTCAAACTTAATACATCGCTACATACTAACGCTGAGTATTCACCTAAGCTGTGACCCGCCATAATAACGTCTGCATCAGGGTTAGCTGCTAACCAATCACGGTAAATAGCAACACTTGCAGTTAGTAATGCAGGTTGTGTGCGGTGGGTTTGATTTAATTTTTCTTCTGGGCCATTAAGAACTAGCTCTGCTAAGTCGTAACCCAGTGCATTTGACGCTTCTGCAAATGTTGCTTTAACAATGTCAGAACTCTCTAGTAGTTCTTGTAACATACCAACGCTTTGCGAGCCTTGACCTGGGAATAGAAGTGCAATTTTTTGTGCCATACTTTGCTCTTTTTAATTAAACAAATAAATAATGAAATACACGGCACATCAATTATTGATTAACCGCCGTGTCTTTAGAATGTGTTTTTTCGAAAATAGCGGCTATTTTATCAGGAAGTTGACGTTCAACCTCTTTTACCGCTTCATCAATTGCTGCTTGAAATGCTTTAGCTGACGCATTTCCATGACTTTTAACGACAATACCGCGCAATCCTACCAGAGAAGCACCGTTATACTGGTCGGGGTTCACCCTTTTATAGAGTTTTTTTATTATTGGGCGCAATATAAACGCCATACATTTATATAAAAGGTGCTTTTCGAGCGCGGTTGTAAACTTATTCATAATAAGCTTGGCAATGCCTTCACATGTTTTAAGTGCCACGTTACCCACAAATCCTTCGCATACTATGACATCAGCCTTACCCGAAAAAATATCACTTCCTTCGCTGTAACCAATATAATTTATATGTGGGCTTTGCTGCATTAATTGTGCAGCTTGTTTAATGTCGTCGTGGCCTTTAATGTCCTCAGCGCCAATATTTAATAGACTAACGCGAGGATTATCCAAACCAAGTGCTTGTCCAGCAACAATAGAGCCCATAATGCCAAACTGATAGAGCATTTGCGCATCACAATGCACATTAGCACCTAAGTCGAGTAAATATACTGGGTTTTTAAGCTCTGTAGGAACAGATGAAATGAGTGCGGCACGTTTAACACCTGGCAGCATTTTTAATACATAGTGAGCCATAAAAAATAGAGCGCCGGTATTACCTGAGCTAACACATGCTTGAGCCTCGCCCGATTTAACTAAATCTAGGGCAACACGCATAGATGAATCTTTTTTTGAACGCACAGCAATTGCAGGTTCACAGGCATTGGTGACTATTTCACTACAGTGACGAATTATGAGTCTAGGATGAGGTAGAGAATCGAGGGATTCGAGTTCTTTAGATATAACATGTTCATTGCCACATAAAATGAGAGTTAAATTGGCATGAGCATTTACTGCACAAACGGCAGCAGGAATAGATGAACGGGGGCCGTAATCGCCCCCCATCATATCTAACGCTATGGTTAGATCTTTCAGCATATAAGTAATCTCTTATTTAGAAATTACTTGAACGCCTTTGTAGTAACCATCTGCAGTCACATGGTGACGACGATGAGTCTCACCAGATGTTTGATCTACAGTTAAAGTTGGACCACTGATCGCATCGTGTGAACGGCGCATGCCGCGTCTTGCACGAGACTTTTTGCTTTTTTGTACAGCCATAGTCTTCTCCTAAGAATCTTTCTTAAGTTGTTTCAAAATATCAAATGGATTAGGTTTATCATCTTCCGCCTTTAATACACCAAAGCTGGCAGGCTTTGCTGAATAACTGCATGAAGCTTCGTTGTGGGTAGCCACTAATGGAATTGCTAAAATTAGTTCGTCTTCAATTAAATTAAAAACGTTAACTTCACCATTTTCATCAAGCGCTACTTCATCGTAGTCTTCTGGAAAAATATCTAACTCTGTATCTTCACCTACTGGTGAATATGCAAAGTCTTGAACCAAATCCAACCCTAAATCACCATTACAACGTTGACAAATGACAGTAACGTGTGTGGACAAATTGCCTCTAATCACAGCGAAACCTTGATCATCGTTTTTGCAATGTATTTTTACCGCTATTTCACCTACTTCTTCCTGCACAACTTTCTCTAAACGAGTAAGTTTTTCAAGCGGTACAATTCCGTCATACTTTAAACGGTGCTGCGCTGCTTTGCCTGGATGAAGAGTGATGGGAATTTTCACCTTTTGCATAGGGGCTGCATCATATAGATAGTTAGTTTGTTAGTCAAAGTAAAAAACCATTTTTACTTGGTTTTTAACGTGTTTTACTCTCGGATCTGATTTATCCTAACTCAATCTGAATTATCGTAGGAAAACAGTCCGTGAAGCATCCACTCATTTTAGCGTCAAGCTCGCCTTTTAGGCAGTCTTTATTACAAAAATTTAATTTACCATTTGATACGTTTTCACCAGATGTTGACGAATCAGCACTTGAATGCGAAACACCTACCGAACTGGTTAAGCGCTTAAGTGAATTAAAAGCCTCAGCGGCTAATAAACACTTTAACAAAGGGTTAGCTATTGGATCAGACCAAGTCGCTGTGTTTAATAATCAAATTTTAGGTAAACCACATAATAAACAAAATGCCGTAAAACAACTAAATTTATTTAGCGGTAATACTGTAACATTTTTAACAGGGCTTTGTGTTTACGATATTGTAACTGGCACTAAAAAAACCTGCGTAGAACCTTTTAATGTGTCGTTTAAAACACTCAGTGATGCACAAATTAGCGCTTATTGCGATGCTGAGCAGCCTTATAACTGTGCTGGCAGCTTTAAGAGTGAAGGGTTGGGTATCTGTTTATTTGAAAAACTAAGCGGAGACGATCCTAATAGCTTAATTGGATTACCATTAATTAAACTCAGCCAGCTACTGGCTGAGTTTGGTATTGATGTACTTACTGCTCAAAACAAGTTTTAGTTAAATAAATTAGCCAAGCAAAACCTGTTGCAGTTGCAGATAATTATCTACTGTTGCAACAGGGCTAAGCTTATTTAGCTGGTGTGCGTTGTGTACACCCATTGTTACGCCGATTCTATCCATGCCAGCAGCTTTTGCCATGGTCATGTCTATTTGAGTGTCACCAATCATTACAGCGTCTTGAGCGCTTATGCCGAGTTCTTCAAGCAATTGATACAACATATCTGGAGACGGTTTGGACAGTGCCTCATCGCTTGTACGTGTTGCACTAAAAAAATGTCTAAGTTGGCTTTGATCAAGCAAACGCTCTAATCCACCTCTACCTTTACCTGTTGCAACCGCTAAAACAATGCCCTGCTCTTTTAAGGCATTTAAAACGCTGACAACATTAGCAAATACAGGCGTGGGAGTAGTATCCACACTGTATTGATATTTATAACCTGAAATTAACGCTTGGTGCTGCGCTACATTATCAGGAAATAAAACGTCAATTGCTTTTTCAAGCGACATACCAATAATGTTTTTAATGGCTTCGTCACTAGGTGGCACTAAATTAAGTGACTCGGCGCTACTACGAATACAGTTAACTATTTTAGTGACTGAATCCATAACAGTGCCGTCCCAATCAAAAATGACGAGCTTATATTTTTTAATTGGAGTCACTGCAATCACAGTTTTGCATCTCGTAATTTTAGTAATGTATTTTTAAGCGTTTTATCTAGCGGTGCTTCAATACGCATAGTTGTTTCGTTTTTAGGGTGATAAAAACTTAAATCATGTGCGTGTAAAAACAATCGGTTTAACCCAACTTTACGCATAGAATCGTCGAAACCCTGATCGCCATATTTATCGTCGCACGCTATTGGGTGACCTTTACATTGCGTATGCACACGAATTTGGTGCGTACGCCCTGTAACAGGCGATGCTTGTACAAGTGAGCAATCGTTAAAACGTTCAAGTACTTTAAAACGCGTATGTGAAGGTTTTCCCTCAGTGTTATCTACGCGTACTACGCGCTCGCCCGATTTAAGTGTATTTTTACGCAGCCCTTCGGTTACGTTTTTAGTTTTAGAGTCCCACTGCCCTTCTACAAGTGCCCAGTAATTTTTTTCCATTGTTTTTTCACGAAGTTGTTCATGCAACGCTGTTAACACCGAACGACGCTTCGCTATAAGTAAACAACCTGATGTATCACGGTCAAGCCTATGAACTAGCTCAAGGCTACGTTCCTCTGGGCGAAGTGCTCGCAAAGCTTCAATCAAGCCATAACTTAAACCACTGCCGCCATGAACAGCCATACCTGATGGTTTATTTATTACGATAAGGTATTTATCTTCAAATAAAATATCGTTTTCTAGGCGAGTTACTTTGTCTAATTTTGATGGAACAAATTCTTCACGCTCAGCAACCCTGATAGGTGCAATACGAAGTACATCTTCAAGCTGTAGTTTATATACAGGCTTAATACGCTTTTTATTAACGCGTACCTCACCTTTGCGCAAAAGTTTATAAATAGCGCTTTTAGGCACCCCTTTTAAATGGGTAATAAGAAAGTTATCAATACGCTGACCTAAATGGTCTTCGTTGATCGTGACATAAGTTACTTGTAAGTCGTTTTTTTCTGACATTGCCTAATCACTAATTTAAGTAAAATAATTTAGTTGCTAACACTGTAATAATAGTGGGATAATCAGCAGCGCAAATATTTAGTATTTGCAAATAACAACGGTGCTTTTTAACACATTAAAACTTTCGTGATGCACATTCTGGGTAGCCGATCATACAGATCCGAGTTAAGTTTTCCAAAGCTTTTATGCCTCCTCAGTTAACACGTGCGATCAATTAACGGCAATGCGCGTAATATATTGCTGGTTAAGTTTGAACATGAAGCGACTTTTAACGTGCTAGAGAAAGCAATGAACAGATAATTTGTCTGATAGTGACGACGTAAAAAACGTCGTTCAGCACTAGCTCAATTATTGTAGTAACGTATAGCAGCTTATTTAGAACTAAAAAAATCTAATAAATAAGCGTTCATTAACATCGGCAGCGATTTTTGCTCTTAAAACGGATATTAGCGATACATCAGTATGTATTGCTCACCAACTTAATGAGCCTTACGCGCCTAATATGAATGATATTTAGTAAGATTAATATGACAGGCCGACTTCTGGGTAAAACTTGTAAACGTAGCTGAAAAGCCGACAGTTTTAGCACCATTAAGAATTTAATAGCGATAATAATTGCTATTGTTTGCCAGCATTTAAAATACTGCATACGAGAAACAGAGCCGTTCCGTTAAAGACCCAGTCGTGAGGCTGCACATTCTAAAAATAGGGACAACTGAACAGGCGAGAAAAACATCGTCATGTCAGCGACATAAATAAGTAGAGTAACAATATGAAACGTATGCTAATCAATGCAACGCAGCAAGAAGAAATGCGCGTAGCACTGGTTGATGGCCAGCGCCTTTATGATTTAGATATCGAAAGCCCAGGTCACGAACAGAAAAAAGCCAATATTTATAAAGGCAAAATCACTCGCATTGAACCATCTCTTGAAGCAGCATTTGTTGATTACGGTGCTGACCGCCATGGTTTCCTTCCTTTAAAAGAAATTGCCCGTACTTACTTCCCTGCAGGTTACACTTTTCATGGTCGCCCTAACATCCGCGACGTAATAAAAGAAGGTCAAGAAGTTATAGTACAAGTTGATAAAGAAGAGCGTGGCCAAAAAGGCGCTGCGTTAACTACTTTTATCAGTGTTGCTGGTAGCTACTTAGTGCTTATGCCTAACAACCCTCGTGCTGGCGGTATTTCTCGTCGCATTGAAGGTGATGAACGTACTGAACTTAAAGAAGCATTGGGTCGTTTAGAACTTCCTAAAGGTATGGGCTTAATTGTTCGTACAGCGGGTGTTGGTAAATCGTTTGAAGAATTAAACTACGATTTAAAAGCATTATTAGTACATTGGGAAGCAATTAGACAAGCAGCCGATAGTGCTAAAGCGCCATTTTTAATACACCAAGAAAGCAATGTAATATTCCGTGCGATACGCGATTATTTACGTCGTGATATTGGCGAAATTTTAATTGATAAACCACGTGTTTTTGAAGAAGCTAAAGCGCACATTGAGCGTTTTCGTCCTGACTTTATGAGCCGTGTTAAGCTTTATCAAGGCGACACTCCTTTATTTACGCATTACCAAATTGAAAGCCAAATTGAGTCTGCGTTCCAGCGTGAAGTACGTTTGCCTTCTGGTGGTTCAATTGTAATTGACCCAACTGAAGCACTAACGTCTATCGATATCAACTCGTCTAAAGCAACTAAAGGCGGCGATATTGAAGAAACAGCACTTAATACTAACTTAGAAGCAGCCGATGAAATTGCACGTCAATTACGTCTTCGTGACTTAGGTGGTTTAATTGTTATCGACTTTATCGATATGACGCCTCCACGCCATCAACGTGAAGTAGAGAATCGTTTAAAAGATGCTGCTCGTCCAGATCGTGCTCGTGTTCAAATTGGTAAAATCTCGCGCTTTGGTTTACTTGAAATGTCGCGTCAGCGTTTGCGTCCTTCATTAGGTGAAGCAAGCCAAGGCCCATGCCCACGTTGTAGTGGACAAGGTACTATTCGTTCAAACGAATCAATTGCGCTTTCTATTCTTCGTTTAATTGAAGAAGAAGCAATTAAAGACAACACAGCACAAGTAAATGCACAAGTGCCTGTTGCCGTTGCTGCTTATTTATTAAATGAGCAACGTCGTAGTGTTCATCGCATTGAAAAACATCATAAATGTGACGTAGTGATTATTCCTAATCAACATATGGAAACACCACATTACGAAGTTATGCGTTTACGTAAAGACGAAACACTTGAAACGGTAAGTTACGGACAAGTTGTTGCGCCAGAACCTGAAGCATTTGAGATGTCAAAATCACCAAGTGCACCAGTACGTGAAGAGCCAATGCTAAAAGGTGTTGTAATGCCTTCTACACCGGCTCCACAAGCAACGCCTACACCAGTAGTTCAGCCTGTAGTAACAGAGACTAAAACTGAAGGTGGCTTGTTTGAAGCAATCACTAAATGGTTTAAATCGTTATTTGCAAGCGAAACAGTAGAAGAGAAAAAAGAAGCTGTAGAAAAAGAGCAGCAAGAAGCGCGTAATAACGCTCGCCGTGGTAACGATAATCGTCGTCGTAATAACAACCAACGTCGTCGTAATAATAACCCGCGCACTAATAAACCACGCAATGAGCGTCCTGCAGCTGAAGAGGAAGTTAAAACAGACTCACCAGCAGCAACAAGCACCGAGACTCAAGAGAGAAACGAGAACCGCAATAAGCGTCGTCGTAACCCTAACTCTCGTAAGCGCCCAGAGCATAAAAGCGAAGAAAAAGATCAAGTTAAAACTGAAGCCCCTGTAAAAGCAGAAGTAGAAGTAGAAACTGATTCTAAGCCAGCTCAAGCTGTAGAGCCTAAAGAGCAAAAGCCTAAGGTTCGCCGTCAACGTCGTAACATACGTAAAAAAGTACGTCTGCAAGATGAAAACGCTGAGCAAGCTAACTCAACAGAGCAAACACCTGAACAAGCTGTAGTTATTGATACTCCACAAGTTCAAGAGCAAGCGCCTGTTGTAGAAAAGCAAACACAAACTCCGGCAGAAAAAACAGCTCACATTAAAGAAGAGAAAGTTGACGTTGTTGATTCTAACGATGAAGCAGCAACTACTGAAGACGAGCAAGAGCAAACACGTACACGTTCACGCCGTTCTCCTCGTCATCTTCGTGCATCAGGTCAACGTCGTCGACGTCCTGAAGGTGAAGCAGAAGTTAAATCTGACGAAGCCCCTGCATTTGTTCCAGTAGCTGATCAAGCTGCTGCAGAATATGAAGCAGAACTTAAAGCTAAATCTGAAGAAACACCTGTGGATGCAGCGCAGCAAATTGAACAAGCCGTTGCAGTTGAAGACTTAGCAAAAGTTGAAGCTGTAGAAGAGCCAGCTAAAGTTGGAGCGCCTGTAGTAACTGAAGAGCCAGCTAAAGTTGAAACTCCAGTAGCAACTGAAGAGCCAGCTAAAGTTGAAACTCCAGTAGCAACTGAAGAGCCAGCTAAAGTTGAAACTCCTGTAGTAACTGAAGAGCCAGCTAAAGTTGAAGCGCCAGTAGCAACTGAAGAGCCAGCTAAAGTTGAAACGCCAGTAGTAACTGAAGAGCCAGCTAAAGTTGAAACGCCAGTAGTGACTGAAGAGCCAGCTAAAGTTGAAGCGCCAGTAGTAACTGAAGAACCAGCTAAAGTTGAAACTCCAGTAGTAACTGAAGAGCCAGCTAAAGTTGAAGCAAAAGTGAAAACTGAAAAATCAGCACCGCATGTTAAAACAGCGGTTACTCAAGGGTCTGCAAGTGCGCCAATGGCACAGCCTACTCCTGTAGCTGATAGCGAAGTAAAACACACATCTGTAGCAATGGCTCACGATAAACGTGACCTAGTACCAGACAGTGGTTTACGTGCGGGTTCTATCAAACCTGCTGGTCGTGCAAGTTCTGCAATGACTAAAACATTGAGTGTTGATTAATTACTAACACTTATTTAAAAGCCCCGCTATTTAATAAATAGCGGGGCTTTTTTGTTTACATACTTTGAATAATTATTAAAGTTTCTTCACGCCCATAATAAGCGATTTATTCACAAAGAGATTAAGAGACGCTGCGCTTTTAGAGGTAGTAATAAGGCTAAGTCTTGCTAATAAAGCATGGCTTGTGTTTTCTCATTTACTCCTCTTTCACTTCTCTTTGTGAAATAGATCTTTAAGTGGTTTTGTTAGCAAAGAAATTAAATAAACAGAAGCGGTGCTTCTTGCGTAAGCAAGCTTCACGCCTACAGCCGGAATTAAATATCCAGTACAAATTAACCTGTAGAAGCACAACTTATTGTCGTGACGAGTAACGTCCGTAATAAGCGATTTGTTCACAAAGAGGTTAAAAGACGCTGCGCTTTTAGAGGTAACAATAAAGCTAAATTGAAAAAGCTCCGCTAATAAACCATCGCTTGTGTTTTCTCATTTACTCCTCTTTCACTTCTCTTTGTGAAATAGATCTTTAAGTGGTTTTGTTAGCAAAGAAATTAAATAAACAGAAGCGGTGCTTTTTGCGTAAGCAAACTTCACGCCTACAGCCGGAATTAAATATCCAGTACAAATTAACCTGTAGAAGCACAACTTATTGTCGTGACGAGTAACGTCCGTAATAAGCGATTTGTTCACAAAGAGGTTAAAAGACGCTGCGCTTTTAGAGGTAACAATAAAGCTAAATTGAAAGAGCTCCGCTAATAAACCATCGCTTGTTTTTTCTCATTTACTCCTCTTTCACTTCTCTTTGTGAAATAGATCTTTAAGTGGTTTTGTTAGCAAAGAAATTAAGTAAACAGAAGCGGTGCTTTTTGCGTAAGCAAGCTTCACGCCTACAGCCGAAATTTAACACCGTGAATAAGATTAGCTTGTGTTTCTCACTTACTCTTCTTTCACTTCTCTTTGTGAAATAGATCTTTAAGTGGCTCTGTTCCGATTCAATGAATTTCGATACCAGTAAAAAAAAGCGCAATATAAATATCGCGCTCTTGAATCAACTTTCAACTCGCTCAAATGAGTTTACTCTTTTTCATTTTCCATAAAACGTTGTAGCTGATCTTTTAAGTTTGGCGGAATACCTTTAATCACTAGTGTATCGGTTGCTTCGTTGTACGTTACGCGCTCACCTAAGTGTTTACGTTCAAAACTGACACTTACACCACCACCAAGACCTGAAAACTTAACCATACTGGTTACTGTTTTTTTATCAACGGGGAAAGTTTCTTCCAAGTCATAGCTTTGCTCTTTGCAAAAACTATCAAACGGGCTGTCATCGCCTTTTGTAAGCGTTGCAGATAGATCGCTCACACTTGCATCTTCGCCTGTGGTTACGCAATCATTACAGTAATCAAATACTTGTTTACGTAAATCGTCTTTTTCTGATTTATCAAACTGTTGCTCTGATAAATAATCCTCTACTGCGCTAAGCATTACTTGGCTTTGCTGTTTTGAATCAATACCCTCTTCACAGCCTAAAAAGTCTAAGAAAAAGTCAGCAACTTTACGACCCGCACGTCCTTTGATAAACGAAATATAACGATTATCTTCTGCTTGCGTATCCCACGCTGTTAAATCGATACGAGCAGCGAGTTGCATGCGAGATATGTCTAAATGGCGAGAAGCCGCTAAATCAAGCTCAGACGTCATAGAGTAATGCTCTTTAATGTTAATCATCGCAATTAACATGTAATCGGTAGCAACATACTGATAATGACAAAATACTAAATAGCCTGTTTCACTAAATGCATACTTATCAAGTTCTTCTTTTAAAACCGTTGAGGCTTGCTCGGTCATATGCCAAAAGCCTAGCTCATCGTTACGGTAGCTTTGCATTGCAGATGCTACAACACTGTTTTTATCACCACTGAAAGCACAGTAACCTTTACCTGGCTTACCATTGTATGCATGATGTAATTGTTCGATAAAAACGGCTACTTTATCGTTAATTACCATCTCATCATTTCGAAGGTGAATTTGCGTATCGCCGTCTTTTTTGTCTACATAATGAACGACTAATTTTTTAACGTCTGTTGTCATCTTTGTTTTTCACGCCTCTAGTGTTAAAATACGAGAATATAACTATTTTATTGAACCAACTGATGCCAATCTTATCAAAATACTCTAATGAAGAAGTAGAACAAATCGTCGATCAGCTTATTGATGTGCTAACTAAACACAATGCGCCGGTAGATTTAAGCCTTATGTGTTTAGGAAATTCTATCACGCATATCTTAAAAGAGCATGTACCAACAGGGAAAAGACAAGCCGTAACTGAGAACTTTGCAAAAGCTCTATCACAGTCGGTTAAATAAACTCTATGAATTTATCGCAGCACAATCAGTTTTCATCAAAAGCGAGTCAGCTATTAAGCTGGGGCCATTGGTTTACTTTTGCCAATATTGGCTTGGCGCTATTTATTAGCTTAAGCTACTTATTTGCCGACTCGCCACCAACAAGCTTTATGGGCATTACTTATATGCTAGTAACGTGGTTAAGCCACACTAGTTTTATCGCCTTTTTAGCGTTTGTGCTGACGGTATTTCCGCTTAGTTTAATATTCCCCTACCCACGACATATACGAGGCATGGCGGCTGTTATAGCCACACTAGGCGCTTCACTGCTTACCCTTGATGCTTATGTTTACGTTAATTTGGGTTATCATCTAAGTATATCTGCCTTACCTGAGATTATTTCTCTACTGTGGCATCGTTTAACCAGTTCACCTGCTTTAACAACCATTTTAGCCAGTGGGATTGTATTACTTATTTTAGGCTTTCAGCTACTTGTGAGTAATTACACATGGCAACACCTTGAGCGCTTAAAACAATATAAATTTGCACGTTACGCAATTTCATTTTTAATAGTGTGTTTTTCACTTAGTCACAGTATTCATATTTGGGCCGACGCAAATTTAAACTTTGACGTAACGAAGCAAGATAATGTACTACCACTGTCATACCCTACTACCGCTAAAAGTTTATTGGCTAAAAATGACCTGCTTGATATAGAAAGCTATAAGCAAGCACATAACGTAAAAATTAATAACCAAAACATTAGTTATCAAATGCCAAGCCCGCTTGATAAGTGTGAAGACTACACACAAGCCAATGTAGATATTTTTGTATTTGAAACCCAGCAACAACTCGCTAAATTTGTTGCCGATAATAAAAACTTACACAAAACAGAGCAGTTTTTACAGCCAACTAATCACGACGATATGCTATTTAGCTTAGTGTATGGTTTGCCAGCTTTTTATAAAGCAGCAATTTTAAGAGATCAAACTCTTCCCGCATGGCAAAGTCAGCGCCGCAGCATTGAAGTAACCGGCGTGGAAGAACTTAGTTTTATAAATGATCAAGCACATAGTTCTAGCGCAATTAGAGTTATTAAAAGTAGCGATAACGCCGTTGTACGAGATGATAAAACACAGGTTTTTGCTTTTAGTCTTGCCAATAACAAGCAAGAAGTAGTAACAACATCAACTTTATATAGCTCCGACAAACGTATTTCTAAAGTAGATGGACTTATTCAACCTAGCGATTTAATTGCAACAAGTGTTGGCCAATATTTAAATTGTAAAGCCATTGCTAAGCAAACAATGCTGGGCGTTAATTTATACAAGAAAAAAGATGATATGGGCGTTAACTACTCTCAGGGTGTCGTTATAGCCTATAAAAAAGATAGGATTACCTTAATAGATTCAGATGGTAACTTTAAAAACATTTCCGCCGCTGAAGGTTTTTCTATTGAACAAGGTTTAGATATACCATTTTTAGTACAGAGTATTAAAAAGCTCAAAACCTTTACCCAATAACAGTTATCCTAACCTAGCTTGATATACCACCAAGCTAGGTTATAGTTTTATATTGTTGTTAGATATAAAAACCAAGGATGACATGTATGTTTAAAACTTCTCGTTATATTCTCCATTCTAGCTTTTTACTTATCAGTTTTTTTAGCTTTAGCGATACCACTTACTACAAATGTGTAACAGAAAAAGGCACAATCTTCTCTCAACTGCCGTGTGACGACGAAGCAACGACTTATAAAGTTAACACAACGGGTAATCAGTATTCAGGTCCTAAGGTTGACTACACTAAACAACTAAACGAACTTGAGCGTGAAAGGCTTCTATCTGGCTTACAGGCAGAGCTTCGCAGTAATAACCATAAACTAACAATACTTGATCGTAATAAAGAGCGTGCTGAATATAAACAACAAGAACGGTTAAATCATATTCTAGCCATTGATGATAAAAAGCGTATTACCAAAGACATTACTAAAAAATTAAAAATAATTAATAAAGAGTACAAAAAAGATGTATTGATTATTACTAAACAAATTAAAATTCTCGAAAAAAAGATAGCTCAATACAAATAAATCACTCTTAATTAGCAAGTAATATTTATCTTGGTTTTAAACTTAAAATAACATACCCTTAACACAATAGAGTATAAGCTCTAGGGACTATTAAGGAGTGCAAATGCAGCCTCGCCATATTGCTGAATTAATTTTAACGGGTTTTAAAAGGCACTATCAGCTATTTCAAAAAACAACGGCCAAAGCCCCTCTCGCCTTTGCAAAAAAAGATTGGCAAGCAATTAATGATATCAGCCGTTTGCGTATCAGCTATTATGATGATCGTGTTAACGAAACCACACAAGCGCTAAAAAAAGAAACCCCAACAGAGCAATTAGATGAAAGCCTATGGCTCGAAGTTAAAAAGATATATCAGCATTTTTTATGTTTCCACCCTCAAGCAGAACTCGCCGAAACCTTTTATAACTCTGTATTTTGCCGGCTGTACCATAGGCGCTATTTTCATAATGACTTTATATTTGTAGAAGCAACTTTGAAAGATGCTCCTTCAGTACCTGTTGAGGCCGAATATAGGACATACTTTCCAGTAGTTGATGGCCTAAAGCCAACAATAAAGCGCATTATTAATCATTTTGATTTTAAAGCCCCATTTGTAAATTTAGAGCGTGATATTCGCCTTCTTGTTAAAGCATTTTATAAACAAGCCCCCGATACACATCATCAACCTTGGCAAATGCGCTTTGATATTTTACACACACCTTTTTATCGTAATAAAGCAGCTTATATTGTTGGTCGTGTTGTTTCAAAAAGTGGGGTTCAGCCTTTTATAATCGCCGTGTTACACGATGAAGATAACGGATTATATTTAGATGCACTTTTAACTAAATCATCTCAAATGCGTGTCATTTTTGGCTTTGCCCGTGCCTACTTTATGGTAGAGACTCATGCACCTTCAGCACTTGTCCGGTTTTTGAATCAGCTTATGCCAAACAAAACACTTGCTGAGCTCTATAACGCAGTGGGTTTTCATAAGCAGGGTAAAACTGAGTTTTATCGAGAGTTTTTAAATCACTTATCTCACTCTAGTGATGAGTTTACAATTGCACCGGGTACTCCCGGTATGGTGATGATGGTATTTACCCTTCCCTCATTTGGTTATGTTTTTAAAGTAATAAAAGACAAATTTGGTGAAAGTAAGCCCTTCGGCCGTGATACCGTATTAAAGCGTTATCAACTAGTAAAAAACCATGATCGCGTTGGCAGAATGGCCGATACCATAGAGTATTCTAACGTCGTATTTCCTTTGGCGCGTTTTGATAGTAATTTACTTGCGCAATTACATAAAACAATTGGCTCATCAATGGTAATTGAAGGCGAATGGTTGATCATCAAGCATTTATATATTGAACGGCGCATGACACCACTCAATTTATTTTTAGAAAATGCTGATGAAGAAAGTGCCGCAGACGCGATTGAAGAATACGGGCAAGCTCTAAAAGAAATGATTGCCGTTAATATATTTCCTGGCGATATGCTCTTAAAAAACTTTGGTGTAAGTAAGCACAAACGTATTATTTTTTACGATTACGATGAAGTTCAATACCTAACCGATATGAACTTTAGAGCATTACCAAAAGCAAAGAGCTACGACGATTATTTAATGGATGAACAAAGTTACTCTGTTGCACCACAAGATGTATTCCCAGAGCAGTTATGTACATTTGTAATGCCTAATCCTATGTATAAAAAGTTTTTTCTCAGCACTCATCCAGAGCTTATAGATGTTAGCTTTTGGAAGCAGGCGCAACAAAATATAAAAAATGGGCAGGTAAGTCATATTTACCCTTACCCGACAGCACAGCGATTTATCCATCACTGGTAGACGCAAAGGACACACAATGAATATAAGTAAAATAGATTTAAATTTACTCGTTTATCTCGATACATTGCTTCGAGAATGCAACGTAACACGCGCTGCTAATCAATTGAGTATTACGCAGCCCGCAATGAGTAATGGCCTTAAACGTCTTCGTAACTTATTTAACGACCCTATTTTAGTTCGTACCAGCGATGGTATGGTCCCGACAGAGCGCGCTTTAGAGTTACAACCCGTTATTCGCGGCATATTAATGACGCTTGAAGAAACCCTAGCACCTAATCGAGAATTTGAGGCAAGCCAGAGTAAACGTGTATTTAGAATAATGGCCAGTGATTACGCTGCAAGTACGTTAGCGCCAAAGCTCTTAAGTAAACTACACGAAGAAGCCCCCGATACTACTTTAGATATACTCACACCAAGTGATGTAACCTTTCATGATGTAGAAAACGGTAAAGTAGATATGGCAATCAACCGTTTTGAAAACTTACCTCAGTCTTTTCATCATAAACGTATTTGGAAAGACAGTTTTTGCTGCTTAGTTAAGGCCGACAACCCTATTATTGAAAACTTTAGCCTCGACAGCTACTTAAAAGCACGCCATATATGGGTGAGTAAAACAGGTTTTGGTGTAGGCGTGGGCATGGACCCTAAAGATGTGCAAAAACTTGGTTGGGTTGACGAAGCACTTGCCCACTTTGGTAAACATCGTAATATTGCCACTTTTACGCGTAACTACCATGTAGCGATTCATTTAGCTAAAGAGAAAAATTTGATTGCGACCCTTCCTTCAAAAGCCGCAAATATATACTTAGATGATCCGGGGCTTAAAATTTTAGAGCCACCGTTTCCAATTCCTCCTTTTGAGCTTGATATGATTTGGAGCCCACTGTTACATCGCGATGCGAGCCATATCTGGTTACGCCAAAAAGTAGCTGAAGTAGCTGAAGAGCTAAAATAACTTTATTACACAATATAATGTAAAAATTGCTAGGTTAATACTTTCCTCATTAACTTAGCCCCTTCCTGTAATAAAATTAAACCAATAAAATCAAATGACTACATGAAAATAAAAACATGGAACATACATTGCTTTTATTAAATTGAACTATACATTCATTTAATAAAAGAGGTCATTATGAACACCCATCAAGGATCAGAAGTAAATCATATTACTGACATCATTCAAGTTATGAACAGCGGCATCGACTTTTATCAAAAAGCACAGGAAAAAGTTGAAGACCCTGCTATTGGCGCACTTTTTCAGCGTATGATAGATGCCCGAAAAGTGAGTGTTGAGCGCTTGCAGCCATATGCAATTAATGAAAAAGGCGAACGCGAAGATGGTTCATCTTTCGCAGTTGAAGCACGACGTGCATACACAGCCTTACTTACTACATTCACCTCACATAACGACAGCACGTATGTAAAAGAGCTTGAAGAAGTAGAAGATAAAACGCTTGTAGAAATTAAAGCCGCTATGGATAAACCACAACCGGCTGATTGCGAAGCTGCACTGGCTAAAACATTATTAACAATGCAAAGCTGCCATGCAGAAATGAGCCGTATGCAAAAGCAGTAAGCTTACATAACGCATAAATACAACCCAGCCTAGCGCTGGGTTTTTTATTGCCTCTAATACCAATCTGTATAAATCCTTAAGCAATTTAACGAATTAAATTACTCTATAACGATGCTAAATAGACCCCATATATAAGCAGATTGCTATAAACACCACCTTATTTCGCCACATTTTAAATACATAATAAATACAAAAATTTAATGTTATTAGAATGTTTATTTAACCACGCTTTATTTTTGCTGTGCTAATTTTGTTATTAGGTACCTAAAACCTTGCTGTGGCGCCGCAGCATTTAATTAAAAATAAGGTCCAATATGAAAAGTAAGCTAGGGCGTGTTGATCTCTGGTGGTTGAATTTGCATCAGTATGTTTGGTTTTTAGGCAAGGCAGAGCCTATGTAGTGTGGTTATTCCCCATAAATAGGCGATAACGCAGCATAAAGGCCAAACATGCGCTGCCCTTTGGGTTCTTTCTAGGGACGATTAACTCTTTGTTGCTCGGTTTTTACTTAGCCCACTAGGTTACAAACATCGCGCCGTGATTTAATCGCCCCTAGATTGAACAAATTTCAATCCACAAAGATTCACACGCCCTAACTAAACTGCAAAATAATGCTGATGTAGATATGACCCCGATGTTAGACATAGTGTTCATATTACTAATTTTCTTTATTGTAACTACATCTTTTGTAAAACCTGTGGCTATTGAATTAAACCGACCACTCGACAGCCCTCAAATAGATAAGCCTGTTAAAAATGCTTTATTTAGAATTGATGAAAGTAACGCAGTATATTTTTCAGGGAGGTTAATTGATTTAGAGCAAGTTGCGACTAATTTAGCGATGTTCGCGGCTAAATATGAAATAAGTTCGGTACTTATAACCGCAGACGAAAACAGTACACATAATACTTTAATGAGTGTAATGAATAATATTAAGCAATACGATGATTATTCAATAAGTTTGATTTCTAAATAAAACAGCCCAATATAAAACCAAAAAAAGGGCCTTACGGCCCTTTGAGTTAAATAACGAAAGGGAGGTTATTAATTAAAAACGGTATTCTGCGCCTATGTAGTAGTAAGCACCGTTAAATCCAAATGGAGCAGAACGACGTGAGTAGTCAAACACACCTGAGCTACTTATTACTGTGTTGCCACTAGCATCCACAATAGTACCTGAGCGAGAGTTACCTATTTCGTTTTTATCTGGGTAAACATCAAACAAGTTATTTGCACCAATATTTACCGATAAATCTTCAGTAACGAAGTAGTTAACTTTAACGTCAGTTAAAATTTCTGCGCCATACGTTTGACGACCACCATCTTCTACTGTGTACTCACCAAAGCGATTAAGTGACAGGTTAACTGTCCAATCATCACGTTGATAAAGTGCACTTAAGTTAATACGATCCTCTGGTTGCCACTCTTCAATAATAGAGATGTCTTCAGCTGAAAATATATCTTCTACGTTTACTGTCTCAAGGCTTGAGCCAGCAGGCGAAAATAACGATACAACATCTGTTTTGGTAAAGTTAGCTGCAAGTGTAAAATCAAGCGTGCCGCCTAAACCTTCAGTGTTCCACATTGCTACAAAATCAACACCACGGGTTTCTGTATCAGCACCATTTAAGAAAAACTGACCTACGCCAGCACCCGCACTATTTAGTGCAGCATCAAGGCTTGTAGATAAACCTTTACCTAAGCGGTCACTAATTACAATACGGTCGTCAATATCAATTGAGTAGTAATCAACGGTTACATTAATATTATCTGTAACGTTATATACAATACCTAAACTACGGTTTTGTGATTTTTCTTCTTTAAGCTTTGGAATACCTAAGCTTTGCGCAAGTGTTGAATCATTTCTAAATGTACCAACCTCTTCTGCAACTAAATTACCATTAGTACCAACAACAAATTGCGTACTTACGTTATTAAAGTAAAGCTGCTGCATTGAAGGCGCTCTAAAACCTGAGCTTAATGCACCACGTAGTGAAATATCGTCGGTTACAGACCAGTTACCAGCAAGCTTAAAGTTTACTGTATCACCAAAGCCTTTGTAGTTATCGTAGCGAAGTGCACCCGATAAAATTACATCTTCAATCACATAAGCTTCTGCATCTATGTAAAATGAAATTACATCACGCGATTCATCAACTGATGACGCAGGAGCTGAACCACCAAAACCTTGTGAACCACCTGATGCATCTTCAGAACCAACACCACCACTTAAGCCGTTGTAAATACTTACACCGTTGGTTGTATCGTAATCGCGGTATGCGTACTCATTACCTTCTAAAATGCGATATTCGTCAGTACGGATTTCTGCACCCATTGCTAAAGAATAATCATCAAAGTTTTGCGTAAAATCAATATTGATTGTTTGTAGTGATAATTCCATGCCGTAAGCGTATGCTTCACGTGGGATGGTTGTACGAATATCAGCAGCACTTAGACCTTGATCATAACGTAAAAAGTTAGCGTATGAGGCATTGATAGTGTCACTTGTCGTGTAATCAATGCTGTTTTCACCATAGGTGTAAGATAAATCAAGGCTTGCATCGTTATCAAACTCAGTTTTATAACCAAAGTTGTACGAGATATCGTCGATAGTTGTATTAATTTTTGGTAAGAAACCTAATGGAATCGTTGCATCGTTATCTTGTAGTACTGGGTTGCCACCTGCATTTGCATTATGACGGAAAAATGCAGCCGACTCATTTTCACGTGTTGAGTAAGTAATAAAGCCGTAAAGCTCGCCATCACCTAACTCGTAACCGGTATTAATTGTTAAACCAAACTGCTGAGAATCAGCATCACCAATTCTAAAAGTATCACGATCGGCTGTCAGTTCACGCGGATCGCCAGCAAGTAAAGTACCGTCACTTAACTCTGTACAACCATAAAACTGACAAGAGCCATGTAAACCTGCACGGTTAGTCGGTGCACGGTCACGGTAATTGATAGTTGTATTTAAATAACCGTCATCGCCTAGCGCAAAGCCTTTATTAAAATCAAGGTTGATGGTTTCGCCATCACCTTCTGAATATTGGCCGTAGTTAATAGCCGCTTTACCGCCTTCGCTACCATCTTTAAGTACAATATTAATAACACCAGCAATCGCATCAGAACCATACTGAGCAGCAGCGCCATCACGTAATACTTCAATGCGTTTAATTGCAGAGGCTGGAATTGCATTCATATCAGTACCTGCAGTACCACGCCCAACAGAGCCATTAATATGAATAATACTTGCTTGGTGACGACGTTTGCCGTTAATTAACACCAATGTTTGGTCGGGGCCTAAACCGCGAAGTGTTGCAGGTCTTAAAGCATCAGTACCGTCACTAATTGCAGAGCTTGAAAAGTTAAATGAAGGAGCGATAGACTGTAGCATACGACCAACTTCTGTTTGGCCTGTATTTTCAAGCGCTTCTGCACTTAAGATATCTACTGGAACGGGTAAATCTTCAACTGAACGTCCTGCTACACGGCTACCGACAATAGCAATTTTTTCAATTTTTTCTTGAGCGACTTCTTCTGCTGCGTTTACACCTTGCGAATTAACTGCAAGTAAGGCTGGTAATACTGCTGCACTGACCGCTGAAAGCTTCATCATGTTGTTATCATTCCTGTTGATTTGTTTGAGTTTTATACTCAGTAAACCATTTTGATCAACAACCGCATCGAGCTCTGTCCCACCTAGTAATGCCTCTAGGGCATCTAGTTGAGTGTAAAATCCATAAACTGAATTTGCGTCATACTGCTTTGCCAACTCATAAGAAAACACCACGGTTTGCTCTGTTTGTTTAGCATATTCAATTAAGGCTTTGTCTGCTCGCTGCGCTTTTATATCAAATTGCACCATTTGCCCAGTGGTTTGAGTTGCTGCTTGTACACTCAAGCTAAAAATAGCCGGTGCAAGCACACTAAATCCACTCAATAAATGCGTTTGGTTACTGCGCAACTTATATAAACAGCTGACAAACAAAAATCCTCTATGGCTTTGTCTCTTTTTTTTAATGTTTTTTTTACGTTCAATCTTTATTGATGCAACTTTATCTAACATTAGTTTGATTTGCATAACGTCTACTTATGATTCTGTATGGTGTTTTAGCGTTACTACATGCTCACCTAAACGCTCATGATCAATCGAAAAATTAGTTTGTAAACTTTCTAGTAAACCTTCAACGTCACCCGCTTTAAATACCCCAGCTACTTTAATACTGGCAAGCTCGGCTGAAGAAAGCTCAAAACGTGTCGCGGTATAACGACTTACTTCATTTAAAGCATCGCTGAGCTCTTCTCCGTTAAAAATAAGCATGCCATTTTGCCATGCCAAATCGCGTTGTACGTCGTTCATTGATAGTTGGGTAATTGGCTTTGTAACACTCTGCTCTATAACTACCTTTTCGCCTGAGGTAACAATGTTGGCATTAATTTGACGAATTTTTTGCGTGCTGTTATCTGCAAGTTGATAATCTTTAAAGTCATTTGCATCAACCGCTACACTAGGGTCGGTGATCATCACTTTGCCTTCGGTAACAACAAGCTCTAAATCTGATGAGGTATTACGCTGTACATTGAATACGGTACCGAGTGCGGTAAAGCTTTTGTCGCCTGCCATAACACTAAACGGACGCGTGGCATCTTTTGCTACATTAAAGCGCCCTTCTCCACGACTAAGTAATAACTGCCTGCGGCCTTTGCTATAAGCAACTTCTAGCAAGCTATTAGTATTAAGCTGCACTATGGTGCCATCTGGCAACACATACGTTGCTTGCTCGCCTACTTTTGTTTTGTAAATTTTAGTGTAATTAACTTTTGCAAGCTCTTGGTTATAGCCATTTTCTAAATTAATTAATAAGTAGCTGCATACCATTAACGCTGCAAATAAGCTCGCTGCAATTGAGTAAGAAAACATCCACTTATTTTTTGTTGCTTTAGTATTGTTACGCTGAGGAAATAAATGACTTAATTCATTTAATACCGAAAGTTCATCCCAAAGCTGAGCAAGCTCATATATAGAGTCTTGATGGGCGGTGCTTTGCATCATCCATAATTTAAATTGCTCTTTTTCATCATCAGTTAAACCACGATCAATTGCGCTTATCCATTCACATGACTTTTCTAAAATTAAATCTTTTGAATTAAATTGATGAACATTACTCATTCTGCGACCCTCTTAACTGATATAGGGTGTGCTTGAGCTTTAGGATGTATTTGAGAGCTTTGCTCATGTTCACGCATGTACAACATGGTTTGTAATAATCCTTTTGCAATGTGTTTTTCAACAGTGCTTTGGCTTAACTGCATTTGATCTGCGATCTCTTTTTGGCTCATGCCATAAACTTTTTTTAATATAAAGCATTTACGAATTGATGAGTTTAGTTGCTCAGTAGCTCTACAAAAAAGTAAGAAGCGCTCTTTAGATGTGTATTCATCTTCAAGCTTCATTGATTTGAGTAGTACGGGTAATTCGTTATCATTTTCTAACGAATCATTAAATTTGTTGTCCCACTTTGCTATATGGTTTAGTGCTAGGTGTTTAGCTGTTTTAAGCATATAACTGCGGGTAAACTGAATGTCTTGCTTTAAATCAGCTTCATAGCTTTTTACAAAGGTTTCTTGCACAATATCTTCTACATCGTCGGGTTGAACTATGCGCGATACAAAACGTTTGAGCTGTTTAGAAATATCAACAAATGTTGACGTGAACTTTACTTTTTTCGTCATCCTTAACATCCACCTGTTGTTATTTTTATTATTAGGGCGTGTTGGCCTTTCGTGGTTGAATTTGCAGCAGTACGTTTGGTATTTAGGCAAGGCAGAGCCTATGTAGTGTGGTTATTCCCCATAAATAGGTGATAACGCAGCATAAATGCCAAACATGCGCTGCCCGTTGGGTTCTTTCTAGGGACGATTAACTCTTTGTTGCTCGGTTTTGACTTAGCCCGCTAGGTTACAAACCTCGCGCCGCGATTAAATCGTACCTAGATTGAACAAATTTCAATCCACAAAGGTCAACACGCCCCATTAGATTACGAGTTTTTGATATAAAAACAAGCTCAAATGTTAATTCTGGGTTATTTAAATGGATAGGAAGATAAATGAGTAAATTTTTAGATTATATCCGACTTAGTTTCTTTGCATTCGGTTTACTACTTGGAGTGCAAATTCCTGCATTTGTAAGCGATTTTGGCCAAGCATTATCAGCCCAATTAATTGAAGCTAATAATGCCATTGCGCCTTTTAAAAGCGATGCAGCTAAGTATTTTAATAATGATTTAAATAAGCTAATTAAACACTATAAAAATATTGATGATGGGATTGTGAATAAAGGTGCAAGTAATATCAGTACACTTTACACACGACAACAAGACTTACAAATCGCTGTAAATAGGTTTGCGCAATCTCCATATATTTTTACTATGATCAGTGGCATGAGCGATGTAAAGCAACAAGTGTGGCAACGCTTTGAAGGTCAAATCATTTTAAAAAAAGATTCTATTATAGCCGCCATTGTTGCAGCTATTATAGTTGCCTTACTTGCCGAGCTTACTGGTTATTTGTTTTTAACTGGAGTAAAACGCTCATTTAAACGCTTATTCGCAGCTCAAAAATAGTGATTTCATAAAGTCATAAAATACATCGGTTTTGCGGGTAGTTAAGCTATTTTGCGGACGCAAAAACCAAACTGGTGCATCATCTTGTGCCATTACACCGGGCATAACTTCAACTAAAATGCCATTTTTAATATCTTCATGAATAGCTATCATTGATTTAATTGCAATGCCATGACCTGCAATGGCTGCTTGAGTCATATTGTCGGAATTAGAAATAGTAAAGCGTGTTCTTGCATTAAAAGTATGTGTTTTACCTTGTTCATCAAAAAGCTTTAATTGGCGCTGCCACGGCAGGCAAACCCAATAGTGTTCGCTCAATTGAGCTAAGCTTTTAGGCATGCCATATTTTTTTATGTAGCTAGGAGCTGCGCAAAGTATACGTTTGTTGTTTACTATTTTTCGTGACAGTAAACCGGAATCATTTAATTGTCCTACACGAATTGCCACATCTTGTGCGTCATCAACCACATTTACAAAATGATCAGTAATTAAAAAATCAAGTTTTAGTTCAGGATAGGCCTGCTCTAACTCATTAAGTCTTGGCATTACGTATTTTGAAAAAATCCAAGGGGGCATAGTCACGCGTAATAAACCACTCACAGATGAACTACGCGCACCAATACTATGCTCAGCGTCGTGCAGCGCCTCCATTATAGCGCCAACTCGCGTATAAAATATTTCACCTGCGGGAGATAACCGTACTCGTCGGCTATCTCTAAAAACAAGTACTGTTGCAAGCTCACGTTCTAATTTACTTAAGCGATGGCTTACCGTTGCAGGCGATAAACGCTGCTCGCGCGCAGCAGCAAGCACCCCTTTATTTTCAACTACTGCTATAAATGTTTCTAGGTCGCTTAAATTATACATAAAGATGCCATTGTGCACTTTTCAATGTTTAACATTTTCGAATGAAGCTTTCAGTTTTGCAATGTTTATTTAAATATGTAAAACACTATAATTGCAAATAGTCTAATTATTGAGGTTCAATCATGAGTTTAAAAGCGCAAATAGATGCCTATAACGTACAAAAAGATGCCAAGTTACCGGCTGACGTTTTAGCATTAATGAACACTACAAACGAAGAGCTTATTGCACAGCATATTAAAGACAATGCGTTGCAAATTGGTCAAAAGGTAGAAAACTTCAGCCTAGCCAACCATAACGGCGAAAACATTGAGCTTGCGGATTTATTAAAAAAAGGCCCGGTAATTATTAGCTTTTATCGTGGTGGCTGGTGCCCATATTGTAATTTAGAGCTAAAAGCACTTAATGACTACTTACCGCAATTTAAAACTCAAAATGCTCAGTTAGTCGCAATATCACCACAACTGCCTGATGAAACTCTCTCAACTGCACAAAAAAACGATCTTGAGTTTGACGTGCTTTCAGATGTTAGTAATAAAGTAGCTGAGCAATTTGGTTTATTGTTTACACTTGATGAGCGTATTCAAGCGTTATACACACAATTTGGTATTGATTTTGAACACTACTACGGCGATAAAAGCTTTAAATTGCCGCTACCGGCTACTTATGTGATAAACCAAGAAGGTGTTATTACATACGCATTTTTAAACGAAGACTACACCCTACGCGCAGAACCTACTGATATTATGGCAGCACTTGAATCGGAGAATAACTAATGTCTATTTTAAAATCGTTAAAAACACTTACTCTTTCACTACTTGTAGGCACAAGCCTTGTATCTGGTTATGCAGTCGCTGATGAACCAAAAGAACAAGTAAAGCCCAAAGTGCTTATTTTTGATGTAAACGAAACCCTACTTGATTTAACGTCAATGCGTACCTCTATTGGTAAAGCACTAGGCGGGCGTGAAGATTTATTACCACTATGGTTTTCGACTATGCTGCACCATTCATTAGTAGATACAGTAAGCGGTAGTTATCACGACTTTGGGCAAATTGGGGTGGCATCACTTCTTATGGTTGCTCAAAACAACAATATTGATATTACAAGTGAACAAGCTAAAACAGCTATTGTTACGCCTCTTTTAACTCTTCCTCCACACAGCGATGTTAAAGAAGGACTGGCAAAACTTAGAGCTCAGGGCTATAAATTAGTAAGCCTTACAAATTCTTCAAACAAAGGTGTAAAGGCACAGTTTGAAAGCGCTGGTTTAATGTCTTACTTTGATGCACGTTACAGCATTGAAGATATTAAAATTTACAAACCAGACTTACGTGCTTATGAATGGGTACTTAAAAAGCTAAATGTAGCACCAAATGAAGCTATGATGGTTGCAGCCCATGGCTGGGATGTTGCTGGCGCAAAAGAAGCAGGCTTACAAACCACTTTCATTGCACGCCCAGGTAAAGCACTTTACCCATTAGCTAAAAAACCAGATCACGTTGTGAAAGATTTACATGAATTAGCCGCTCTACTTAAATAAGTATGCGCTGATGAATCAATACCCAAGCGGCCAATGTTAGGATGACATTGGCCGCTTTTTTATAACTACCCCTAAATATGTCTTAGTGTATTTATTTTCATAATCAGTATGTTAAAAATTGAATGTAAACAAAGCATTTAGCCCACTATGAGTTATTTTATCTGCTAGCAATTTAGTACTCACAACGCTACTATTAAATAAATACGTGGTGGAGAACATAATGAATAGTGAAAGATTAGGTGAGTTTGAACAGTACTTTCAAATTAATGAAAGTATAAGAGTGAATTTATTCGCCGTATCGAACGGACAAGTTCCTAAATCGCAGCTTGAGCTAGAAGACGATATCCCCCCACTATTTAGATTAGCAAATGAAGTAAGTGAACTTGAGCAAAGCTCGTTACGACCACTGCGTAACTTGGGCGATATAGCACAAGAGCTAGCTACATTTTTACAAGCGCAGTCACGTAAAATAGATTTAATAATGAGCCATATTTTGGCCTCAGAACAAGCCCAAGATAATGCAATACAATGTGATAGCTACGGCGGTGGCGGTATTCGCTTTACATCACCCGAAGTACACTCAATTGGCCAAGCGTTTAGAACAAAACTGTTTTTGCACCACGAAGCCTCTGCGGTTTATTGTTACACCGAAGTTGTGGCAGTAGAAAAACAAGATAGCGAGCATTATCAATACACCATGCTCTTTACCGCAATTAGAACCACTGACCAAGAACTTATTGTTAGAGCAAGTTTACATGCTCAAACCCGCCAACTTAAAAAACGTCAAGAACTTGATCAAAACCAAGCCGATCTAAACAGTGATAATTAGCTGACATCTTTATGTAAAATGCTAAACTAGCGTCATCTTAATTAGTATATAAAATTCATGAACTTTAGACTTTTACCAGAATGGGCCGAGCAAGACGCTGTTATGCTTACATGGCCTCATAAAGACACAGATTGGGCTGATAATTTAGCACGTGTAGAACCTGTATATATTGAGCTTGCTAAGCATATAACAACGCAGCAACAGCTTGTTATTGTGGCGCATAACAGTGCCTTAAAAATGCATATTACAGAATTGCTAAATAGCGCTAACATCTCTCTTAATCGTGTTCATTTTGTAGTAACGCCTACCAACGATACCTGGGCGCGCGATCATGGTCCGCTTACTTGCGCCGCTATTGATTCACCAGAGCAGTTAAAAGTATACGATTTTACTTTCAATGGTTGGGGCAATAAATTTGAAAGCGCATTAGACAATCAAATTAATCGTACTTTGGTAAAAGAGCTAAGTAGCACAAACAACCAATATCAAGCGCTCGATATGGTACTTGAAGGTGGCGGTATTGAAATAAACGAGCATGGTGTGTTGCTAACAACCAGCGAATGTTTGCTTAACAAAAACCGTAACCCAGATTTAAACCCTGCTGACATAGAAATACTTTTAAAAGAGCACTTGGGAGCAACACGTTTTTTATGGGTTGATCATGGCTATTTAGCGGGTGATGACACCGACAGCCACATTGATACTTTAGTGCGTTTTGCGCCAAATAATACCCTTGTATATGTGCAGTGTGACGATAAAACTGATGAGCACTTTAGCGCACTTGATGCAATGGAAAAACAACTAAAAGCCTTTAAAACTGCCGATAACACCCCATATAACTTAATTGAGTTACCGTGGCCAAAAGCCGCGTATGACGATGAGCAAACACGCTTACCGGCTACCTACGCTAACTACTTAATTATTAATAATGCTGTGCTTGTGCCAACGTATAATGATGCCAATGATGAACGTGCTCTAGCACAAGTTCAAAAAGCATACCCACAACACACTATTATTGGCGTTAATTGCCAACCAATTATTGAACAATTTGGCAGCCTGCACTGTATTACAATGCAATTACCTCGTGGATTTTTAGCTGGAGCAGCACAATGACAAGCCCTGCAAAATTAACCGTTGCGTTAGTGCAACAAAGCAATACCGATAACGCTCAGCACAATATGGCAAAATCAATGAGTGCCATTCGTGAAGCCGCTCAAAAAGGTGCAAAACTGGTTGTACTTCAAGAGCTACACCGAAGCCTCTATTTTTGCCAAACCGAAAATGTTGACGTATTTGATTTAGCCGAAACCATTCCAGGCCCTAGCAGTAACGCCTTAGGTGAGCTTGCTAAAGAGCTAAGCATTGTTATTGTGGCCTCTTTATTTGAAAAACGCGCTACGGGCCTTTATCACAACACCGCGGTTGTATTAGAACAAGATGGCAGTATTGCGGGTAAATACCGCAAAATGCATATTCCTGATGATCCAGGTTTTTACGAAAAATTCTACTTTACCCCTGGTGATATCGGTTTTGAGCCTATTCAAACCTCGGTGGGTAAATTAGGCGTGCTAGTATGTTGGGATCAATGGTTTCCTGAAGCTGCCCGCTTAATGGCAATGGCAGGCGCTGAAGTGTTAATTTACCCAACCGCTATTGGTTGGGATCCTAACGACGACATTGCTGAGCAAACTCGTCAAAAAGATGCGTGGGTTATTAGTCAGCGTGCCCATGCTGTTGCCAATGGTGTACCAGTAATTAGCTGTAACCGTGTCGGCCATGAAAGTGACCCAAGTGCGCAAAGCGATGGTATTGCGTTTTGGGGGAATTCGTTCATTGCAGGCCCACAAGGTGAATTATTAGCTGAGGCTAATAATACTGATGAGCAAATTTTAGTGGTTGAAATTGATCAAAAACGCTCAGAAAACGTAAGACGTATCTGGCCGTTCTTGCGTGACCGTAGAATAGATCACTATAAAGACCTAACAAAAATATACCGAGACTAGGTAATCTTAACTCAAGATGGCTCTTACTTGCTAAGAGCCAACTATAAATGGAGTAATAAATGGCGTTTGAGCAATGGGCAGCCTTGCCTTGGGTAAAATCTCAAAAAGATAAAATTCAATGGGGCCAGCTAAGCGGAAGTGGTTTAAGTATTGCCATTGCTGAAGGCGTTAAACAACAAGACAACTTAGTATTGATTGTTACGCCTGATACACCAAGCGCACTGCGCCTTGAAACAGAATTAGAATATTTATTACCCGATAACCCAGTAATGGTATTTCCTGATTGGGAAACTCTGCCATACGATCACTTTTCTCCCCATCAAGATATTATTTCAGCCCGTTTGGCCACTTTAAACACCTTAAAAAAAGAACAACAAAGTGTGTTAATTGTGCCTGTGTCTACTTTAATGTTGCGCACAGCCCCGGCCTCATTTATTTACGGTTCAACAATAAACTTTAAAGTAGGCGACAAACTAGACACGCATAACTTTCGTGACAATTTAGAGCAAGCCGGTTATTTAAATGTTCAACAAGTAATGGAGCACGGCGAATACGCTATACGCGGCTCTATCGTTGACTTATACCCAATGGGTAACCCGCACCCATTTAGACTCGACTTTTTTGATGACGAACTCGACACAATTCGCTTATTTGATGTAGAAACGCAGCGTTCTGATGAAAAAGTAGATAAAATTGAGCTACTTCCAGCGCATGAATTTCCTACTAACGACGCTGATATTGAACGTTTTAGAATAAGCTACCGCGAAAAATTTGGTGCAAGCTCGCAGCAAGACTCTGTATACATGCAAGTAAGCAAAGGTAACTGGCCTGCTGGTATCGAATACTACATGCCGTTGTTTTTTGAAAAGCTAGCGACTATTTTTGACTACTTGCCAGATACGACAACTGTTATGCAGCTGGGTGATTTAGAGCACGCGGCAGACACCTTTTGGCACGATGTAAATGTACGCTATGAGAACCGCAGAGTTGACCCACTTCGTCCATTACTTGAACCCAATGCGCTTTATCAGCCTATTGAAGAGCTGTTTTCTAATTTAGGCAATTTTGCACGTATTCGTTTATCTCTTGCAAAGCTTGGTACTAAAGCGGGCAATAAAAACTTAAGCGTTAGCGAGCTGCCAGCGATTAGAATTGATCATAAGCAGCATGAACCTTATGCCGCGTTTATAAATTATGTAGCAGAGCAAAAAAAGAAAAAAGGCCGCATATTACTCAGTGTTGAATCCGATGGTCGTCGCGAATCATTACTGAGCATTCTAAAACCAAGCGGTTTAAAATTTAAAGAATTTGAAACACTCGAACAATTTACAAAAAGCGCGAGTGATGTAGGTTTAATAGTAAGCCCGCTTGAACAAAGTGTAGTACTTGGTACTAAACCAAGCCTTTCTATTATTACCGAGCAAGAACTGCTAGGTATTAAAGTATCTCAACGCAGACGCCGCAAGCACAAGTACGAAGCCAGCCAAGATGCGCTAATCCGTAATTTAGCTGAGCTTAAGGAAGGCCAACCTGTTGTGCATCTCGACCATGGTGTTGGGCGTTACCAAGGTTTGCAAACAATTGATGCCGCAGGTGTAATTACTGAGTTTGTTACGATTACTTACGCAAGTGAAGCTAAACTTTACGTGCCAGTGTCTGCACTGCATATGCTGAGTCGTTACTCTGGTGGTGAAGAAGCTAGCGCCCCGCTGCATAAGCTTGGCTCAGATGCATGGGAAAAAGCAAAAAAACGTGCGGCTGAAAAAGTTCGCGATGTAGCAGCCGAATTACTCGACATTTATGCACAGCGCCAAGCAAAACCCGGTAATAAGTTTACTCTAGACGCCCCTGCATATCGCCAATTTAGCGATAGCTTTCCGTTTGAGGAAACTGACGATCAGCGCAACGCCATAGAAGCGGTGTTAGGTGATATGCAATCAAAGCAAGCCATGGACCGCTTAGTGTGTGGTGACGTAGGCTTTGGTAAAACAGAAGTGGCCATGCGCGCTGCTTTTGTAGCGGTTAACGATGATAAACAAGTGGCAATTTTAGTGCCTACCACCTTGCTGGCTCAGCAGCACTATGAAAACTTTAAAGATCGTTTTGCTGATTTTCCTATTGAAGTTGGTGTACTTTCGCGCTTTAACTCCACTAAAGAGCAAAAAGACACGCTTGAAAAAATGGCAAACGGTAAGCTCGATATAGTTATTGGCACACATAAACTTATTCAGCATGACATTAAATTTAACGATTTAGGCTTACTCATTGTTGATGAAGAGCATCGCTTTGGTGTTCGTCAAAAAGAGAAAATTAAAGCCCTGCGTGCCGATGTAGACATACTCACACTAACTGCAACGCCAATACCGCGTACACTTAACATGGCCATGAGCGGCATGCGCGATTTATCAATAATCGCAACGCCACCGGCTAAACGTTTAGCGGTAAAAACCTTTGTACGCCAACGCGATGTAGAACTAATACGCGAAGCTGTACTACGTGAAATTAAACGTGGTGGCCAAGTTTACTTTTTGCATAACAATGTGGAAACTATTGACCGTGTTGCGCAAGAAATTAGTGAATGGGTGCCTGAAGCAAGCGTCACCTCAGCCCATGGTCAAATGCGCGAGCAAGAGCTTGAGCAAATAATGACTGACTTTTATCATCAAAAATACAACGTGCTGGTATGTACCACGATTATTGAGACCGGTATTGATGTACCAACAGCCAATACCATTATTATGGATAGAGCAGATAAACTTGGCCTTGCGCAATTACACCAATTACGTGGACGAGTTGGTCGAAGCCATCATCAAGCGTATGCCTATTTACTCACAGGTGACCCTAAAGCACTCTCTAAAGACGCGAGTAAACGCTTACAAGCAATCGAATCGTTGGAAGATTTAGGCGCGGGTTTTGCTCTCGCTACACACGATTTAGAAATTCGTGGCGCCGGTGAGTTACTTGGCGACGATCAATCAGGTCAAATGCAAACAATCGGCTTTAGTTTGTACATGGAAATGCTTGAGCAAGCCGTAAATGCGCTACGTGAAGGAAAAGAGCCAACGCTTGAAAATCTACTTAAAAAACAAACCGAAGTAGATTTAAAACTGGCTGCACTATTACCTGATGATTACATACACGATGTTAATGCACGCCTAGGTATGTACAAGCGAGTTGCTAGTTGTGCTAACCTTGATGATATGGATGAACTACAGGTAGAACTTATAGACCGCTTTGGTTTACTGCCTGATGCCGCTAAAAACCTATTTAGCCTACAATTATTAAAAATGCAGGCAAGTAATTTAGGGATAACAAAAATTGAGGCAAATCCAAAAGGTGGTTACTTTGAGTTTAGCCAAGATACTAAGGTTAACCCTAGCTTCATCATTGGTTTGATACAAAGTGCGCCTAAGGTGTACAAAATGGATGGCGCAAATAAACTGCGCTTTGCAATTAGTGAAGCTAACGCTCGCGAACGCTTAAAAATGGTCACTGCAATGATTGCAGATTTCGAAAAAAAGGTTAGCCATTAATGTTGCTAAAAAAATCGCTAGTTATTTTATGCTGCTTGTTTAGCAGCACTGCATTTGCAGAACGCTGGTTTGAGGTTGAGGTGCTTGTATTTAAGCAGCGCCCTGCTCCGTATTTGCAAGAAGATTTTACACTTAAGCACAAAGCTATTGAGGATAAAAACTCTCTAGATTTAATGACCCCTCTTTATACAGAGCAAGCAATGCAAGCCTGTATAGATGGTGATGAGCGTTTTCAAAAACGCTCTTTTACCGACTCATTAGTTAATTCAAACCCACAATCGGGTGTATGCGGTGACAGTACAAACTACCTACAAAGCTACGATGAGCTACCTGTAACACCTCTAGCACCCGCTAAAGATGATATGCAGCAAACTTATTTATTAGCGCCAGAACAACTGCAATTTAAAGCGCAGTACCGACAGCTAGATCGCAAAGGATTAACACCTATTCTACATACTGGCTGGCGCTTTGAAGGCGCAAGTAAATCGCGTGCTCCAAGTATGCATTTAATAGCAGGTAAACACCTTAAAAGTGATTCCAACGTAACCCCTAGCTATTCAAATCCTGATTTTGTAAGTTTATTAAACTCACAACCTGAACTGTTTAACGACCCAAACCAATCAAAAGCAGAATGGGAACTAGACGGTTTATTTAAAATACACTTACGACATTATTTATACATTACAGCTAATTTTGATATTAGCCAAAAACTAGAAAATGGCGATATAGAGTCAGCCCGCTTTTCTCAGTTTAGACGTGTAATAAGTGGTGAAGTACATTACTTTGACCACCCACGAATGGGCATGATCGTCCAAATCAGAAAATTCAAACATTAATACTAAGTAGGATATAACAATGAAAAAACTCCTTATCATCGCAGCTACACTAAGCCTTGCGGCTTGTTCTAAGGTAAGTCTTGAGAGTTACGAAAAAATCAAAGTAGGTATGGACAAGACTGAAGTTGAAACCATTTTGGGAAGTGCAGATAATTGTGTTGAAAAAACACTGCATACTAATTGTGTGTGGGGCGACGAAGCAAAAAATATCGAGATCACGCTAGTATCAAACAAAGTAACTTTATATAGTAAACATGGTTTAGCTAATAAATAAATTTAAAAAAGGGACTGATTTTATCAGTCCCTTTTTTAATTACTAAAATTCATTTTTTGGAGTAGATAAGCTCAATATTAACGATTTTACTACGATTTAACGTTATTTTATAGCGTTGGTAGAGTGTTCTATCTTCCTCAGTTAGCACAAGCACCATGTTAAGTTGATAGCGCCGTTCAACCGCCTGCTTAGAAATTTTATTACTATCTAAATGATATAACTTCCCTTCACCACGCTTTAAATAACGCGCAAATGGTGCAAGACTAAATTGCAGTGTTTGTTGCAGTGTATCGTAACCGGGTAAAAATTCTTTTGCACTAACACGTGTCTCACTTGCAAAGTGTAACCACTGCGCGGCTTGTTTATTTTGCTGACGACGCTTTGAAAAAATAGATCTAACTTCTTTAGGTATTTTTTTAAAGCGTGTGTATTCAAGCCAAATTAGCTGACTCGCTATTTTGTCTTTGGTAATACTATTTTTAAAGCTAAATCGCCACTTAGGTCGCCCTTGTACAATAGCTCGCCAGATCATACGTGTAATGTCTTCTTTAAATATTTCACGTAATCCGTAAATGACCCCCAAAATTAAAATAAGCGTCGCGGTGACTTCAGTAAACGTTGAGCGGGCATTAAGTATCACAACCATCACAAATGCCATGATAACAGCTGTTACAGTGCCTTTAACTAATCGTTTAAGGTAGCTGTTAAGAAAACGCGTTTGGCGCTGTAATATAACGCCATGCTCAATTAAACGTTGTAACAAGCGCATTTTATTTGTTATTCGATTTGCGTCTTGCATGGTGGTTTCAGAATTGTAGCTTTTCTCTGCTCGGTACGTATTTTCGTTTTTACAAAACTGCAGTAAATCGTTACGCTCTTTTGCATAATCGCTACTACGTGGGCCTTCATCTAAAAGCTTTAAAAATGATTGCTCAACATGCCAACTTAAATAGTTGTCAGCATTGGTAAAAAATGGAAGTAGTTTTTCGTCATCTGGCGTGTAGCGACGCAGCTTTTTTAAAAGCCCTTCACTTTGTTCATATACTTCGTTAGCGCGTTTATAAAAGTCTTCTGCTTCATCAATTTTTAACGCGTCTTTAATGTCGGCATCAAGGGCTAAACGCACTTGGTAACAAAATAAATTAAGGTTTTGACGGTAATCTTGCTGCTCACCTTTGTTTTTACTAACAAAACGGCTTCGTACTAATGGCAAGTGTATATTGTTAGCGTTGTATGCTAAATGTGATTTAAAGTGGTTATTAAAGTAAGATTCTTCGGTAAGCGTTTGCGGATTAATCCCCATTTCATTAGGGATAGAAAAATACAGATCTATGCGCTGTTCAGAACGAGGAGTTAGCTCTGGTTCAATGACAAAAGATAAGTTTTCATCTTGTTTTAACAATCAGTTCTCCTTCTAAAATATCGTTTTAGTGTACTTGTCTCCTTTGTTTTGTTCAATAAAAAAGGCTCAGTAAATACTGAGCCTTAATACGATTAATGTGCTAGTTAAAACTTGTAGTTTACACTTGCAAAAACACGTGAACCAATTACATCATAAACTTCTGGAACAGTACCCATATCGTTACCACCTAATACTTTCTCAGGCTCTTTATCGAAAATGTTGTTCATGCCACCAGTAAATCGTAATGCATCATTCAAGTTGTAGCTCATTGAAATATCGTGGTAAATAACGTTGTCAGTACTAAAGTTTTCACCGTAGTAGTCACCATCCATTCCACGAAGGAATCTTGCGTTATAAAGGATATTTAATGAATCAGTTAGATCGTAATTAACTGAAAGGTTAGACTTTATTTTAGAGTAACCACCGATGTTGCCATCAATAGTACCTGTGTAATTAATGTCATCTTCTTCAAACTTAATTAAATAAGTTGTATCAAGGTTTATACGGTAGTTATCTGCAGAGTAGCTAATATTCCAATCAACACCTGACGTTTCTTGAGAACCTACGTTAGTTAGTGCTGAACTTAGGTTAGATAAGTCACCAGATTGTGTGATGTTTACTGATGAACATGATTCTGAGTCACCTGCAAAACAGCTATTCATTTCGTTTTGAACATCTAAGCGAGTAATCGCATTAGTAATATCAAACTTCCAGTAATCTAGAGTTGTTGATAAGCCGTCAGCTACTTCCCAAACCATACCAAAAGTGAAAGAGCGACTTTCTTCGGCTTTAAGATCGTTATCACTTGTGTAGTTTACAAGTATTTGAGCATCTTGTTCGTTGCCCCATGGATCAGCTAGGTAATCGTACGAACCTGAGTTACCACCAAACAGTTCTGATACGTTTGGTGCTCTAAAGCCAGTAGCTAATACAGAACGAACCATAAACTCTTCAGTTACATTCCACGTTGCACCAAGTTTCCACGTTGTTTCGCCACCAAAGGTAGAGTAGTTATCGTAGCGAGCAGCACCTTCAAGGGTAACAGTCTCTAATACCGGCATAGATGTTTCAAAGTAGATAGACTGTACTGAGAAATCACCTTCAGTTGGATCTTGTTGTGCAGCTGTGCTCTCACCAAGCTGAGTAATTAGATCTGGTGTGTAGTAACCACTTTCAAAGCGGTTTTCTACACCGATTGCGTAACCAATATCACTTTCTGTTACTGCGCTGTAACCAGCTGAAAGAATAAATTGCTCGTTACCACCTTCGTTTGACTCAGTATAAATTGAATCGTTAGATGTTAATAAGCTACGATCTAAAGAATCACCGCTGAACCAAAGAGCTTGGTTTGCATAAATGCTTTCTTCAACTCGACTTGCATTAATTGAGTTTTGAACTTTATCTTTTGAGTCATTACGACCGTAAGTTGCACTTACATCCCAGCTTGCATCGTTATCTAATAAACCTTGTAATGCAACAGATACACGGTAAGTGTCAGTTTCTTGCTCATAAATACGAGGACCAGCATCAACCATTCTTCTTCTGTACTCTAAAGAGTCAGCAAGATCGCCTGTATCTGCGTCACGGAAGCTATCTGTGTAAGTTGAATCCAAGCTAGAAGTACTTAAATCAATACTTGCTGGTTGTGGTGCAAGTTGTTGATTAGATTCACGACGTGTATACATCAAATCAACATTAAATGTAGTGTCTGAGTCTAGCTCTTTGTCAAAACTAGTAAATAAGCTGTATAGCTCATTAGGTGTTTGAGCATAGCTTGATGTTGTGAAGTCGTATGAAGTAGTTCTATCTGCAAAAACACCATTACCCTGGTAAGTTCTGCCGCCCAGTGTTCCTTCAGGGATAAATGAAGACTCGCCAGGCTCTACAAAACGACGATCCGACTGAATTACTTCACCACGGTTTGAGTATTGAGCACCAACAACTAAGTTGCCATCGGCAATATTCATTCCGTGTAATAAACTAACACCGTAGTTATTGCCATCACCTTTTGTAGTGCGGCTGCCTTCAACGTTTAGCTCTGAACCTTCAAAATCTTTCTTTGTTATGATGTTAACAACACCAGCAATAGCATCAGAGCCATATACTGCAGACGCGCCGTCTTTTAAGATTTCGATAGATTTGATCATTGCTACAGGAATGGTATTTAAATCAACAGAAGAATCTGCGCCGGTACCTGAAGAAACCATACGACGACCGTTTAGGAGTACTAACGTACGTTGTGAACCCATACCACGTAAGTTTACTGTTGCTGAACCGCCAGAACCATTATTACTTGAAGCGCCTAAGCTAATACCAGCAGCTGATGGCTGAGTAGAAAGTATGTCAGCAACAGATGTGAAACCACTTTTTGCAATGAAGTCATCACCGATAACTGTGATTGGGCTTGCTGTTTCCATATCAGTACGGTTAATACGAGAGCCCGTCACCTGAATTTTTTCAATTGATGTAGCTGCTTCGTCAGCCGCTAAAACTTGCACACTTGAGAACATTGGTATTGCTGCAATTACAGCTAAGCCAAGAGTTGATTTTTTCATGAAAGAACCCTACTTGTTGAAGTTTACCTTTATTGGTAATGCTCACTTGTTATAAGAATAGTGAGTCAGATGGGCAACTTAGGCGCTTTTAACTGAACGAAAACTTAACGCCAGTGCGTTTTTTATCAACCAACAAAATAGAACAACTCTTTTGGGGACATACGTTACAACTTGTTTCATTGTTAATGAATAAATACATTTAAATATCAATAGCATAAACAATTTAAGATACTTAAATAACACAGTTGAAACCAAACTGGTCAACTTTGTAATTCAATGTAACTAATCGAATTATGTACCAAATTCAGATAAATTAACAAGTTAATCACAGCAAATTATTAAAACCGCAAAACTAAATGTTAATTACTAACCGAATTTACGCATGTTTGGTGCTTAAATAGCTTTATTTGACTACTTTGCGGTTTTTTTGATTAGACTTTTTGTTCAGCCACAATTAAAACTGTGTCTTTATTGAATTAGTTTCATATTATAAAAACTTAATTGGCTACTTGATTCAAATAGCAGTTTTAGTGATCTTCTCGCTTAAATAATCGTATGGATAACAGTGCAAATTGCTAATGGTAAATGGATTGCATGAAAGTTAGGTATTAAGCCTAATACGTTACATAAAAAGAGTAATTTAGTGTTTGTATTAAAGAGGTTGTATTATCTTTAACTGTTAGCTCTAAATTCCAGAGCATATTTTGCTCAGAACAAATGCCAACCATGGTATTACTCTGCCACAGGCCATTATGTTTTTTAAATTGCTGAGGAATGTAACCCATATACATAGTAATGCCTTTAAGCTTGGCATCTTCAATTGTAAGGTTTGTTGGTAAATCACTAAAAATAGTAAATGGAGTTTCGGGAGAAAGGGTTTTCTCGCTTAACCATACTTTAACATCATTTGAAAAAGTACAAGGCAAATTGGCTGTGCATGTGGCATTTTTTAGAAACTTTTCACCTGTATTTTTGGAAAAATCACACGCTGTTAATAAAAAAAATACCGCCGTGAATAAACTTAATCTATATATAAACATAACAATTTCGCACTAAAGAAAAACAAATACTAATAATCGCGACTGCAAATAACAAGTGCGAGTGTTACTATTAAGCCAAATTAGGCACAAACTGTATCAAAAAATAAACAACAAGCTCACAAACATTGATTGATGTCATAATTTTATGTAATTGACCTATCTTTTTTAGGCCAAAAAATTTATCATTTCACCCGCAAAAAATAAGGGTTTCTCAAGTTTTTTTTCTGAAGCTTTCATGTATTGAAAGTTTTAGATAACACGCTTGAGAAAATAGTAGGCCCCACTTTTAAAGGTGGGTAATTCATTTCTAAACGCATTTATTGCAGCGGAAGCCAGAAAATGAGCCAAACAGTAGCATCACAAACTGAGTATAACTATAAGGTTGTACGCCAATTCGCTATTATGACAGTGATTTGGGGCATCGTTGGCATGAGTATTGGGGTTCTGATTGCTGCCCAATTAGCTTGGCCAGCACTTAACTTTGATACACCATGGTTAACTTACTCTCGACTACGTCCGTTACACACGAACGCAGTAATTTTCGCATTTGGTACTAGTGCACTTTTTGCGACGTCTTATTACGTCGTACAACGTACTTGTCAAACGCGTCTTTTCTCAGACAAACTCGCCGCCTTTTCTTTTTGGGGCTGGCAGCTAGTTATTGTATTAGCAGTAATAACGCTACCGTTAGGTATTACTAGCTCAAAAGAATATGCAGAACTTGAATGGCCAATCGATATTTTAATCGCTGTGGTTTGGATTGTTTACGCTATTGTATTCTTTGGTACTTTAATCAAGCGTAAAGTGTCGCACATCTATGTTGCTAACTGGTTCTATGCTGGCTTTATTATTACTGTTGCAGTACTACACATTGTAAACAGCATGGCAGTGCCTGTGTCGTTAACTAAATCATATTCAATCTACGCTGGTGCCGTAGATGCGATGGTTCAGTGGTGGTACGGTCATAACGCTGTAGGTTTCCTACTTACTGCTGGTTTCTTGGGTATGATGTATTACTTTGTACCTAAACAAGCAGGTCGTCCAGTGTACTCATACCGTTTATCGGTAGTTCACTTTTGGGCTCTAATTTCATTATATATCTGGGCTGGTCCTCATCACCTTCACTACACAGCGCTTCCTGATTGGACGCAAAGTTTAGGTATGGTTATGTCTATTATCCTATTCGTACCGTCTTGGGGTGGTATGATTAACGGTATTATGACGCTATCTGGCGCGTGGCATAAACTACGTACTGATCCAGTACTACGCTTCTTAGTTGTTTCATTGTCTTTCTACGGTATGTCTACGTTTGAAGGTCCAATGATGGCAATTAAATCTGTAAATGCGTTATCTCACTACACAGATTGGACAATCGGCCACGTACACTCAGGTGCACTAGGTTGGGTTGCTATGATTTCAATTGGTGCTATTTACCACTTAATTCCTGCGTTATTCGCGCAAGGTCGTATGTATAGCGTTAAATTAGTTAATACCCACTTCTGGTTACACACTGTAGGTGTTGTTTTATACATTGTTGCAATGTGGATTTCAGGTGTAATGCAAGGTCTAATGTGGCGTGCAGTGAATGCTGACGGTACATTAATGTACAGCTTTGTGCAGTCTTTAGAAGCGTCGCATCCTTTCTATATCATGCGCTTTGTAGGCGGTGTATTCATCGTAACGGGTATGTTAGTTATGGCTTATAACGTTTACCGCACTATTTCAGCTGAGAAAGAATCTCTGAAACTAGACGCGCAAGCACAATTAGCATAACGGAGTGAGATGATGAGCAAGAAAAATTCACAAAACAAACATGAAATAGTAGAAAAGAACGTTGGCCTTATGGCTATTCTGACTGTTTTTGCTATTAGCTTTGGCGCGTTAGTTGAGATCACTCCGCTAATGTTTCAAGACGATACAACTAAACCAGTGGAGGGTTTACGCCCTCTTAACGCTTTAGAAATGGAAGGCCGCGACCTTTACGTACGTGAAGGTTGTTCTAACTGTCACTCACAAATGATTCGTCCTTTTCGTGATGAAGTTGAGCGTTATGGTCACTACTCTGTAGCAGGCGAATCAGTATGGGATCATCCGTTTTTATGGGGTTCTAAACGTACTGGTCCTGACTTGGCTCGTGTTGGTAAGCGCTACTCGGACGATTGGCATTATGCTCACTTAGTTGATCCACGTGCTGTGGTTCCTGAGTCAAACATGCCAGGCTTTCCTTGGTTAGCAGAGAATACGGTTGATACAAGCCTTACTCTGAAAAAACTACAACTTTTCCGTGATACTTTTGCTATTAACCCAGAAAACCCAAAACATCCGGGTTTAGGTTATGGCGATGATGCAGAGCTTCAAGCAGATGTTGATAAAGTTAATGCTATGAATGATGGCAAAGGCGCAACAGAAATCCAAGCTCTCATCGCGTATTTACAGCAACTTGGTACCCACTTGAAGTAAAAAATTATGGATTACGGAACATACAGAGGTATTTTGACTCTGGTAATTTTAGTATTGTTTATTGTGATTGTTGCATGGGCATATAGCAAGCGAAGCAAAACTCGTTTTGACAGCGCTGCTAATGCCATTTTTGAAGATGAAAAAAAACATGACAACACGCTCTCTAACGAGGAAAAGGAGTCTGAAAAATGACTAGCTTTTGGAGTATTTGGGTTATTGTATTAACCCTTGCATGCTTATGCATCATCTTTGGCTTATTAGTTTGGAACTTAAAAAACTATGCAGGCGTAGAAGAAGGTGAAAGCTGTGGACATGAATTTGACGGCATTGAAGAGCTAAATAATCCACTACCAAAATGGTGGACTTACATGTTTTTCGCAACTTTTGCTTGGTCGGTATATTACCTTGCAGCTTTCCCAGGTTTAGGTAACTGGGAAGGTTTTGGTAAATGGACTAGTTCTAATCAAGGTATTACGTCTTTAGCTGAATCTAAAAAAGCAGTTGCAGAGGCAAAAGCGGATGGTCGCTTTGTAAAACTTGATAAAGAGTACGAAGCTGCAGAAGAGCGCTTTGGTCCTATTTTTAATAAACTTGCACAAGTACCCGTTTTAGATTTAGTTAATTCTAAATTTGAAGGTGATGCAGCGCAGCAAGTAGCACTTGATAATGATAATAAACATGAGCAAACAGATGGCCAAGTAGCCATTGAAATTGGTCAGCGTTTATTCTCACAAAACTGTGCGCAATGTCATGGCTCTGATGCACGTGGTGGTACTGGCTTCCCTAACCTAACTGATAAAGATTGGTTATATGGCGGAACACCTGACAAAATTAAAGAAACACTTCTTTATGGTCGTATTGCAGCAATGCCAGCTTGGGGTCCTGCTCTTGGCGAACAAGGCGTTAAAGAAATGACAGCACATGTGCTGAGCCTTTCTGGTCGTACTGTTAACCAAAAAGACGCAGACGCAGGTGCCGCTAAGTTTGCAATGTGTGCCGCATGTCATGGTGCTGACGGTAAAGGGTCGGTTGCACATAACCTACCATTTGGCGCGCCTAACCTGACTGATAACATTTGGTTATATGGTGGTTCTCAACGTGCTGTTGAAGAAACTCTTAACCACGGCCGTGCCGGTGTAATGCCTGCATGGAAAGACATTTTAGGTGAAGATAAGATTCACTTATTAACTGCCTATGTTTACAGTTTATCGCAAGATAAATAAGTACGCGGTTAATAAAATGTTTATAAATTAATTTATTTAATTCAATAGATTAATCCAGATCAAAAAAGCCTCCACTGTGAGGCTTTTTTTTAGTCTTTTACGTATAATTCCTATAAAATAACGCTTCCTAAACTAATTTTAGAGACACTATGCAACCTACTCCGTGGTATAAAAATTTTTGGCCTTGGTTTTTAATCTTTTTTCCGTTAGTTGCCATTATTGGCTGTATTAGCTTATTTATTACGGCAATAGGTAACGGTCCAGATATGGTTGTTGACGACTACTACAAAAAAGGTAAAGCAATAAACTTAGAACTGACTAAGTTTGAAAAAGCAAAAGCACTTTATTTACATGGCGAATTAAATGTAACCAACGACCGCGTAAGCTTTAAGTTTACAAAAGGCGACAGCAGTAACGTGCATGTATTAAAGCTCTCGTTTTATCATCGCACCATTAAAGCGCATGACTTTGAAGCAACACTTACTCCTAATGCCAATCAGGAATTTACTGCATTACTTAATGAGTATACACAAGGCGCCTACTCAGTCTTTATTGAGCCAATCGATGGCAGTTGGAAAATGAAAGAAAATATAACGTTACCAACTGAACAAACCGTTTTAGTTACTCCTAATTATAAGTAGTAATAACTATGTCTAACTCTTGCTTTCATTGCCTTGAAAGTGTGCCAAACGGATTTAGCGCAAACGTTATAATTGACGATAAAGCTCAGCCAATGTGTTGCATTGGCTGCCAAGCTGTTGCGCAAAATATTGTTGATCAAGGTATGACCGATTATTATAAATACCGAACGGTTCGTGCTGGAAAGGTCGAACAGCTGGTACCTGAGCAACTCGCATTTATAAAAAGTTATGACAACGAAGACATTCAAGACGAATTTATAGCCACTAACGATAATATCTCAGAGGTATTATTGAGCGTTGAAGGTATAACCTGTGCCGCTTGTGCATGGCTTATCGAAAAACAACTCTTAAATTTAACCTCAGTAAAACGTGTTGATGTAAATACATCGACCAACCGCGCGATGATTCAATGGGACAAAACCACCACCCCATTGAGTGAAGTTATTACTTCCCTAGCTAAAATTGGCTACAAAGCCTACCCGTTTCAATCAGATATTGAAGCTAAGCAAAAGCAACAAACTGCCAAAGCCTATATTCGCCGCTTAGGTGTTGCAGGCTTAATGACCATGCAAGTAATGATGTTTGCGTTCGCCATGTACTTTGGCATGTTTTCAGGCATGGACAGTAACTTTGAGCAGTATTTTAGATGGATCAGCTTGGTACTGGCCTCCCCGGTTATTTTATATAGCGCACTGCCCTTTTTAACCAATGCTATAAATGGCTTAAAAGCAAAACAGCTCAATATGGATTTACCCGTATCACTGGCTATTTTTGGCGCATTTGGTGCAAGTTGTTACGCCACATTTATGCAAGTCGGCGAAGTGTATTTTGAATCTGTATGCATGTTTACCTTTTTACTGTTATTAGGTAAATATCTTGAGTTTAGAGCGCGTTTAAAAGCGAGCGAGTTTACTGCCAATTTACAAAAGTTATTACCATTAACAGCCCGCACCATTAACGAAAGTGGCGAAGAGCTTATAATTGCAGCCAAAAAACTAAAACTTAATGACGTAGTACTTATTAAAGCAGGTGAGACAATTCCTGCCGATGGCGAACTCATTAAAGGCAAAACCACGGTTGATGAGTCAATGATGACCGGCGAACATCAACCAGTAACTAAATTTATTGGCCACAATGTCTACGCCGGCTGCGTTAACCACGACGGCGTTATTGAAATAAAAATTAATAAAATTGGCCAAAATACGCTTTTAAATCAAATTATACGCTTACAACACAACGCATTAACCAAGCGCCCTAAACTGGTTGAAATTACAGATAAAGTTGCGCAATGGTTTATAGCGTGCCTGCTTATATTTGCTTCACTTACAGCTATTGGCTGGTACCAAATTGATCCTGAACACGCATTTTGGATCACTATTTCGGTTTTAGTTGCTACCTGCCCGTGTGCCCTGAGTTTAGCCATACCTACCGCGCTCACATGTGCAGTGGCAACGCTTACCCGCAAAGGCGTATTAATAAAACAAGCGCATGTGCTCGAAACGCTCTCACAAATTACTTTATTTGCATTTGATAAAACAGGCACACTTACGCAAGGTAAATTTAGCCTTGATGAAGTAGATATAATCGATAAACAATATACAAAAGCGCAAGTGCTAGATATGGCAGCCATGCTAGAGCATTATTCTGAACACCCTATCGCCAGTGCATTTGATGAGTTTACGCCAGCTCACCGCAGTCTTAATAACGTTGAAGTACATCCAGGGCTGGGAATTAGCGCACAAGATGCAACTAATCATTACGCAATTGGTAAAAGTGGTTGGTTTAATAGCAAAAAATCGAATGCACAAGCGAGCTTGTATATAAATAAGCAAGTTGTTGCACGCTTTTACTTTGTTGATAAAGTAAAAAGCGATGCTAAAAAGCTTATAGACTCACTTCAATCGCAAAACTTAACGTGTCACATGTTAACCGGTGACGCGTCAGATGCTGGGCAAAAAGTAGCTAAGCAACTTAAACTTGAAAGTGTGCAATCTGGATGTTCTCCACAAGATAAACAAACCGCCGTTGAGCAATGGTCTTCACAAAATGAAGTCGTTGCAATGGTAGGTGATGGTGTAAACGACAGCCCGGTATTTGCTAGTGCGCACTTATCTATTGCTATGGAAACCGGTGCAGACATATCAAAAAATAGCGCCGATGTAGTGCTTCTTAATAGCGATTTAGCCTCCATTGGTCACTTACTTAATGTAGCAAAACAAACCAGACGTATTATTAAGCAAAATCTTGCGCTGTCTTTATTGTATAATGCTTCAATATTACCACTGGCAGCGTTGGGCTTAGTTGCTCCTTGGATGGCTGTTATTGGCATGTCTGCCAGCTCAATTATTGTGATTAGTAATTCACTAAGGCTATTAAAGTTATGAGCATAATTTACATTTTGATCCCTATCGCCATTTTGTTCGTCATTATTGCTATTGGTGTTTTCTTTTGGGCCGTAAAAAGCGAGCAGTTTTCGGATTTAAACAAGCAAGGTCATAGTATTTTGTTTGAAGATGACAAAGAGCAACATAAAAAAAGTAATGATTGACCCTCTTTATACCAGCGCATTTTTAATGGGGCTAATCGGTAGCGGTCATTGCATTGCTATGTGTGGTGGTATTGCAAGCTCATTACAACTGGCAAGTGACAAACGTAAAACATTTACCTATTCATTTGCTTATAATATTGGACGTGCACTGAGCTATATGGTTGCAGGTGCACTTGTTGCTGGTATTAGCAGCCAATTTGCAAGGCAAAACACCTCCTTCTCTTTAGTACTTTCGTTCATTGCAGCTATTTTTATGCTCCTCGTTGGCGTGTATATAATGCGCTTGGGCCCTACTTTGCAATGGTTAGAGAAAATAGGTAAAACCTTGGTGTGGCAACACATTGTTAAACTAAATAAATATTTAATGCCTATTAACTCTCCTTTTAAAGCCCTAGGTTACGGTGCTTTGTGGGGATGGCTGCCTTGTGGACTTGTATACTCAGCGCTTACATGGGCGATGACTAGCCCAAGTGCCCTTGACGGTGCCTTAGTTATGCTTTGCTTTGCTTTGGGTACTTTTCCCGCGATGATCACATTAGGCGTTACCGCACAAAAACTAAATACTATTATTAACCATCCATGGACCCGAATTGTATTAGGCAGTGTTATAATTTGGTATGGTATCTACTTATTGATTATTGCAACTGACAAACTGGTACATTAATCTATTCGCATTATTAACCTTTAAGGTTATTTTGCAGTCGTGTATAAAAATCAAACGGATTAAATTATGGATTTCTCTCAAAGTCGCGCTAAAGGTAATTGTGCTATTAGCTGTAATAACTGCAGTATTAGTCAATTGTGTTTGCCATTTTCACTCAATGGCCAAGAAATGGACAAGCTTGACGAAATTATTGAGCGAAAAAAACCACTCCATAAAGGCGACTATCTATTTGAATCAGGTGCACCTTTACAGGCTATTTATGCGGTTCGTTCTGGTTCATTTAAATCGTACACGTTATCGGAGCGAGGTGATGAGCAAATTACCGGCTTTCATTTAGCGGGCGACCTAGTTGGTTTTGACGCAATAAGTAAAATGACTCATCCCAGTTTTTCGCAAGCACTTGAAACGTCAATGGTGTGCGAAATCCCATTCGATACTCTTGATGAACTATCAGGAAAATTACCAAAGCTTCGCCAACAAATAATGCGCTTAATGAGCAGTGAAATTACATACGATCAAGAAATGCTGCTATTACTCAATAAAAAATCAGCAGAGGAACGCTTAGCTAGTTTTATTTATAACTTGTCGGAGCGTTTTGGTGAGCGTGGTTTTTCGCGTAAAGAATTTAGATTTACGATGACTCGCGGTGAAATTGGTAATTACTTAGGTCTAACAGTAGAAACCATTAGCCGTTTATTAAGTCGTTTTCAAAAAGCTGACTTAATTAAAGTAGAGGGTAAATTTATTACAATTTTAGATAATGATGCCTTGGCTAAAACAGCGGCGATAGTTAAGCCTCGCTAAATTAAATAGTTTGATTTAGAACAACAATTTATATGCTACCCCTTTAACTGTTTTATATTTACGTTACACTAAATGTACACCCGTTAGGTAAATGGAGTAGCATATGAACACTATTAAACGCATTATTGCGGTTATTGACCCCACCAAAGATGATCAACACGGTTTAGCACGTTCAATAGATTTAGCTAAAAAATCTGGCGCAAGTATTACCGCCTTTATGACGGTTTACGACTTCTCTTACGAAATGACGACTATGTTATCTGGCGATGAACGCGAAGCAATGCGCGATGCCGTACTAAAAGATCGCCAGCTATGGCTAAACGATTTAGTTTCTCCTTACAAAGATATAAATATTGAAACCCAAGTGGTTTGGCATAATCGCCCTTACGAAGCCATAATAAACACTGTAATTGATGAAAAATACGATTTAGTAATTAAAGGCACACATCAACATGGTGCACTTAAATCAGTTATTTTTACCCCTACGGATTGGCACTTAGTACGCAAATGCCCCGCTCCGGTATTATTTGTAAAAGAAATGGCATGGCCAGCAAACGGTAATATTTTAGCTGCTGTAAATGCGGTTAGTGAAAACGAAGAACATATAGCACTTAATAAACGCGTTATTAAAGACGCACAATTTTTATGTGAACTTGCCAACGCAAAACTTAATTTAGTTAATGCCTACCCTGCAACTCCTATTAATATTGCCATCGAAATTCCTGAGTTTAACCCAGGACTTTATAACGAATCAGTTAAAAAGCATCATCATGAATCAACCAATGCACTTGCTGCAGAGTTTAATTTAAACCCAGAGCAATGTTTTATTGAAGAAGGCCTGCCAGAGGATGTAATCCCTGATGTAGCGAAGCGGTTAAATAGCGAATTAGTTGTTATTGGTACTGTAGGCCGCACGGGCTTAAGTGCCGCTCTTGTAGGTAATACAGCAGAGCATGTAATTGATAGCCTAGACTGTGATGTACTGGCACTCAAGCCCGATGGTTACGTGAGCCCTATGGCAAAGGATTAATTTTAAGCTTTATGTGCAAGTTATAAGCGAGTTATTTTTACGTGTTAATAAGGCACGTTTAAATCAATTTTAATTACATCCTAAACTCGCATATTCAGGTGGTTTGGGTATAATACGCCCCTTTATTTTTAGCAAATAACTTTGCTGTATTGTTTTATTAGGGGGCGTAATTGTCACACTCAGATCAAGCTAAAGCTCAATTTAACTTAAATAAGCTGCAAAAGCGTTTACGTCGCCAAACTGGTCAAGCCGTTATGGACTTCAATATGATTGAAGAAGGTGACCGTATAATGGTATGCCTTTCTGGCGGCAAAGATAGCTACACAATGCTTGAAATGCTTCAACATTTAAAACGTGTAGCACCTATAAAGTTTGACCTAGTTGTTGTAAATCTTGATCAAAAACAACCTGATTTTCCTGAGCATGTTTTACCCCAGTATCTTGATAAATTGAATGTTGAATACAAAATTGTAGAAGAAGATACCTACAGTATTGTTACCGATATTATCCCTGAAGGTAAAACAACGTGCTCACTTTGCTCACGCTTACGTCGTGGTATTTTATACCGCACAGCAAAAGAGCTAGGCGCTACTAAAATAGCCCTTGGTCATCACCGTGACGACATGATTGAAACATTGTTTTTAAATATGTTTTACGGCGGAAAGCTAAAAAGTATGCCGGCTAAATTAATGAGTGATAACGGCGAGCACATGGTTATTCGCCCACTTGCATACTGTAAAGAAAGCGACATAAGCCAATACGCATTTGTACAAGGTTACCCTATCATTCCGTGTAACCTATGTGGCTCGCAAGAAAACTTACAGCGTAAACATACAAAAACAATGCTCGCTAAATGGGATGCGGAGCACCCGGGTCGTATTGAAAGCATTTTTACAGCAATGCAAAACATAGTGCCTTCACATTTAGCTGACGCCGACTTGTTTGATTTTAAAAACTTACAAACAGGTGAAGTAATTGATGGTGGCGATATAGCCCTTGATAAACCAGACATTCCTAAAGTGCCTGTGGCTAATGAGCTTGATGAACAAGAAGCGCCAAGTGTAGTTACTATAAATCTAAGCTAATCTAAGCTAATATAAGCTAATATAAGCTAACAAATTTAAGGGGGTTGTATTTATGTACAACCCCCTTAAATTTACCAATTCAGCATTGCGTTCTATTTTTAACTCTCAGCTAAGCCTTGTAAAAATTCCAAACTTAACTGTTCTTGTGCATTAGCCTGATATGGTAATTGCTGCAAGCTATCGTACGAAAAATCATTAATATCAAAATGACTTATTTCACTATTCCCAAAGCTATTTCGCTCACCTGGGCTTGGCGACATTCTCTCAATAACAAAGTCGCTTAAGCGCATATCTGTAATGCCTTGTGGTAACACCGACCAGTGGGCTTTCAAATTAAGTGTTTGGCTTCCTTGTGCTAACCGCTCTTTAGATACTAAATGAGCAAGTGGTGTATCGCCACTGTATAAATTAGCCCTAACACGATACAAACCACTTTTTACTACCGCTATGTTAGCTGGCAAAATCATGTTTTCGTTTTGTGCATAAGCAGTTTCAAAACCTGTTAAAGTTGCACTAGGCGGCATATATTGAATTTGTGCAACTACGGGAACTTTTTTACCGGCAACATCACCCTCTACAAACACTTGTAAGCTACGAGGGTAATCTTCATCCTCTTCAAATGTTATAATTGCTTCACCGTCACGCGCATTGCCTGTATGGGTATTTAACACTTCTTTTGTATCTGTATTTGCAAGCTCAACGACCACTTTTCCAAGCCCTTGAGCGCTTATCTTTATTGTTATTTCTTCTGGGTATACAAAACGATATTGCTTAAGACTTAACGTTAAAGCATCGCCACTTTCATCAATAGGGCTCGATACCGGGTAGAATTGATTTGGCTTTAATCGATCTTCATCTAATGGACTCAATGGCTGAGAATAAGGAGGAAATTTAAGTGCACTTTCATATTGCATAACCACTTGCTGCGCTGCTTTTGTTAAGTCTTCATTAAACGCGATTTGTTTTTTTGATTGTGTTTTTTTTGCTGTAGGTACATCTATAGGGATCACTTTTACAGGCGATAAATCAGCTACGCTCGCACTGTGTTTAACCTGAGGTGTTATTGGCTCAGCAACTTTATGAGCATCATTTTTACCTGTAAACCATAGCGAGAATAAAATAGTGCTAATAATTAAAGCAACGACATAAAATTTTTTCATTTTTATATTTCAATCTTTTATAAGGCGTATAGTTTTTAATACCAATCTGCTTATATATGGGGTCTATTTAACGTTAAGAAAATTACGCTAGAACTAGGCAAAAATTTTTGTATCTAGTTGTTCTAAATAAAAAATTTTTAACGACGTTATAGTGGAATTTAATTCGTTAAATTGATCAAAGATTTATGCAGATTGGTATAACTACACGCCTTGTATGTTATGGAATCACATTATAAATAAGTGCTGATGCGCTTAAATTATTTGAATCCTTAATATAACGATATTGTTTTTTCCAAAACCAACTACCTGTAGTTTTATCAAACGTATTAAAACCTACAGTGTCACCTTCCACATTTACGTTATTCATGGCTATTGTTACATTACCTTTTCGCTGCGCGTTATGTATTTCGTTATGGCTATAACTGTCACTCATCATCATTGGATAATGGTTTGGCATAAAGCTACTTACTGCATCACCTTGCGATTTTAAATGGCCATTTGTATCAACACTGCTGCTACAACTTCCAAACGAGCCAGCCGAACTGGCACCACATGAAGAGTGCGATGCAACAACAGAATCATCATTGCCTTTTAAAAAACCACCCGTTAAACCCAAATATGCATTTCCATCGGCAACAAAGCGTAAACGTGGCGTACGTGCATCTGGGAATGGTGAAATTTTACGTGCATTGTTTACTTTTAAATCGTGTAATACACCAACAGCTTCGGTTACATCACTTCCTAGCCACCATTTGAGTGCAGCATCGACCGCAAAGTTCCATGATGCGCCAGTTAAAGCACTAACAGCTACGTCAGCCAGCTCACTTCCACCACCCGCGCCTGCTAAATCAAACGTAGCAACAATATTAAGCGGCTCTAAGCCTTCGTTTTCTAACCAGTTTTCTTGATTATCAATAATATGGCGTGCAACTAAGTCTCCTGTTGAATGTGTTACAAATACACAGCCATCACTGCATAAATTAGAGCGTGAAATTTGCTTTAGCTTTGGCCACACCCAATCGGTAGCAATTTTACCTTCAATACGTTCATAAGCAGGCCAATCAATTCGCTCATCTGCACGATTATTCCAGTACGATTGCCAATATGTTTCACCATCATTGATTACATCACTACCCGACTTATTTGTTATTTGCGAAGTTTGTAACCCATGAATTAATATAATTTTGTAGTCTTTACTCGCTGCAGAAAAGCTCATTAACATAGCTAACCCCGCACCAATTAGGTGGCTTGGCTTAATTAATTTGTGTGTGCGCTTTGTGTTGTTCATACAATTCCTTAATGTTGTGTACTTAATATTTTATTATCATTTAAGGTATTCATGTTGGTTTACATAAGCTTGTCAGCTTAGGTGTTCACTAGGGTCTGTTGTTCTTTGCGGATTAAAATTTGTTCAAACTAGAGGCTATTTAATCACGGCGCGAGATTTGTAACCTAGTGGGCTCGGTAACTGCTCCTGCGTTACTCTACTGGCTTACATCCATGTAAGAATAAGTAAAAACCGAGCAACAAAGAGTAAATAGCCTCTAGGAAGTACCCTTTGGGCAGCGTCTGTTTGGCATTAATGCTACGTTATCGCCTATTTATGGGGAACAACCACACTACTTAGGCTCTGCCTTACCTAAATACCAAACAGACTGCTGCAAATTTAACCTTGAAAGATCAACAGACTCTAGTATTAGGAACAACGAACAAAAATGCAACAACTTATTATCATTTAGAGAAGAGAAGAAACTTATTTCATACTGATTAATGAGTTAATAGAGGTATAGTTGTTATATTTGAAATTATTAGATGGGTTTCAAGGGGTATATTGAGGGTAGTAAGATTAAAGCGGATACCATTGAAAGTGTCCGCTTTAGAATAAGGACGAAGCTAATCTAACCGTTAGCTTTAAGTTCACTGGTAAATTGCCCAATCGCATTTACAACTTCTTGTGCACCTTGTTGGATCTCTTGCATCACTTCACCAGATTCTTTAGATAACGCCAAGCCTTGCTCTGCCTTCTCTTTACCTTTTTCTATTACAGCCACCGTATTTTGTGTTTGTGATTGGTTGCGCTGTACAACTTCTACAATTTCTTCGGTTGCTGTTGATGTACGCGATGCAAGCAATCGAACTTCATCCGCAACCACAGCAAAACCACGCCCTTGATCGCCAGCTCTAGCCGCTTCAATTGCGGCATTTAATGCTAATAAATTGGTTTGCTCTGCAATACTACTAATGCTTTGTACAATACTCGATATTTGTTGCGACTGCTGATCAAGCGCTGAAATTTCATTTGCAGCTTGCTCCATGTTAATAGCCAGCTCAGTCATTACTGCGACTGTATCTTGTATAACGCTCGCGCCTTGCTCTGCTTTTTTATCAGTTTGGGTTGATGTGCTATAAGCAATTTCGGCAGCTTGTGATATCGCAATTTCTTGATTTACTTGATCAGTGATAACAGTTGCAAACTTCATCACTTTATAAAGCTCATTCGCGTCATTTGAGATTGGGTTATATGACGCTTCTAGCCAAACAATGTTGCCATGTTTATCTACACGCTTAAAACGCTCAGCAATAAACTTACCTTCTCTTAATTTAGCCCAAAATTGCAGATACTCTTGGGAGTTATACTCTGAAGCCTCACAAAACGTACGGTGATGTTTACCTAGTATTTCACTTTCTTGATAACCCATTGCAGCTAAAAACTGATCATTTGCTTTTAAGACATGGCCCTCTAAATCAAATTCAATTACCGCCATAGAGCGATATATCGCTTTAATAGTATCGCTTTGCTCGCGAGAAGCCGTAATTGTTTTTGTAAGTACACTTCCGAATATAGAAAAATAGAGCAACTGATCTTGCTCCCCTTTTACTGGATGTACTATTAAACGTAACCATTCAGCTTTACCATCGCTGCGCATAACTTGCAATGCACCGCCCCAATGCCCTTCTTTTTTAATAGCTTGCTGTAGGCTTTTAAATTCTGAAGATTGACGAGACGAATCTGTAATAAAATCGTCAAAAGAATTATTAGTTAGATCATCTTCACTGTAGCCTAGGTTTTCTAAAAACTTATCATTGGCGTGCGAAATTCGGCCATCATAAAGAATGTTTAGTACTAACATCTCTCGGTAAAGCCCTTCCCATACTTGTTGTAATGGGTAAAGTTCAGCTTTTAGAGAAGCTATTTCGTTTTGTTTATTTTTAGAAAAAAACATTAATATCCCTACTAATACATTCGATATGAAATGAAATTAATTTTATTATAGAAGATATCATTTATAACGCGATAAATAATAAGAGCTTTAATTACTAGATTCAGAAAGTTTTAAAATAGCCAATACATAAACACTGGTATCTACAAATATGTGGATACATCAATAAAATAACTTCTATGTCCCAGCAGAACCTTTAATTCTCAAACTTTAATCTTTCATACAATCCAGACGCTCTCGATACGCTTTTATTCATTGCTAATTGCAGTACTTTTTTGTCAGCCACCAGCTCAAACTTATTTTTAGCGCGGGTTATTCCCGTATACACTAATTGCCTGTTAATACCCATGCGCGCTTGTTTTAGCGGTGGCAGTACCATGGCTGTGTAACTAAACTCTGAGCCTTGTGATTTATGAATAGTCATTACATAGACTTTATCGTGTGCAGGGAGTCGTGCAGGTGAAAATGCTCGTTGATTACCTTGCTCGTCAATAAATATGGCTTTGAGCTGCCCACTTTCATCGGGCATTAAAATACCAATATCACCGTTAAATAACTTAAGCTGGTAATCGTTTTGGCTCACCATAATAGGCATACCCGTGTAGTGGTGAGTATTAGGACTTACGGTAATTAAACCTTGCTGTTGCAACACGCGCTCTATTCGTTGATTTAAGCTATGAACGCCGTAATCGCCCTCTCGTACCGCAGCTAAAAGCTGATAACTAGCAAAAGCAGTATGCACCTGTGCAACATCTGCACCTTGGGCAATTAAGTTAAGGTATTTTGCATAATGACTTGCTGCACTTTTAACGAGCTTTTCAATCGGTTTTGCTACAAAGTCGTAATCTAAAATTACATCGTTAAAACGCCCTTCACTACTTTCTTGCTCTACGTAATTTAAAATACCGGTGTTATTGGTGTTTACCGCAAGTGCTAGTTGACCAATACCGCTTTGTGCGTCAAATCGATAACTGTGCTGTAAAAAGGCAATGCAATCTGCAAGTTTAAATTCACTCACGCTTTGCGCTACGAGTTTAGGTTTATTATTAAAACATAAACTATTTAGCTCATCACAACGTGCTTGCGAGTAGCTTGGCGTTTGCCCAAGTGTTAAACCTTGGCATAAATCGCTCATTACACTGCCGGTATCTACCGAGGTAAGCTGATCTTTGTCACCTAGGAGTATTAATCGCGCGTGCGCGGGCAGTGCTTCTATTAATTTAGCCATCAGCGATAAATCGACCATACTGGCTTCATCAATAATTAGTACATCTAAATGCAGCGGATTGCTTTTGTTATGCCTAAATTTATTAGTAAACGGTTTTACACCCAATAAACGATGAATAGTTTGAGCGCTTTGCGGTATCAACGTTTTTATATCATCAGGAATCGTTGTGAGCTTATTTTTGGCACCTAAAATAGATTCACTTAAACGTGCAGCTGCTTTACCAGTGGGTGCCACCAGCTTAATGCTAAGCGGCGCGGTTTTATAAAGCGACTGCAAAATAGCCAGCAACTTAGTCACTGTGGTAGTTTTACCTGTACCTGGGCCACCCGTGATCACACTAAATCCTTTGGTGGCGGCAATCGCGCACGCCACTTTTTGCCAATCAGTTTCAATTGTTGAATCAGCAGGAAAATAGGTATTTAAAAGTTCTGCCAATATTTCATTATTAATATTGAGCTTTCGCTCGCTCATGCTTAATAATCTATCCGCGAGTGTTTGCTCATAACCGGCAAGGCGCGCAAAATAAAGTCGCTCGTTAAATAATTGTAGTGGTTTACTCTCGCCTACGCTTTCATGGTTTTGTAAATAACTAAGCGCTGTGTGTACATTAAAATTATCACTAAACGGGCTTAGCGTACTGGGTACATTTCCATCGAGTTTATTAAAGTCGCTTTTGCGCAAGTTAAAAGGATTACTCCAATCAACTTCATTTAAGGTTAGGCAGCTATGCTGGCTTTGCTGCGATAAGCACAGCAATAAAATAATATAAAATAGTTCATTGTGAGTTTGCTCAATGTCATTAGCACACAGTAATTCTGCGAGTTTAACATCAACTACACGTAGTCGGTTCTGCGCTAATAAATACTCAAGTAACGGCACTTCGGTAATAGCATTGTTTAACACAATGTCCTCTAATGAGGCATCTTGTGCTACATTTTTTGAAGTAAGAGGCTCTGCTGCTTCATTATTAAGTGTCTCGTCTATATCGTCAAACAAGCCAGGTTGCTCATTTAAATCGCTCATAGCATGGCTCCTTGGCTAAATAAGCCATCTAAAATAATCACTTGTTCTTCAGTTAGCTTTTTAAAGTACACGCCTTGCCCTGCCGGCATTCCACGTAAAAAAGTATAATACACACCGCCTAAATGGGTTTCTATTGAGTAATCAGCTATACGTTGTTTTAATAAACGATGCAGCGCTACCGTGTAGATTAAATACTGTAAATGATACTGATGACTGCTCATTGCTTGCTCAAGCATATCGCCTTCGTAATCAGCTGGCGTACTGCCTAAATAATTAGACTTATAATCTAAAATATAATACTTGCCTTGGTAGCAAAATATTAAATCGACAAAGCCTTTTAACAAGCCTTTTACTTGTGAAAATTCAAGCTTACTTTGCGTAAAGCCAAAATGTTTAACCAGCATTTCGTTTAGCTTAGGTGCACTTAAGCTCTCAAGGGGTAAATTAAACTCCATTTCGACTAGGCAATCATTGGGTGTAAGCACACCCAATGAAAGAAGGCTGTTTTCTAGAGAGCTTTTATCTAGGGGGCACGCAAGAACATCAAGCACCCATTTTTCGGCCACTTCTCGCCATTGCTCACCTATGTGATACTTTTCAAGGCTGCGCTTAACTACCTCAGATAAGTTTTGCTCGGTATTAGTTGGGTGAACTATTGGGCTAATAAAATCTATTTGTTCAAATATTTCGTGCAAACAGCTACCCGGCTTTGGTCCTTTAGGAAAACTATAAGGTGACGGTAGTTCGTCCTCTTGCACTGCAAACTCGTCTTTTTCGTGATCTTCATCACTTCGCCCTGGGGCTAATTGGTCGCTGTGCTTTTTAAAGCTCAACGCACTAAAGCTGGTTGCTCGCCAGTTACGCTCAATATTTGCCGTTACTCTATTAACACTTAATGTTTGCTGCGCAATTTCACTATTACTAAAACAAAGCGTGCCCTGCTCTAATAACGTTTGTGAGGTAAATTGCTGATAGCTCATCGCGCTATTAGCGTCGCAAAACTCACTTAAATGCGTGCGCCATGTTTGGCTACTAGCAAGTTCAAGCCCTGCAAATAACACATGCCCTAGTGCACTACTTTGCATAGCTAAGCGGCTACTTTGCCCTTGCCCAATGTTGTAAACACCAAGCGCACAAAAATGCACAGCGCGAGTAAGGGCTACATACAGCAGGCGTAAATCTTCAGCTAGGCGCTCTTGCTCTGCTTTTTGCAGGGCATCTTCGTCTTTACTTAAATCGTAAATTAGCTTGCCATTATTGTGATAAAGCGCTTCTTTAGTTTCGCGATAGCCACTGGCAAACGGCATAAATACCAGAGGGTATTCAAGCCCTTTTGAGGCATGCATAGTGACAATTTTAACTAAGTTGGCGTCACTTTCTAGGCGCACTTGTACTGTTTCGCCGTCTTGTTGGCTTACCTTTTGTGCAAACCAGCGCAGCAAACGCAGCGTGCCTTCAAGCTCTATTTGTTTTTGCTGAAGTATTTCGCCCAAATGCCTAAAGTCAGTCAGCCAACGCTCAACGTTATATCCCAATCCTTGCCATTTAGCGCTAAGCTGGTTATGGCCCATTAAGCGCTCAAGCATGGCCATAGCGCCTTGCTTGTTCCAAATGTGGCTGAGCTGTGCAAAAAAGTTTAAATGCTCTTGCCATTTATTTTCATCATCAGCGAGTGCGTGTATTTCGTTATAACTTAAACAAAATAGTGGTCCGGCTAAAACACCGCGCAGCAATGACTCGTCATATTGACCATGCAGCGCTGTTAAAAAGTTAAGTAGGTGATGGCTAAGCTCTTGGCTAAAAACGCTCTCGCGCGATAAATACACGCTGGCTATTTTGGCATCATCTAGCGCTTTTTTCATTATTTGCGCTTCAACACGGTCACGCACTAATATACAAATATCAGCAGCGCTTACAGGGGTACTGCCAATGCACGCGTCCCCCTGTTTTGCTTTTTCAAGCAGGGTCACTATTTTATTAGCAAAGTGAGTGGCTAAATGCGCTTGCCCTACACCTTTGTTAGTTGGTTTGTTTTTTTCGTCTGCGGCTTCATCTACAAATACATTAAATTCGAATGCGGTAGCGGGTTTGCCATCAATTAAAAAAGAGTCTTCCGCTTTTTTACCTTTAGCAGCTACTGCGTTAAACGGTATGGCGTCGTTATAAATAAAGCTGTTAGCGTGTTTGCCAAATAAACTATTAACGCTATTTACTATATCGGTGCTTGAGCGAAAGTTAGTACCCAGCGTAAATTGCTGATCAGTCTGTACAGCTTCTTTTGCGCCAATATACGTAAAAATATCCGCGCCCCTAAAGCCATAAATAGCCTGCTTGGGGTCGCCTATCATGGCAAGCGTGGTATTTTGTTGCCCATAAATTTTACTAAAAATACCGTACTGAATCGGATCGGTATCTTGGAATTCATCAATCATGGCAACCGGAAACAACTGCGCAATTTTTTGCGCTAGTACGTCGCCTTGCTCGTTATTAAGCGCACTGTGTAAATTGGTCAATAAGTCATCGGGGGTGATCACACTTTGCTCTTGCTTGCGCTTAACTATTGCGGCTTTTACCCAGCGTGCTGCATGTTGTACAACCGCTATTTTAAGCCCTTGGTTTATGGTGTTATTAAGGGCGGCAAGCTCGTCAAACTGACTCAGTAATGGATGCACAAATAATGGCTGATTCTTTTTATAGTTGCCTGCATCGCTTAAGTTTTCTGTACTCCACACTTCAAACGAATACTTGCTAGTGCCAAATTCAAAAAACAAATCGCCGCCTAAACAAAATGCCTCAAGCGCACTAAGGCTGCCTTTTCGTGCTGGCGTTTTAGACCCGCTTAAACCCGAGCCTTTAATAGCACCTATAAACTCTTGCTCTAATACCGCTTTTTTAAATGCGGGTACACAGGTTATGTACTCGTCGCGGGCTTTCCACACATCGTCTAATTTTATTTGTGGTGTAATGTGCGCATTGGCTTTATTTAAAATGCTCGCCACTTGAGCGAATAAAGCCTCTGGTGCGGCAAATACATCTAAAATAGCATCGGTGCGCTCTTTGTTAAGTGGGTATACAAACGCACGCCAAAAATCTTTAATGGTTTCGAGCAGTATGTCGCGCTCATCTAAAATAAATTCGAGATTAAACGCCACACCCGACTCAAACGCATGTTGTTTTAGCATCCGCTGACAAAAGCCATGAATGGTAAAAATAGCGGCTTCGTCCATTGATTTAGCAGCTGCATCGAGTAAATCAAACGCGCGGTGCTTATCATCAATTTTGGCAATTACGCCTTCAATGAGTTCGTCATTTGGGTCTTGCCCAAGCAATGCGTCGCGCGCAGCAATAATTCGGCTGCGTACGCGGTCTTTAATTTCTTGGGTGGCGGCGTCGGTAAAGGTTACTACCAAAATTTGCTCAACACTGAGCGGCGTATTTAACTCACCTTCTATTTGCATACCTAGTAAGTAACGTAAATACAGCCCCGTAATTGTATAAGTTTTACCAGTACCCGCACTGGCTTCTATTAAACTTTGACCAATGAGCGGCATAGTAAGAGGATTAAGCGCTTGCATGGTCACTCTCCTTTGCGTGTTCAAATAAAGGCGTAAGCAATTTATCACTCCATTTTATAAATTCTTCTTGGCAGTCGTTTAGCGATTGCACCGTTAAGCGAATATACGGGTTTTCGCCCTCGCCTCGCCCTATGTATTGCGGGCTAAATTTGCTCATTGCTTTTGTTATATCGCCGCCGCTTTTAACGTATTCATAACCACTTACCGGAAAAAATGGCACAGGCTCTGCGCGCAGTGCTTTGTATAACTCAAACCAATCGGCCAATAGTGCATCCGCATCGGCTTTGTTTATGGGCGCAAAGGTAATTTGCTTATCGAGCCCAAGTAACAATGTTTCTACGTGATGATCCATACTTTGCGCTGCAAGGTGATAAATAAAGCCTTTAATTAAATCTTTCGCTTTAATACTCGCACTGCGGTAAAACACTTGTTTTTGCAAATAAACATGATTGAGCCAGCCTTCTATTTTGGTACCTTCAATGGTAAGCAAAACCTCTATCGGCTCACTTTTCCCGCCTTTAATGTGCTCTTTAACTTGCCCTGCAAGCGCGTCAACTCGGTGCTCCATACTCTCAAATATAAGGCTGCCTACATTGGCTTGAGGTAACTCACCCCGCTGCAGTATTTGCTCGGTACTTAGTGGCTGCTCGTTTATATTGGCTTTAAGTATTTCATCAAGATAAAAATAACGGCGCAGTGCATCTAGGCTAAATGGTTCTTCGTCTTTTGCTACTTCGTTAAATTGTGGCAGGCGTAAACCTAATGTTTGCTGATAAAAGCTCTCTTGTGCGCTGCACACACTTTTAATAAACACATCAAGATCTAACTGCTCTGGCACAGTCACATCAAGTGCAATAACCGGCTGTGGTTTAATAGACTCACTCGGCAGCCAAATTGGGTTGTAACTGTGGTTGCTCAGCACAGTATTGGCTTGCTCATCGGCTAAGTAATAATGGCTATTAAAGGGCTGTAAATGCTGCTGATTGATTAAACATTCTGGCAGTGTTTTTTCGCTTTTCTCGCTTAATACAAAGCTACGCCCAATATATTCTAACAGCTCGCTTACAAGCGTTGATGGCATGCGCGGTTGGTTATCAAAACACGAGCGACCAATGTAACTCATGTATAAGTTGTCGCGGGCACTTAGTAGTGCTTCTAAAAATAAGTAGCGGTCATCTAATTTACGTGATCGATCACCTTTTTGCTTTTTAGAATAAGGCACTAAGTCAAAACCAATAGGCTGTACGTTACGCGGGTAGTCGGCATCATTTAAGCCCAGCATACATACCACTTTAAATGGCACGGCGCGCATGGGCATAAGCGTACAAAAGTTTACTTGCCCGACCAAAAATCGCTGCCCTACGCCTTTTTCTTGAATGCCTTGTTTAATTAAGTAACTAACAATACGCTGCGAAACCGCTTTACTGTAATCGCCGTTGTCGTGGTGCTTTTGTAACTCTTCGAGCACGTTTTGAAGTACCAATAAATCCCAGCTGTCGTCGCTTTCACTTTCGTATATCGCGTTTAATAACTCACTTAAAATATGCGCTTTATTAGTGAGCGTATCGTCGGGCGTTAGCTGCTCTTTAAAGCTTTGCAGTACATCAATAAAGTGCACGAGTTTATTGAGTGTATCGAGCGCCATGCCTTCTACTTCATCGGCACTGTAAATGCCGTTAAACGGGCATTGCTCGTCGCGCATGGCAATACCAAGCAATAAACGGTTGAGCCCATGTTGCCAGGTATTTAAATCAATAGCGGGTAAATCAAAGCTGCTTTTATGCGCTGCGTTTATACCCCATTTAACGCCTACTCGCTCAAGCCAGTATTGAATTTGCTCGTATTCGTGCGCTTCAAGCCCAAATTTTTCGGCTATTTGCGTAACTTGTAATAAATCGAGAATATCCGACACACCAAAGCGCGAAAACGGTAAGTTAGCTAAACTCGCAAATGAGCTAAGGACGGGCTTTTCTTGCTCTATGGCTAAATCGGCCAATGCGTAAGGAATAAAGCGGCTGCCTTGTGCTCCGCCAAATACGGCTTCAATGTAAGGGCTGTAAGTGCCTACATCGGGCATCATGACGATTATGTCTTTGGGGGTAAGCGCTGGGTTTTGATTAAATAAGTTAAGTAAGTAGTCGTGCAAGCGCTCAACTTCTCTGAGCGGAGTATGGCAATCGCTTAGCGTAATGCTGGTGTCGGTTGCGCTGATTGGTAATTTACCTTCGTCGTTTATAAACCACTCTTTGTTATCGGTCAGCGATTCACCTTTAAACGCAAGCTGATAAATCTCGCTTTGTACTTGCCCTAGTAAGGTGTCGTCAAACACATCAATAAAACCATCAATCCAACGGGCATCTAACTGTACGAGTTGCTCAAAATAGTCGCGACCTAATTTACCCCACGACGATAACAACGGATTACCTATAAAGTAGTATTCTTCATCTGGGTTGGTTTGTTTTTTTTGCTGCGCTTCCACCAGCGGCATTTTAGCGTATTTAGCGCTTATTTTAGCCGCTGTTTTTTCATCTATAATATCGCCCCAGTAATGCTCACTCGGGTTAAAAAAGAATAATATAACCTCGGTTTTTTTACTCAGCGCTTCAAATACGTCTAGCTGGGAACTGGCAATCGCCGATATACCAAATAAACTAATGCGTTGTGGCAGTAAGCTATTGTCCATAGTCTCAAGTGCTGCTAGTAACTGCCCTTGCATATTAGCGCGATGAAATTGGCTTTGCCCAAGTTCTTGGCTTAGTTTTACAATGCGTCGCCATAAGTCAGGTTGCCATGGGGCAATGGCTACATCTACATCATCAAGCTCATCTTTGCCGCTATCCCATGTGGCTATCCAGTGCGGTCGGTACATTAAATATTGGTCGTACACATCGGCTATTTTTTCGCACAGCGCAAAGGTTTTTTGCCCGTCAATATCGCCCTCTAAATAAGTTTTTAGCGGTAAATATAATGGCTCGTCAATACAGTTTGGTAAAATTGCAAACAGTTTCCAAGCAAGGTTGGGCTTATTAAATGCCGACTCTTTAGGGACATTTGGCAGCAATTGCTGGTACAACTGCCAAATAAAGCTCGATGGCAGCGGAAAATCCACCTGCGCTGCGACCCCTAAGTTTTCGCTCAAACCTATTTTTAACCACTGCGACATACCCGGCGATTGCACTAGCACCACTTCTTTGTCGAACGGGCTTTGCAATGGGTTTACTTTTAACAGCTGGTGGAACTGCGCTTGCAGGGCTTCCATCCGGTTTGATTGAATAATATTTAGCATATAGCACTGACCTTGCTTGAGATAAAACCAGTGTAAGATATTTTCAATATTAGGGGTAGCGCAAACGGGTAATTGGCTCTAATAAATCAGAGAGTTAAGAACTAACTTACAGATTTTATACGCACAGCATCTATTTTATATACTGTGCGTAGTAGTGAGTTTATTTATAAGGGCTAATACTTGATAAACTAAAGTCACTTTGCATTATTACTTCGCCATCAATGCCTTTTAATTTAAGTGAAATAGTGGGATCAATTTGCTGCCAGTCTATGCTTAAATCACCATAATTTACGTTATGAGTAAAATCCCCTACTCGGTGTTTGTTAGGACTCACGTCTTTCCATTTTTCAGTTAAGCCAGAGCTGGTCATCTCAATTAATGGGTAATCAAGGTTTTGCTGATACTTTGATATTTCACCCCAGTGCGTATCGCCGCTGATGATCACTACCCCATTTACTTTATGCTTTTTAATCAATGTAAATAAACGGTTTCTATCTTCAGGAAAGTTTGCCCATGACTCCCAACCTGTAAAATCGGGTAAAAGCTGTAAGCTTGAGGCAATCAATTTTATTGCAGCAGGCTTTTTAAGCTCTTGTTCAAGCCATTGCCACTGGGCTTCACCTAGCATTGATGCGCCTTTAACATGACTTGGACTATACGGGCCTTGGTTATTTAACTTACGCTTAGTGTAGTATTCAAGCTCACCTACATGGTTTAGCGCATCACGGTTCCAACGTAAATCAGGCATTATTACTTGTATGGTTTGCTCATTTTCACCATACATGTACGAGGTATAAATTCCATCAGGACGAGTGCGACGCGCTGAGTTTACAGGTTCATCCCAAAAATTAAGCATAATTTGGCGTGATTGCTCTTTATGCGGATACTCTTTACCAGCATCGTTTTGGCCATAATCGTGGTCATCCCACATAGCAATGATAGGCGTTTGCGCTTTTAACGTTTTAAAACCAGCCTTTGCCCCTAAACGTTGGTATTTTTCGGCAAGTACATCCATATCGTTGGTATCGCCATAAATATTGTCACCCAAAAATATAAACAAATCCCCCTGCTCTTTGTTAATTGCATTAAATATAGGTATGTTTTTATCTTGATGCCCACACGAACCAAATAGGATTTTAGATGGCGCGGCAGTAACACTTGCGCTAATAACCAAACTCAGCGCCAAGGCAGATAGGGTCAATGGTTTAAATAGGTTCTTCATTTTAAAATTTCGCTAATAGCAGGCGCCATATTTGAATTTATTTCATTTGGGTTCTGCCCAAGAGCCTTTAAAACGGTAGCCGCTATTTGCACTTGTTTAAGCTCATTTTCAGTTTTAATTAAGCCACGTCCTTTTATTGCGGGGCCAATGGCTGCAAGCCAAATATGTTCAGAGCCGACAATTCCTTCTGGGTAGGTATTTTCACCTAACTCTAGTTCAGCAAGTGCACGTTTAGAGCTGTGATGTTGCCAATCATTGGCATTATTGCCACGGCCGTGATCAGTAGTAATAATTAGTGTGGTGTTATTTTTATAACCCGCTGTAGTTTGAATGGTTGCCCATAAGTCTTTTATAAAGGCGTCACTTTGCCTTGCCGATTTAAGGTATTGATCGTAATGTCCATCATGCGCAAAGTCATCGGTTTCGCCTAAACTTATTACTAACAACTTAGGCTTTTTAGCCAACATATACGCTTTAGCAAAGCGATATGTAAAACTGTCTAGTCGTACGTTATACCAAGGACTGGGAATTTCATTTTGTAGCGCATTTAAGAGTGGCGCATCAGTGAATAAATTCTCTTCAATTGACATAAAGCCTGCATTTACATACACGTTACTGCGCTTAGTATTTACAATGTATGGGAATACATCCCAACTGCCAAATAAGGCAGTGCTATCTTTAAACTCAGGTAACTTATCTAAACGCTCTAAAATAGTTTTATTTGGGTTGAGCACTTTGTTGTTACTATTTATATTTTCGTCAACTTCACCGGTGAGTATTTCGTTATAACCAGGGTATGAAAAATACCACGGGTTACTTACCGACATAGTAGAGCCGTTAGTCCTATCGCCAATTATAATCCCTTTTTTAGCCACTACTTGCGTTAAAAAAGGCATTAGTAATTGCTGGCGCTCATTTGCTGTTTTTGCCCAAAATTGTCTCTTTAAATGCTCAGGCTTTTCAACAAAATCAGTATTATTAATTAAGCTATTATCAGCCCCGTTAAATACTTCTTGCCAGCGTACTCCATCAAGCGTTACCAGCACTACATTTTGCGCTGCTGTTGCAAAGTTACTCGCTAATACACTTAAGCTAAATAGTGTTACTTTTATAATTGTTTTCATCGCGTTTTTGCGCCCTTTCATATAATAAAGCCCATCAATGATGGGCTATATTTTAATTCAATTACTAAAACCTAATTAAAAGTCAGCGGTAAATGTCACTGCTGCGGTGCGAGGCGCACCAATGTAATAAGTAGCGCCGTTACCAGTACCACCTGCTAAGTAGCTTTTGTCGGTAACGTTATAAACAACAAACGATACGTCAATGGCTTTAAACGGGCCGGCATCTACGTCAGTTGAATAACCTGCATTAAAATCAAGTACGGTGTAGCCGTCTACTTTATTGCGGGCGCGCGTGTCTTCGTCTTGCCATGCACCTAAACGCTCGCCGGTGTATTTAGCCGATAAACCAACACGAAAGCCATCGCTAAAGTAATCGGTAGATACCACAAATAAATCCTCTGATGAATCTATTATGCTGTCGCCTTTTCTAAAGCTTGGTACTACCTCATTACCACTTTCATCTTTTAATATTACGCCTTGTGAATCGTATGCATTTGGATCATCGGATGAATACTCAGAACTGCTATTAGTATACGACGAGTAGACGCTCCAGCTTGGTGTTAACATATAGCTTGCTGCAAGCTCAAGCCCACTTGAGTCAATACCTCCTACATTTACGTACGAGCCATTTGTACCAATCGTATAATCAATGCCGTCTGTGCCACTACCAGGCGCAATAAAGGTAATGCGGTTATCAAACTTAACACTGTAAGCCGTTGCTGTAAGGGTTAATCTGTCGGCTTGGTAACGTACACCAAAGTCGATATTGTCGGCAGTTTCTGGCTCTATGTTTGTAAGTGTTGAGCTATCTCGCTCAAGTACACCGTCTTTTATTGCGGAAAAATTCTCGCTGTAACTGGCAAATAATTCTGTGCTGTTATTTAGCTGATACAATACACCCCCGCTAAATAACACGTCTGAGTCGCTATCTACTTTATCTGATTTTTCGTTAGCAAAGTGGTCGTACTTTTGTAATTCAACTAAATACTGTTTTGCACCAATATTTAATGTTAAGTCACCAAAATTAATCGAGTCTTGTAGGTACCATTTGAATGTATCGGTATCAAAAGTGTTTTTGTATTGTGTCCAGTAAGGCGTGCTATCAAAGTGATGATAAATACGCGCATCAATTACTTTGTGCCAATCACGCGACTCGTCACGCTCGCTTTGCTCATACCAAAAGCCCGCTTCTATATCGTGATCACCAAATGTAGCTTGGTAATTTGCCGTTACACCTAAGCGATCTTTGTTGTAATGCGTATGGCGGTAAGACATAACCGGCGTTGCTGTTGCATCGTAACACGCAGGATTTAAACCAGGACCCGACTCCCATGGCCAGCTCAAACTTTGCGTACAATCGGCATTTGGTGCAAGCGGATTGCCTTCACTATCAGCAAAACCATAAGAGCCTGCATTAGTACCGCCCTCGGTTGTTGGGTCGCCATTTTCATCAACGGGCGTTGTTAAGTAAGGTGGGATCCAATCGCCACGACCTGAATTTTTATGGTAATAAGGGCTGACGGTTAATAATGAAGTTGGCGAAATCGCATATTCAAATTTTAAATAGCCTAAGGTATTTTCACGGAGCGTCCCCCAACCTTCTGCAAACATTTGGTCAAAGTGCGGAACTCCCGTCCAATTCCATGTTAGCTGATCCCAATCGGGTGTTTGTTCAAACTGCTCAAGGCTTACGCTGTTATAGTTTGTCTCGCTTACATCATCGTAAGATAAACGACCAGTAAGTGTTAAGTCGTTAAAATTAGATACAAACTTAAGCTCAGCGTGTTGGTTGTCTTTACCCCCATTACTGCCAGAACCAATCCAGCGGCTTGTATCTGTTTGCGAGTAACTTACGTACGCTTGTGTGTTATCAAAAACAGTGCCTGTTTCGTGTCTAAAGTAATAACGCGTGGCATCGTGGCTGCCTGAGGTATAAGCAAAGGTAGTGCCTTTTTCAAGGCTTGGGTCTTTACTTACAAAGTTAAATGTCCCGCCTAGTGCTTCAAGTGAAGCCGACTTAATATCAGACGTACCTTGACCAACTTCAACCGTTGCCAGGTTTTCGCTATCTAGGTAACGGTTAGCTTTAGCACCACCGCCATAATTAGAGCCACCATTGGGAATGCCATCAACGGTCATACCTAATTGTTGTTGGTTCCCATCAATACTAAAACCACGCATGGTGATTGTAGTAGACCAATCGTCGCCACCAAATGCATCACCTTCATTTATGCTAATACCTGGTAAGTTATCAATAACCGATAATATGCTCGATACCGAACTTTGTTGCTCAAGCATTGCAGGCTCAATAACATTGTTAGCGTAGCTGGTTGGTTTAGCAACCACGGTTACTTCTTCTATGGTGTTGTCGTTAGCATAAGTAGATGTTGATACCGCCATGGCAATTGCCATGCTCAAAAGCGATTTGTTTTTTAAAGCGTACATTGTTGTCCCGTTTGATTTTAATTATGAAATATGAAAACGCGGACAGTATGAATTTTAAATATGACAACGAGGATGAACTTTATTTACATAAAAATTAAACAAATATGGAAGATTTATGGCGGGAATATGTACAAAAAAAGACACCCAAAGGTTTAACTTTGGGTGTCTTAATTATTTTCTAGAACTTATTACAAATAGTAATTTATTTCAATTCAGCTAGCATTTCATCGCTGTATGGTACTAACTCTTCACCGTTTGCAATTTTGCTAATGTAATCTGGGTTTGCAATAAGTGGGCGACCAATAGCGATTAAGTCAAACTTAGCATCGTTAATAGCCTCTTTTGCTGACTCAAAACTATAACTACCTACGCCTACTAATGTACCTTTGTAGCCTGCACGTAAAAATTCAGAGATGCTTTTGCCTTCAAGCGAGTCAAAGCGCATGCTGTCGTCAAAAATACCGCCGTGTAAGTACGCTAATTCTCTGCTTTCAAGTTCTGTTAATAAGTAATCAAATACCGCTTTATCGCGGCTATCTTCGCTCATATTAAAGTAAGCACCCGGTGTTAATCTAAGTGCAGTACGATCACTGCCTACAGCTGCAATAACCGCATCGGTTACTTCTAGTGCAAAACGCGACATATTTTCAGGCGTTTGCCCGTACTCGTCGCTGCGTGTATTTGCAGCGTAATGTAAAAATTGGTCAACTAAATAACCGTTAGCACCGTGAATCTCTACCCCATCAAAACCCGCTTCAATTGCGTTTTCAGCAGCTTTTGCGAAATCAGCAACTAGACTTTTAATATCATCAGTAGTGGCTGCTTTTGGTGTTATGTATGTAAGCTCACGCATACGAGGAACAGAACCTTCAACGCCAATTGCCGATGGAGCAAGTACATCGCCATCAAAAAAGTGAGGGTGTGCAACACGGCCAACATGCCAAAGTTGTGCAAACATTTTGCCGCCATTAGCGTGCACAGCGTCAGTTACTTTTTTCCAACCTTGAATTTGCTCGCTGGTAAATAAACCCGGAGTATTTGGGTAACCTTGTCCGTCTGGACGAATAATAGTTGCTTCGCTAATAATTAAACCGGTTTCGGCACGGCGAGCATAATATTCAACCATATCTTGTGTTGGCACTAAGTTATCATCAGCCATGCATCGTGTTAGTGGCGCCATAAGTACGCGGTTTTTAAGCTCAATCGTGTTATTTAATTTAAACGGAGCAAGTAGATCAGTTGTCATTTTTCAATCCTTCATTAAGTATATGCTTACTACAATGTGGCCTTTTTGCAAACATTCAAGTTTATTTTTGAATGATCGCTCAAATTAGTGAGAAATTATACTGATCAATCTACAAATTAGATCTGCATTGCTGAAATTAAATAGCAACTTTTCAACACTCTGTCATATAACTCGATATACTTGTGTGCATATAATTTAGATATATTAATATCAATAGTAATTAAGAGTGAGCTAATTATGACAACGCCAAATTTAAGCGAAGAACACGCAGTAATTTTAGGACTTGGAGCAAAAAAACGCCTAGCCTATATGTTCGAAACCGTACAACAGTTCAAGCAAGTATGGATTTTAAACGATGATGATGGCTGCGTTATGCTTGCCAACGAAGATGACGACTGTGTGCCAGTTTGGCCAACTCGTGAATTTGCAGAAGCATGGGCAACTGGCGAATGGGCTGGCTGCAGCGCTAAAGCAATCCCACTTGCTGACTGGTTTAGTCGCTGGACACCGGGTCTTGAGGAAGATGACTTACTTATTGCTGCCTTCCCTACAGAGGAAGATGATGGCACGATATTGTTTTCAGATGAGTTTGAAAAACAATTAAAAGCGCCAAAGCAAAAATATTAAGGCTCAGAGACCAAATACTCAGAGTTCTAAAATTTATAAACGCGGCACTTAATTTAGTAGCCGCGTTTTCATTTGCAATATCTAAAATTCAAATAAGCCTGCGTAATTGCATCTGGATTTTCTACTTGCGGATAATGCCCAAGCTCTACAAACTCTTGTACGCGCGCATTGGGAATAAGCTTTTTATAATGCTCAATCATGTACTTACCAGAGATGGGGTCTTCTGCGCCTGCTATAAACGTAAGTGGTATATTGCTATTTATGATGGCACCAACCCAGCGTTCTCGGTTTTGCTGCCTCTGCTTTATATAACTAATGAGTTTGGGCATTACGGCTAAGCCATCTTTATAAATTAGCAGCTCCCAAAGTGTGTCTACCACTTGTTTTGAAGGCGGTGTACTCTTACCAAAAATAGTAAGTAGATTATTGCCAAATTTTTGTTTATTCATTAATTTTGGCACTATCCAACCTAGCTTTGAAAGTAAAAGCTTTTGTATAAATAATGGTTTGTGCACTTCTGGAAACAGTCCACCATTTAAAAAGCAAACACTATTGATCGTTATGGCACTTTGATTATGTACTTGCCTTGCTAATAACTCTTGAGCCACTGTATCGCCATAGTCATGAGCTAAAATATGTACGTCATTAATATTTAACGTTTTTAAAAATTGAGTATATAAGTCGGCTTGTTCGGTAATTTTATAAGTAGCGTTTATTGGTTTATCTGACAAACCAAAACCTAGCATATCGAGCGTAATTACAAAATAATGTTCACTAAGCGTTTGCCACATACCTTCCCAATCCCAGCTAGCACTTGGAAAGCCATGTATCAAAAGCAGCGCAGGCTTACTTATATCGCCAGCTGTTTTAGTAAAAATTTGATGGCCACTAATTTGAGTAAATTGACCCTGTGATTGCCACTGTTGAAGAGAAAACATATATTAGCTTTATTTTTATTATTTATTTGTTAGTTTTATCATAAAGGTAATTAAAAAAGGAAATAAAACCAATGTATAATTTGCATTGGATTATTAAACGTCATTTTAAAATTTAATAGTGTAATCTACATAAACTCGGTGGTCGGCTCTGTCGCCTTTAACACCATCAACACTGCCTAACTTTTCGGTTGTATAATCTACAAATAACCAGCGCAAACTTAAGCCTTTTATTTTCTCAACTTTATAGCGCGTATCTACAGCCCAATATTTTTCGTCAGCTGTGCCAGCTAACTTACCCAGCGCAGAGTTTTCAGCATCGCTACCGCTTGTGTAGTAAAACTTTGTTGTTAAACCTGGCGATACTGCTTTTAAATCAATACCAAAACGTGCCTGCCACGTTACCTCGTTTTGATTTGTTAAATCGGCACCAATCAATGAGCGAGTTGGAAATGGGTTTGTACCATGGTCGCCACTGAAATTATCTTCAATCCAAGCATCACTTACTTTAGTAAATACCGCACCTACACTCCAAATATCTTTTTTCCAATCAGCATCTAAGTAATAGGCAAATCCATCGTTTTCACTTTTAGTTAAACCTGTTAAAGCGCCAGTTGCATCTTCATCATCTAAATCGCCGCCCTCTGCGCCTGTTACAAATAAATCACCATCATCTTGTGAGGTAAATATGCCAGTTGAAAGGGTTAACTTACTTTGCTCAAGTTTAATGTCGTAACTGATTTTTAATCCCATTTTACTTAGATAATTGTGAGAATTTAAATATTCAGCCTCTAATATTAGATTGTCTTTTTTATGCGTAGCACCTACGCCCCAAATTACGTTAATGGCGCCTGTTGCCGATTGATCGGTAGAAAAGTCTTCCCATCTATCATCGTGTCGACGGCTCCATTTGTCGTAAACGTAACCGTATAATTTAGTGTTGCCAATTTTGTAATCACCAAAAACACCTCTAAAAGTATTAGGAATAGCCCGGCTCCCAGAGCTTTTAAGCAACATACTTTTGGTTTTTTGCCCGCCCACTTTAACGTGACCGTTGTTGCCCAATTTAAAATCTAAAAAATATTGACCAAATTTAGAAAAGCTATCGTCAACTCCACCGCTCTCATTACCCGCTGGTAAAATATTACCTGCGGCTGAACCCGTAGAATTAATATCCATCACGGTGTAAGTCGATACACCCACACTCACTAAATCGTTTATATAACCCGATGTGTAATTGAGCTCTATACCTTGAGCAAAAGTTGAATCGTCACTTGCGTCGTTATCGTAGTCACGGTCAAAATAAATTGATCTAAGTTTTATATTAAATTCATCTTGTTCTGTCAGCCCATTAAGAGCGGCATACGAAGGAATAGAAATACATGTTAATACTGCGCCTGTTGCCGCAAGTAATTTAGATACTCGGTGAGCCATAGTTATCTCCGTTACCTTGTTTTTTTAAGTTTTCACTGTGCAGTGCATAGCAGCGTGTATTTTTTCGACCTACACGGCAAACATGTCATAAGGTAATTACATTTTAAGTAATCACGTTTTCTTTCATGCTAGTAAATATAGAACAATATAAATTTATAATGTTTTAATTTCTATATTATAAAATATTAAGTGTTTGTTTTGTTTCGGATGAATTATAAAAGTAAGGTGAGCATCGTCTCTTGCTCGCTCGTACCTATAGCGGTAGTTCCCTTTAAAAGCGTCATAATATTGGTTAAATTTTACTTTATTTAAACTTACCAAAGTAAAGTTATAAGCAAAAACTAAAAGCTATCCGTTGTTTTTTGAGCACCTAATATTCACTAAAAAATCGATAAATATAAAAATCAGCACCTTTAGCTAATACTTTTGTTGTTCGCTATAAAGTAGCAAAAAACATAAAAATTATTATATTTATATACATGTTCGTCTTATCTTGGTGAGTAAAATCAACTTTTTATATTACATCCACTCTAAACCTTTATAAAATATATATATTCTAATTAATAACAAAGTTGTATCCTGAATAATAAGTGCTATATTTATTTCGATGATAAAACAGATATACTGTCAGTATATTAATAATAAAGGATGAGTTAATGTTTTCAGGACGACCGGTTAGTAAAAGGTTATTAATCTCGGTGCTTACTCATGCTATTTTTTTCATCAGTGGTATTGTATTAACTTACTTTGCCCACGCTGCACATCAAGATGCTGTTAATAACAAAATAAATGAAGCCCTCAACAACCGCCTTTCTTCACTCTCAACAGGCGTTACTAGCAGATTCGCCTTATATAAATATGGGCTATACGGTTTAAAAGGATTTATACACGGCATTGGCGTTAATAATTTAAGCTACCAAACAATTTCTAATTACTCTAACAGTCGCAACTACGCCCAAGAATTCCCTGGAGCAAATGGTATCGGTTTTATAAGAAAAGTGAATGCCGAAAACTTAGCTCAATTCTTAAAAACTGCAAAATCCGATCGACCTAACCAAATATTCAAACTAAATAAACTAGCTAACGAAAGTGATGAGCACTTTATTATTCAGTATATATTTCCTGAGCAAAGTAATTCACGGGCTCTAGGACTCGATATTGCATCGGAAAGTACACGTAAAAAAGCAGCATTAAATTCTGCAATTAATAACCAAGTTCAATTATCGGCGCCTATTACGTTAATCCAAGCGGATAACAAATCGAAACAAGGCTTTTTAATTTTACTACCAGTTTATAAAAATATTATTATTCCAACTGATAAAATCCAGCGTTTAGAGCAATTAATTGGATGGACTTACTCCCCTTTATTAATAGACAATATTTTAGACTCTCTTTCCCAAGCTGATGAAAATAAGCTAGTCATTAGCGACATAGGTAACAACGTTAAAACTGACTTTTTTAGCTACGGCATTAAAAGCAACTCGGCTGATTATCAGTTAAATAAAGTAATTAAAGTGATGGGAAGAACATGGGAAATCACACTTAGTGCTTCAGACACATTTATTGAATCACTACACTTACCGAGTAAATATCAAGCTATTGTCAATGGTGTTTTTTATACCCTTATTTGTATGTTTATAACTTTAATAATTCAGCTGTTTTTTTACCGTAGAGCACAAAGAACACAGCGAAGAATTATCAAAGCTAAACAAAATAAGCATATGCTGCAGCAAACAAATTTAAAATTAGAAAAAGAAGTAAAATTACGTACTAAAGAAATTGCCGATATAAGTATGCTTCAACAAAGTATTTTAAACAGTGCCAGTTACTCTATTATTGCGACCGACATAAATGGCTTAATTACTTTGTTTAATCCCGCCTCTGAAAAGTTATTAGGCTATAAAGCGCAAGACGTTATTGGAATTGAAAATCCGGGTATTTTTCATTTAAAAGAAGAAATTATAAAAAAAGCCAAACAGCTTAGTGCAGAGTTAAATGAACCTGTTTTCCCTGGTTTTGAAGTGTTTATCTTAAAAGCAACTGCTACAGAGCCTGATATCAATCAGTGGACATACATTTCTTCTACAGGCGAGCACATACAAGTTAATATAAGTGTTACCTCTTTATTAAATAACGAAAATGAAATTGTTGGCTATTTGGGTGTAGCATACGATTTGACCGAACAAATTAATCACGAACAAGCTCTCGGACATGCTAAAGAATTAGCTGAACAAGCATCACAAGCTAAATCTGAATTTTTAGCAAATATGAGTCACGAAATACGCACACCTATGAACGGCATACTAGGTACATTACAGTTACTGCAAGAGCAGCCATTGAATGAAAAATCAAAAGAGTATTTAAAAAAATCACTTTATTCGACCCGCTCACTCACCACTATTATTAATGATATCCTCGACTTTTCTAAAATTGAAGCTGGGAAGCTTTCATTAGAATATAAATCATTCGACCTTTTTGAACTTATTCACCACTTAGAGTCTGATCTTGGCCTGCAAGCCAGTGATAAAAATATATACCTTAAATTTATAATTAATATTGAGCATAAGTACTGGGTGGGCGACCCCGTTAGACTCAGACAGATATTTTTAAACCTAATATCTAATGCGATTAAGTTTACGTCGCAGGGTGGCGTTACAGTAACGTTTAGGCTAACCGACGAAAACAAAATATGTTGTTGTATATCAGACACCGGAATTGGAATTTCTGAGCAGGCTATAGAGCGATTGTTTGAGCGCTTTGAACAAGCAGAGCAATCAACTACGCGTGAATATGGCGGTACAGGTCTTGGCTTACCTATTACTAAATCATTAATAGGTTTAATGAATGGCGAAATTAAAGTAACAAGCCAATTAGATTCAGGTAGTCAGTTTTATGTGTACTTACCATTAAAACAAGCACAGATTGATGAAAGCACATTAATAACAAAAAATGTTGAGCTTCCTGACCTATCTGGAAAAACTATTTTATTAGCTGAAGATAATAAAATAAATCAGCTTGTTGCCTCTGCGATGCTTGAGCCTACAAAAGCCACCATTATTATTGCCAACAATGGTTTAGAAGCAATCTCATTATACGAGTCACACAAGCCAGACATTATTTTTATGGACATTCAAATGCCTAAAATGGATGGTCTTCAGGCATGTAAAAAAATTAAGGCGCTTAATAGCGAACAAATTGTTATCGCATTAACCGCTAATGTTTTTACAGAGCAAAAAGAAATATACAGGCAGTTATTTGATGGTTACGTTTCTAAGCCAATTGAAAAACATGAGCTTGTCGGCATGTTATCAACACTCTATTTAGTTAATAGTTAGTCATTGCGAAGGCATTAAAAAACCCAGTTACTAATACCTTTCGATATTAGTAACTGGGTTCTAAGAATGATGGTGGAGGGAGAGGGATTCGAACCCTCGTTAGGGATAAACCTAAACACACTTTCCAGGCGTGCGCCTTCAGCCACTCAGCCATCCCTCCACAGTGCTGCAATTGTGTAATGCAACAGCGCGCTATAGTATGAAATAGACCCTTAAGGTGCAAGGCATTTTTAAATATGAGCCTTTAAATGCTTACTTATCAAGCAATAGCTTATCTATAGGCACAAAAAACGGCTAAATCTAAGACCTAACCGTTTTAATTTATACTTTTAAAATTACTTAGCCATGCTCGCAGTAAATTCAAGCATGCGATTAAGCGACTTAAGTGCGCCTTCGCGTAAACCCATATCAACGAATACTTCTTTACCTTTAGGGCTTATGAGGGCTTCCTCAATCGCTTTTAAGCCATTCATTGCCATCCAAGGGCAATGTGCGCAACTTTTACATGAAGCGCCCTCACCTGCCGTTGGAGCCGCAAAAAACTCTTTATCTGGACATAGTTGCTGCATTTTATAAAAGATGCCGCGATCGGTTGCTACAATAAACTTTTTATTGTCCATTGTTTGCGCTGCTTTAATTAATTGGCTCGTAGATCCAACCGAATCGGCAAGTGCAACAATTTCTGCTGGTGACTCAGGATGAACTAATACGCCTGCATCTGGGTGTAGCGCCTTCATATCTTTTAAGGCTTTAGTTTTAAATTCGTCATGTACGATACATGCACCATTCCACATAAGCATATCAGCACCGGTATTTTTTTGAATATAACTACCAAGGTGCTTATCTGGGCCCCAAATGATTTTTTCGCCTTGCTCATCAAGGTGCTCTACTATTTCAAGTGCACATGATGAGGTTACAATCCAATCTGCACGTGCTTTAACAGCCGTAGAGGTGTTTGCATACACAACCACTTTACGGTCAGGGTGCTCATCACAAAACGCTGAGAACTCGTCTATCGGGCAACCAATATCTAGCGAACACGTCGCTTCAAGCGTTGGCATTACAACCGTTTTATTTGGCGTTAAAATTTTGGCTGTTTCGCCCATAAATTTCACGCCCGCGACGATGATCATATCTGCATCGTGACGTGCACCAAAACGTGCCATTTCTAGCGAATCGGCAACGCAGCCGCCGGTTTCTTCTGCAAGTGCTTGAATTTCAGGATCGGTATAATAATGTGCAACAAGTACTGCATTTTTATCTTTTAGTAATTGTTTTATACGCGCTTTATATTCGCCTTGCTCGTCATTTGTTAACGGTGCTGGCTTAGGGGGGAAAATATAACCTTCAGGCATAATAGTTTGAGCTAGACTCATGTTCTCGACCACTTATCTACAGTGCATTAATTAGGGCGAATTATACGAGAATATAAACATAAATAACAGCAAACTAGTTAAGCTGTTTATAAAAAATAGAATGGGAATTTAAAAAAGAATATAAAGGAAAGTATTAGAGAATGGTGGGTCATGATGGATTTGAACCATCGACCAATTGATTAAAAGTCAACTGCTCTACCAACTGAGCTAATGACCCGCTCATGCGCTTATTCATTTTGAATAAACTTACGTAAATCCGCCGATTAAAACTACTCATAGAATGGTGGGTTATGATGGATTTGAACCATCGACCAATTGATTAAAAGTCAACTGCTCTACCAACTGAGCTAATAACCCGCTCTATGCACTTATTCAATTATGAATGAAGCTTACGTAAATCCGCCGATTGATGCCAAACACTATTCACAAGGAATAAAGAATGGTGGGTTATGATGGATTTGAACCATCGACCAATTGATTAAAAGTCAACTGCTCTACCAACTGAGCTAATAACCCGTTCCAGTTGCTAACTTATTTCTAAGTTAAAGCCTGCGTAAATCCGCCGATTGATGCCACACACTATTCACAAGGAATAAAGAATGGTGGGTTATGATGGATTTGAACCATCGACCAATTGATTAAAAGTCAACTGCTCTACCAACTGAGCTAATAACCCGCTCTATTGTTGCGTTTTAAATGCAACTTACTACTTTACGTAAATCCGTCGATTGGAACCAATCACTATTCAAAGGAATAAAGAATGGTGGGTTATGATGGATTTGAACCATCGACCAATTGATTAAAAGTCAACTGCTCTACCAACTGAGCTAATAACCCGTTCCAGTTGCTAACTTATTTCTAAGTTAAAGCCTGCGTAAATCCGCCGATTGATGCCACACACTATTCACAAGGAATAAAGAATGGTGGGTCATGATGGATTTGAACCATCGACCAATTGATTAAAAGTCAACTGCTCTACCAACTGAGCTAATGACCCGCTCTGACGTTGCGTTTTATAACAACTTAGTATTCTACGTAAATCCGCCGATAAAAGACCATTCAAAGAATGGTGGGTTATGATGGATTTGAACCATCGACCAATTGATTAAAAGTCAACTGCTCTACCAACTGAGCTAATAACCCGCTCTTTTTGTCGCATTTCGAGTGGGGTAACCATTCGTTTGCTGCGGGCGCTTATAATACTTATTTATAAAATGAGTGCAACCGAAATTGTCTCTTTTTTTAAGTTTTTATGTCTAGATGCACAAAATTAAACCGTTTGTGCTCAAACTACATGCAAATCCAAGATTCTTCGAGAGTTTCCATGTAGTTTGCTCGCCCTAACTAGAAATTTAATCGCTAGTGAACTTTAGTTTCCTAAACGATCAGTTGCTAGTTTTGCAGCGGTTGTACTTGGGTATTGATTGATAAGATCGCTCAATATTTTTTGCGCTTGCGCCGCTGAACCTTGATCTTGTAAAAGTGTGCCTAACTTTAGCATCGCATCTGGGCGTTTATTAGAATTTGGAAATTCGTTCACAACGACTTTAAAGTGCTCTACTGCTTTTACACCATCATTTTTAATAGTAAGCAACTGCCCTAACCAATAATGCGCATTAGACGCATAGACAGAGTTTGGGTAGGTAGTTAAAAACGTTTGAAATTCAGGAATCGCTTGGTCATAGCGTTTATCTTTCATTATTAACGCGACAGCGCGCTCATAGGCTTCATTTTCAGATAAGTCACTGCTATAGGTCTGTGCATTGCTTTGTTGCGTGTAATCAGTTGCGGGAGCTGCTGCTGGCTGTGTATAAGCCTGGCTCACGCGGTTTTCAATTTCTTGATACAACTCACGCTGACGCTGCAGTACTTTTTCAAGCTTGTAGCTTTGCTCTTCGGTTACACCTCGAATTTGGCTTACTTCGTCTTGTAACAAGTTAAGCTGTTGCTGTAACTCTACTTGCAAAAAGTTACGCTGTTGCATCATATTCTCAAGCGACGCTAATCGCTTTTCAATACTTGATTGTGAACTCGCAGCTTCTGAAACAGGAGCGGGAGCAGCCATTAACTGGGTGCTCCCGCTCAATATCATGGCTGCCAAAATAATTTTCGGCTTCATAATATCTCTTATCTTAGTAAACTAGTACCGCACGGCGGTTTTTAGCGAAAGCTGATTCAGTGCGAGACTTAACCATTGGCTTCTCTTCACCGTAGCTTACCACTGACATTTGGCTAGCTGAAACACCTAAGCTTAATAAGTATTTTTCAACTGCTTGGCCACGGTGCTCACCTAGTGCAATATTGTACTCTGGAGTACCGCGCTCATCTGCATGGCCTTCAATTAGTACTTTAACTGATGAGTTTTGAACTAAAAACTCAGCATGTGCACGAAGTAAGTCTGCGTACTTGCTTTCAACTGTCGCAGTATCAAAATCAAAGTAGATTACTTGCTCTTGACGAAGTGCTTCGTACTTTTGACGAAGTTGCTCTTCTGCTTGTTGCTCAGGAGAAATTGTAGCAACTTCAACCGTATCAGTGTTAGTTGATTGCTCAACAACGCCTTGATTTGATTGGTTTGCAGCACCTTCATCAATATCTGAAGATGAGCTACAAGCTGCTAATGTCATTACTGGCACAGCAATTAGCAGGCCTTTAAGTATTTTGTTAAGTTTCATTGAGTAGATTCCTATTTTGAGTAAACCAGTAATATTACTGTAAGTATGGCGACCAAGCTGGTGCCTTTACTTGTCCGTCTAGCACAGGTAACCGTGCCTTAAAGCGGCCGTCCATCGATACTAGCGCAAGTACCTGTTTATTATTATGAAGCGTGCTATATATAATCATCGAACCATTTGGCGCTATGCTCGGTGATTCATCTAGGCGTGTTCTCGTTAATACTTGGAACGCGCCTGTAGCCAGCTCTTTCTTAGCAAGATGGTACTGCCCGTTGGTACGGTTAACCATCACTAATTCTTTTCCATCTGGTGTTATTGAACCAGCAAGATTCATATCACCATCAAAGGTGAGTCGCTGTGACCTACCAGTTTTTAAATTTAACTTATAAATCTGAGCATTACCACCCCTTTCAGATGTAAACACAATATCTTGACCATTAGGGTGCCAAGATGGCTCAGTATCTATGCTACGGTGATTTGTTAAGCGTGTTTCTTTACGTGTAGCTAGGTCAAGCAAGTAAATTTCTGTTGCACCCGTCTTGTCCTTAGAAAGCACTAATAATAGCTTTTTACCATCTGGCGAAAACTGCGGTGCACCGTTAATACCACGGTAGCTTGCTATTATTTCGCGCTTACCTGTGTATATATCTTGAATGTAAATTTGGCTTTGACGGTTTTCAAACGTTACATACGCTAATTTAGTACCATCTGGTGACCACGCTGGCGACATTAAAGGCTCTTTTGAGCGAAGTAATACTTGCTCATTAAATCCATCATAGTCTGCAACAACGAGTTGATAAGGCTTAGGGTCATTATCACGTACTATTACATAGGCAATTTTAGTTAAAAATGCGCCTTTTTCACCAGTCAATCTTTCATAAATAACGTCACTGATTCGATGAGAGTAACGGCGAAAACCACTTTCACCAATAACACTTTCACGCGCTTCCAAAATATGATCTTGGCTTTTAACTAGCTTACCATTACTCATCATTTGTGTATTGCCACCGGTAATTTGGCCGCGGATCACGTCAACTAACTCATAACGCACTAAGTAACGCCCATCAGTTTGCTGCTCAACTTCGCCCACTAATATCGCTTCCACACCTTTATTAACCCAAGATGCGTAATCAATTTCGCTATCTTTGGTTGGCTGTTGTGGCATCTGCGCTACATCTACAGGTTTAAATTTACCACTGCGCATTAAATCGGCAGCAATAACACTGCTTAATTTTTCAGGGATTGGGCCAACACCTTGGTACTTAAAAGGTACTATAGCAATGGGCCTTGCACCGTCTACACCCTCAGTTATTACAATTTCAAGTGCTGCATTAGCAACACCCACAAACCCAAACAGTAAAACTAAACAGGCTATTTTTATTTTGTTGAACATATCATTCCTTTAAAATTCTGGCTTGATTGTTAAATTAATATTCTTAAGTTGTTCGAATACGTCTTTATCTTTAGATACCGGTAATGTGTCGGCCATGCGCACTGCTCTTAATGCAGCTTCACATACCAACTTATCGCCACCTAATGATTTAACTTGCGTTACTAAACCATTAAAACCTAAACGAATATTTACTCGGCACTGTTGGTTTTTCATTTTTTCATCAATCAATAAGTTTTGCTGAATACGCGCCATAATTAATGCACGGTACTTATCAACTTCGCTTACCACTTGTTGTTGACGTATTTTACTACGGGCAGCCTGCTCTTTGGCAAGTTGCTCTTGTAACATTTGCTCTTGCATTGCTTGCTGGCGTTTACGTTCTGCCTCGGCTGCACGCTCTTTTGCTTCTTCTTCACGTTTTTTACGTTCAGCTTCTGCTTTTTTAAGTGCGTCTTCTTCGGTTTTACGCTTATCAGCAGCAGCTTTTGCTGCACTCTCAGCTTCTTGCTTTTGCTTTTCAGCTTGTTTAGCTTTAGCGCGCTCTTTTTGCTCAATAGCACGTGCTTTTTTAGCTTGTGCTTGCGCCTCGGCTGTTTCTTTTTCTTTAGCTTTACGTTCTTGCTCTAGCTTTTTAATATGCCTAGATTCAGATTCGCGTTGCTTACGTGCATTGACCGCTCTGCGTTCTAAATCGCGGATACGTTTGTCTTCAGCACTTTTTTTATCTTTTTCTTTCTTTTGAAGTTCAGCAATTTTTTGCTCAACTTGTTTTTGATCAACTGTAACGGCTGATACTGCTTTATCTGGCGTAGGTATAGCAGAATTAAGCGTTACTTCCATTACTTTAGGTGCTGGCGGATGAATGTTTGCAGACGCATACAAAAAACCACCAATTCCTAAATGAAGTACTATCGATTTTACTACTGAACTATTCATACAGCTACTTCCCCTCAAAGGATTCAGTCATTAATCCTACTGATGGTACGCCTGCATTTTTCAAAAAATCCATTAGTAATAATACTTCTTGATACGACACCTTACCCGAGCCTTTAATCATAACTGGCACGTCAGGGTTTTTCATTAGCTGTAATTTTATAACCGCAGCAACATCAAGTGCTTCCATAGGCTCTTCAGGATCAGTACCTACGCTTACATAATATTTACCCTCTGCATCAATTGAAGCAATAATGGGCGGAGTATCTTTAGTATCAACTAAATCAGACTCTTCCATTTTAGGTAAATCAACTTTTACACCGTGTGTAATAAGCGGTGCTGTTGCCATAAATATAATAAGTAATACCAACATTACATCAATGTAAGGTACTACATTAATTTCTGCGACCGGACGGCGCTTTTTACGCTGATACATTCGCTTGTGCCTCTATTTGTGTAGCTGCTTGACGGTGTAAAATATTAGCAAACTCTTCCATAAAGTTAATATAGTGAGACTCAAGCTTTTCAACACTGTTTGAAAAGCGGTTATAAGCAATAACGGCCGGAATTGCCGCGAATAAACCCATAGCAGTCGCAATAAGTGCCTCTGCTATACCGGGTGCTACCATTTGTAATGTAGCTTGCTTAACTTCACCTAGTGCAATAAAGGCATTCATAATACCCCACACTGTACCAAACAAACCGATGTACGGACTAATAGAACCTACCGTTGCTAAAAACGATAAGCTAGATTCAATTTTTTCAATTTCACGAGAAAGCGCAACACGCATAGAACGATGCGTCCCTTCCATAACAATACTCGCACTTTGAAATGTATTCTTTTTATGACGAGCAAACTCTTTAAAGCCTGAAGTAAATAAGGCTTCAATACCTTGAGACTGACCGCTGCGTGACGATATTTCGTTATACAATTTACTTAGATCAATACCAGACCAAAACTTTTGCTCAAATTTCTTAGCATTTGATAGTGCATCTGATATTGCTTTTTTACGCTGAAATATAATTGTCCACGACATTACAGACATGGCAACTAGCCCTAACATCACTAACTGAACAAGCAAGCTTGCTTCTAAAATTAGGTCTAAAAAATTAAGCCCTGATCCCACGTTAAACTCCTAAGTAATTTCAAAATACGGCAAATTGGTTAATTTGTGTAAATATGACCGTTTATACGGTCAAAAGTTGCATCTAGTGTATCTAGTCCATTTCAAGCTGACAACGGTATTGCTATGAATAGGCAACAAAAAACGTTAAAAAACAGCTTTAGTTGGCATTTCCCTTTGCCTCAGTATTTTATTTAATCTTTTAAATAAACTCGCTAATTATAAATATGCGTAAATATATAAGTAAAACGTCATAAAATGCGCCGTTTATTCAAAATAAGAGCATAAACACTCAAAACCTATAAGCCTTACCTTCACGTAACAGTAAAACTAATACCGAGCCACATCAAAAGAAATTACTTAAGCTAGAAATTTCATTAACTTATAAATTTAACGATTAATTAACGCGCAAGATTCAAACAACAATAAAATTCACCGAATTAGTTTTTCTAATCTGAAAATACAAATTTTCTAGTTTGAACAAAAAGATGATCTTACGTATTATTCTCCCATACCGAACTAGCGCACCGAATGAGATAGTTTCATTAAGCCAAGTTCTTAGTAATAGGATATTTTATCGTATTACATTGTTTTACTCTTTCTGGATAAAACCAAATTCAGTAAAACGTAGTTCCCTGGATTACTTCCTTCAACTTGTTGTTTGCCCGCATTTTTTGCGGGCTTTTTTTTGCCTGCAATTTGGTGCGCTACATATTTTATACCAACCTGCATAAATCTTTGATCAATTTAACGAATTAAATTGCACTATAACGTCGTTAAAAATTTTTTATTTAGAACAACTAGATACAAAAACTTTTGCCTAGTTCTAGCGTAATTTTCTTAACGTTAAGTAGACCCCATATATAAGCAGATTGGTATTATTTATAAACTAATAATGGCCCTACCTATTTTACAATAAGTAATTCGGTTACTAGTTTGAATGGTACGCAGGATAGCTTCGCGAGTCTTAACGCCCTGTGAATTAACAGTTAACTATAAAGCGTATAAGTATTTTGAAATAACATTTGCAACAGTGTGCTGAGGTTTTGGGTAAAATACCAACCGTATAAATATTTGAAAGAAAGGGATACTAAGTCAATTACCTGCTGCGCAATAAACCACAGCAAGTAATGTATATGATGAGGCTAGTCTTTTTTAGGAAGTAAACCAAAGTGATGATATGCACTGTCAGACACTATTCGACCACGCGGAGTACGCTGAATAAATCCTTGCTGAATTAAAAACGGCTCTATTACATCTTCTATTGTTTCACGCTCTTCACCAATAGCTGCAGCTACATTGTCGAGCCCTACTGGGCCGCCCATGAATTTTTCAATTATGGCGAGTAAATATTTGCGATCCATATAATCAAAACCACTTTTATCTACGTCAATCATATCAAGCGCTTGCTTAGCTACTTCGGCATTTACTGTACCGTCAGATTTTACCTGTGTGTAATCGCGTACACGGCGTAATAAACGGTTTGCAATACGTGGTGTACCACGTGAACGTTGTGCAATTTCGGTTGCGCCATCATCACACATTTCTAAACCAAGATAATGTGCAGAGCGTCCTACTATGTGCGACAAATCTTCTACAGAATAAAACTCTAATCGCTGCACAATACCAAAACGATCACGCAGTGGCGATGTTAGCGAGCCTGCTCGCGTAGTGGCACCAATAAGTGTAAATGCAGGTAAGTCTAATTTAATAGAACGCGCAGCTGGGCCTTCACCAATCATTATATCAAGCTGGTAGTCTTCCATTGCTGGATACAGTATTTCTTCAACTTGCGGGCTTAGCCTGTGTATTTCATCAATAAACAGTACATCGCCTTCTTCTAAATTAGTAAGTAACGCAGCTAAATCGCCTGCTTTTTCAAGTACAGGGCCGGATGTTGTTTTAATACTTACGTGTAATTCGTTGGCTACAATATTTGCAAGCGTGGTTTTACCAAGCCCTGGTGGGCCAAATATTAATAAATGATCGAGCGCTTCACCACGGGTTCGGGCAGCTTCAATAAAAATTTCCATTTGCTGCTTAACATGAGGCTGGCCTCTGTAGTCGGCTAAAAGTTTTGGTCTTATTGCACGATCTATAGAGTCTTCATTTGTTTTTTCAGTCGCATCAATTAAGCGATCCGCTTCAATCATGGGTTACTCACAACATTGATTTTAAAGATTCTCTAATAAGAACCTCAGTAGACATATCGGGTTTGCTTATCGATTTTACTGCTTTTTGAGCTTGTGGCAATTTATAACCTAATGCAAGCAGTGCCGATACGGCATCATCGGCTGCGTTATTAGCGATTGTCGCATCGCTCATTGGCTCTATTACTGCGCTGTCGCTAAATGGCGTAAATAAATCATTACCCCAATCTTTTAATCTGTCTTTCATTTCGAGTACTAAACGCTCGGCTGTTTTTTTACCTACACCCGGTAATTTAACTAGCGACGTTGAGTCTTCGTTATTTACACAGCTTACAAATTGCTTTGCCGACATGCCCGATAAAATAGCTAAGCCAAGTTTTGGACCAACGCCATTTGCTTTTAATAGCTCTCTAAACAAGGCGCGTTCAACTTTATTATTAAAACCAAATAATAATTGAGCATCTTCACGCACTACAAAGTGGGTGTAAACAATCGCGTTTTCACCAATTTTTGGTAAATCGTAAAAACAGGTCATTGGCATTTGTACTTCGTAACCGACACCACTTACTTCGAGTAATATTTCTGGTGGCTGTTTTTCGACTAAAATACCATTTAAGCGGCCTATCATAGTTATTTCCTTAAACGTCCTCTAACGGTTTTGCTTGCGCTACCCGCTAGTTTAATTAAATTTTGTTCTGAGTGAGCGTGGCAAATCGCAATAGCAAGTGCATCAGCTGCATCGGCCTGTGGCGTACCGGGTAGTTTTAAAATATTTTTTACCATGTGCTGCACTTGTGTTTTATCAGCGCCACCGTTACCTACTACTGCTTGCTTAATTTGCCTAGCTGAGTATTCAAATACGGGTAAGTCGGCCATTGCAGCGCCAACAATCGCGGCGCCTCTAGCTTGGCCTAGTTTTAAAGCTGAATCGGGGTTATGCGCCATAAATACTTTTTCAATGGCAAAGGTTTCTGGTGAAAACTGCTCAATAAGCTGTGTAATGCCTTGATAGATCATTTTAAGCCTAACCGGAAAAGGATGATCGGCTAACTTAATACAACCACTGCCTAAGTATGTAAATTTAGAACCTTGGTGGGCAACAACGCCATATCCGGTCAAACGTGAACCAGGATCGATCCCTAAAATAATGGCCAAACAGTACTCCATTGTTATTATTTTTAAATTACGCTAATAATGCCAGAGCACTGTATAAATTACCAGTACAAAGAAAAACAAAAATGCCCACGTGTTAGGTGGGCATTTGAAGGAGCATGTTAGTTTAAGCTTACCCTAGGGCACGCACTAATCCTTGGGTATTTTGTTTAAGTGTTCGGGCAATCATTAAATAGCCTAAACCAGCCACAAATACACCGCCAGCTACCGGACCAATAACCCATATATGCGGATGTAACTTACCTGCTAAATCAAACATTTGTTGCTGCACAATTAAAAGCGCTATATCACTAAAAAATGCGGCAACTAAGCCAGCTAAACCGCCGAGTAATAAAAACTCGTACAAGGTCGCATTTTTAATTAATCGGCTTTTAGCGCCAAGTGTTCGCAGTATTACAATTTCTTGCATACGCTCACCTAAACTAGCTTGCACTTGCGATATAAGTACAAGCGCGCCACACAGCACAACAATTGCAAGTACAAAGCCAATGGCGAGTGATACTTGCGAAATAGTTGTTTGTATTTGCTTAACAAAGTTATCAATATCAATCGCTGTAATAGTAGGGTAAGTACGCAATAACTGGCTAAAATCACGCTTTTGATCTGGGTTTATACGTACCGACGAAATATACGTTGCCGGAAAATCTGCAAGTACATCTGGGCTTAAAATAATAAAAAAGTTAGGTTTAAGCGTGGCCCAATTAACTTTGCGCACACTGGTAATTTTAGCGTCGAATGACTGCGAACCAATTAAAAATGTAAGCGTATCGCCCATCTCAACATCTAAACGCTCAAGCATCGACTCCTCTACTGAGGCTTCAGCCATCGCATTTTCACCAAACCACGTGCCTTGTGTTACTTCATTCTGGTCAGGCACATCTTTAAGCCATGTAAGGTTTAGCTCACGGCCAATACCTGCACGTGCTTCTTCGTCTTTTTTCTCGTTGTCTTGCAGCGATACAGAACGTGCTACCAACTCGCCGTTTACCGCATTTACACGCCCACGAATAGTGGGATAAAACTCTGATACCTGAATATCTTTTTGTGCTAAATACTCATTAATTGGCTCAAGCTCATTTTGCGTAATATTAACTAAAAACGCATTAGGCGCATCGGCAGGAAGTTGCGACTGCCAATCAGATATCATGTCGTTTTTAAGTACCACTAAAAACAGCAGTAATTTAATCGCTAATGAAAAACTAATTAACTGTACCGCGTTCACATTTGCACGCTTTTGAATAGATGCAATTGCAAGCGACCAACTGTTACCTGGCTTAAGCCCTAATTTTCGACCGCCACCAAATATTAATTTAGATATCAAAAACAACACACCAATTAGCGCAAGCGTTGAGGCAAACAAAATAAGCGTTATTTTTATGTTGTTACTAAATAACCACATTAATAAAAACACAGTTAGCGCACTCATGCCTAAATGCACACGACTTACTGCCAACTTGTCACCTAAGTTACGGCGCAGCACTCTAAGCGGTGGAATATCAAATAAATCAAATAACGGTTTAATAGAAAACATAACAGCACAAATTACGCCAGTGCTTATAGCCACCAGCCAAGGTTTAAAGCCACCTAAAGGTAGCTCTGTGCCCATACTTTTTGATAAGTAACTTGTTGCTATTTCTTGCAAGCCATAACCAATTAACAGCCCAATACTTACCGCCATTGCACATACAAGCAATAAATGGAGCATGTATATTTTGCGGATCATTGAACGGCTACCGCCTAGCGTTTTCATCATCGCTACTGGGTCGTATTGTCGTTCACAATAACGTTTTGCTGAAACGGCTATAGCCACTGCGGCTAAAATAATACCTAATAGGCCGGCAAGTAATAAAAAGCTCTCTGCACGGTTTAAACTATTTGAAATAGGTGATTGACGGTCTTTAACGCCGTACCATTGTTGGTTTTCTTTCATTTGTGGTTTAAGCCACTCGTAAAAGCTATTTATATCGGCCTCACTACCTGCATAAAGTTGGCGATAATAAACACGACTACCTGGCTGCACAACTTCGGTTTTTGCCACATCGTCAATATTAATAAGCACGCGGCGGCTGCTCGAAAATACATTAAATGGCGCATCGGGCTCTTCTACAATCACTTTTGAAACATTAAATAATGCAGCGCCAAGCTCTACTTGCGCGCCTATATCAATATTTAAACTGTAAAATACTGATTCACTTAGCCACACATTACCAGGCGTTGGTCCGCTATTAGCAACCTTAGTTTCACCTGTTAAGGTATCTTTAACTTTTAACTGCCCTTTTAACGGGTACGCATTAGATGCCGCTTTTACTGAGCTAAACTGCATTTCATCATCGGCAAACAACATAGTGTCGAAGTACACCATTTGCGCCGTTTTTAAATTTTGGCTCTGTGCTTTAGTAATAAAAGCAGTGTCGAGAACATGATCGCTTGCAAGTACACGGTCTGCTGCAATAAAAGCACTGCTTTTTTGCGCAATACTTTGCCCTATTCGCTCAGTAACCATAGACAGTGTAAGCACGGTTAAAACAGCAAGAGCGATAGCTGCGCTTATAACTGTTAACTCACCACGGCGAAATTCTCGCGAAAACAACTTAAGCGCTAACTTAACCCACATTAGCAACGTCCTCTACTTGGCTTTTTACCAGTAAACCCGCTTCTATTTGAATAATGTGCTCACATTTTTGTGCAAGCCCTTCATCGTGAGTAACCAAAATAAGCGTAGTGCCGTGTTGCGTGTTTAAATCAAATAATAACGACTCAATCATTTTACCGTTTTTGCTGTCTAAGTTAGCCGAAGGCTCATCAGCAAACAGTATTTTAGGTGTACCAATAAATGCTCGCGCAATAGCAACACGTTGCTGTTCACCGCCAGAGAGTTGCGACGGGTAATGATCAATTCGATGGCTCAAGCCTACTTTTTCAAGCAAAGCAATTGCTTGCTCTTTTGCATCACTTTCGCCAGCAAGTTCTGCTGGTAGCATAACGTTTTCTAGTGCAGTTAAGCTTTGTACTAACATGAACGATTGAAACACAAATCCAATTTTAGCCGCGCGCAGTGCAGCACGCTCTTCTTCATCTAAATTGTGTAATGGCTCGCCATCTAAAAATATTTCGCCGCTGCTTGCGGTATCCAGCCCTGCTAATAAACTGAGTAACGTTGATTTACCAGAGCCCGACGTGCCAACAATAGCAACAGACTCGCCATGCTTGACATTAAAGCTGATGTCGCTGAGGATGGGCAGCTCACCTTCAAAGGTAGAGACTACTTTAGACAAACCATTAACCTGAATTATATTTAATTGAGAAAGCGCTGACATATGACTCATTCAATCCTTCGTTTAGTATTCATTTTATTTTTAGTTATCAAACCGCTGAGCGCAGCAGCCGACAACACGATTTTAATACTCGGTGACAGTTTAAGCGCAGCCTACGGACTTCAACAAGAAGAAGGCTGGGTAAAATTGTTACAAGATAAATACGATGACGAACAAGCCGACATTGAACTTATCAACGCCAGTATTAGTGGCGAAACATCTGGTGGAGCCCTACGCCGTTTAGATGCATTGCTTGAGCAATACGAACCCACTCATGTACTTATTGAGCTAGGTGCTAATGACGGTTTACGTGGTTTTCCAGTCAAAAAAATGCAAACTAACTTAACGTCTCTTATTCAAAAAAGCCAAGCAGCTAATGCGATGACCGCCTTAATGGAGATTTACATTCCCCCTAATTACGGTCCGCGTTACAGCAAAATGTTTACAGACACTTTCTCGCGCGTTAGCGAAGAAACAAATGCGCATTTAATGAACTTTTTTATGCTCGATGTTGCTGGTCAACCTGAGCTAATGCAAAACGATAGTTTACACCCTAACAAAAAAGCTCAGCCATTAATACGCGATGAGATGTATGACTCGATCAAAAAGTGGTTAAATAAAGACTAGCTAATTAATACACCGCAAGAGTGCCTTTTTAGGTCTCTTGCGTAATAAACACCCAAACAAACAATCGCTTATTGATTTTTAAAAAAATACACGTACTATTGCATAAAAATCGGTATGTGGCGCAGCTTGGTAGCGCACTGTCATGGGGTGGCAGGGGTCGAGAGTTCGAATCTCTCCATACCGACCATTTAATTCCTCTTTATTTCAACTCGTTATAAATTAAACTCTCTTCTTTATCGCACAATTAAATTAGTATTTTTAAATATATGTCGCACATTTATCGCACGATACTTGCCTTAAATTATTTTATAATTTTAAGGTATAAAAGGGGGGGATATATAGGAAGACAGCTAATGGCACTCTACTAAACAAGTTTTTACTCTTCTTTTGAATTGTACTTTAAAGCTCAAAGTACAATAGAAAACAATTATGCAAACCAACGAAAAACAAAACCGCTTCACACTTACTCTTTGACGAAATTATTTGTGCAATTGTATTTGGCTCAATTCCCTGCCTTTTAGTCTTACTCTTTTCAGGCGTAGAAGGCCCGGTTAGCTTTTTCTAAGGGATTACGCCACCAGACCATCTTATATACTATTTTAATTTACTAACTCTTTTGCATAGTGTTGTTTGAGCTATTTCTAAATACAGTTTGTCTTTATCCGATTCTAGTAGGTCTGTATCGAGCTATAGCAAGTTCACTCCCTTTCATTGCAATACCTCTATTAATTTATGATTCGACTAGAGGTAGCATCTTTAAAGCTATATTTATGCTTTTATTTTCAATTGCTAGTTTACTAGCCGCCTACTGGCTAACATATTGGCAGCAAAAGACCGTACCAAGAATTAAAGAGTTTTGATTTATACTTCAGCCAACGAAAAGTTTGAAACTTAAGGCGAGAATTAACTTGAAAAACGCCGAATTCGGCTTGGAGCAAGATATAGTTATTCAGTCGAATTACATAATTCTAGATCTCGGATTACACTATAAGAAGACTTTCCTATCTTTCACATAATAAAATAACTAATTAAGAGCGTAAGGTTTTTAATCGGAAACCACTTGAATAATTTACTATTAATGGAAGCTAGGAAGATATACTAAGCTCATAATTAATTTTTTACAGCAAAATCACTTTGGTGAATAATCATATTTAAGGTAAAAATAAATGGACCACATGGTATTGGTGTTAGATGAATCTGGTGCGAAAGGATACGCGACAAATAATGAGAAGTATGAAGGTGAAATTGGTGTCATGGCAGGCTATTTATATACTGATATAGACATGATAAATATTGAGCGGATGTTTAGTCAATGCATATCTCCTTTCTCTAAAAGTACTATAGGGAAGTTTCATATAACGGATCTAGAAAAGTCGGAGCAAAAAAAACTAAGAGACTCTATATTTAATGCTTTCCAAAAAGCAAAAGTGCAATGGTTCTACAAAGCTATTTATTCGGAAGGGTTTCATCAATCAGAGTTTACGGAGGGGAGAGGAGGCGAACAGAATAAAAAAAAATCACTACACGTAGAGCTTTTTGAAAAAATGTTAATAATGAGTTTGTGCATGGCTCACTCTATTGGTAAGAATAAATTGAAACTAGTAGTAAAAACAGACAATGTCGATTCAGGTACGTTAACAAAATTTAAGAATGTTGCGGAATATGTTCGCGATTTATTTCTACAAAATGAACGAGAAATATTCACACATGTAAAAAATGGCGAAAAATATCAAAAAATAATTGCTTACCAAAAAGTCGAAAGTGATTTCATTCCTAAGTTTGATGATATTGAAATTGAAGTTGAGTGTAATTTATCTTCATTGACAGTTGCTGCTGATATATTAGCTAACTCAGTACATTATTACCTTCGTGAGAGACAAAAAGATATTTTGGGGAAACAGCTAAATAACAAAAAAGCAATTGGAGCGCACCCTTTGGTGAAATTAGCTTATATAGCCGAAGATGAAAATGATGTTGTTTCTTTATTAGACGTCATTAACAGGCGCGAATAAAAATCACAATAGATTAGTGTTTAGACCGACTGTCGCATACACAAAACGGTCGGTTAAACAAACCCAGGGAATTCTAAATTTATTGTATCTGTTGCATATTTTGCTGTTTGATTTCAATCTAAGTGCCCTGTCACATTATGTTATCCAATATCTTTTAACTGTTCTTAAACTAAGATTGGTAAAAAGTGCAACAGCCTGTTGAGTTGGTCTGTTGCCCGTTTCTTTGGTTATTTTTTTAACTGCTTTTTTTACAAGCTGCTGCGAATTACTTCGCTTTTTAATCGCAGTGTCTGTAGCTGCTTTTTTCTGCCTCTCTTTAATTTCATCACTTGATAACTTCACTTTTGACTTAATATTTAAATATTCAGGGCAATAGCCGAACAAGTCTTTCAGGTAATCAGCTAGAGTCTCTTTTCTGTATTTGTAGTGTGTTGTTTTTGCTGTTCTAGTTAAACTAACAAGCTCTTCTAATGATAAACCAATTAGCTCATCATTTATTTTTGTTAGCTTTTCAAATGCGGTGTTTTTATTCAGATGTTGAAACGCAACAAACAGGATAAACGCTGTTTTATCTCGCTTACCCTTCGGCACCCCACCCTGCTTATAAAAATGGTTTTGAATACTGTTAATACATTTTAGCCACCATTCTTTAATGCTATGACCGTAGCGTTGGTGACCTGATTGCTTTGGTTGCTTTGGTCGCTTTGGTTGCTTTGCTATCTTATTTCTGGGGCTTGAAGCTAAACTAGTTTTGAATTCTAGCTGCGATTTCTCTATATTCTTACGTAAATGACATAGATCTAAACACATCAACAGTTCATCAAATGTATATTTAGTACCAGAGCCAAAATACCTGGCATGCAATCCTGTTCTACTGTGAACAGACCCTGGGACACGCAAAAAACCGCTAATTCTTTTTGTAGCCATAAGATCTACATGCCAAAAACTATCTGACTTTCCAAAACTCTCAATTAGACTTTTAGTAATTTGTTGCCATATCAACTTGTTAATTACGACTGCATCTACAGGATTGTAAATCCAATAAAGATGTATTCCACCTGAGCCAGAAAGGACATAGCCTGTTGGTGGTGGTAGCTTGCTCAGTTTTAACCTATTGAATACTTCAGGAACAATTTTAGCCTCTGTCCTTCTAACATCAAATGGATCACATTTATCATTAAGATCAATTTCAATCCAATTCGCTGATAGTAGAGCTAGGTTGCTCTCCCTAGGCCAACTAAAAAATTCGTTTGGAGTGTAATAGCAGTCTACTGATTCACTTGTACTATACAATACTCCTCGAACAAACTTACTAGTGTCCCGTCTAAAAATTCGAAAATCGGTTAAGCTTTTTGATTTACTGTTCCCAAGTAAATGAATAAATTTTTTAGACTTATGGCATTTGCTTAGTAACCCTCGAACATATTTAGGTGTCGTTAATTCAATTAGTGAATAAAACTGACTCGGATAGGCAATAGGATATTCTGGCCACTCAAATTGTGGCCTTATTTTAAAGGCAAGCATATAATATGAAGATGCAAAGTGCGTTTGGGGTGTCGCCGGTCAAGCAGCCCCTTTCGCCTTCCTTACACCTTCACTCCTTCAAAACGAGCTAGCCATTGCTCAACTGTTTCGCGTTTAAATAGGCGAACTCGACCCAATTTAATAGAAGGTGGTGCTAAACGTTGAACTTGATAAAGGTTGGCATCTTTTCCAGACTCAATAGCCTTGCGCTGGGCGCTCAGACGATTATTAATTGTGCCTGTAGATAGGTGTAAAAGCTCTGACAGCTCTTTTACTGATAAGATCTCTGATGACTGCATATTCGCTCTCCAATACGTAAATTAGAGCAAAGAGATGCCACGTAGCCCTGTGAGCCGTGGACTTGCTAGTGCATATAATTAATATATGCGTACCCTAGTAACCTCTTTTCTACGTATTGAAAGCAGCCCCGAACATTGGGCGCCTGTTTTTTATTAACTTTACTATGTTCTGTGGTAAATCTTTTTATCTCTTTGCATTATAAGTAAGCACAATAAGTATGCTTAAGATGAATTTAAATGAGATATAGTGATAAATCAAGTGAACTTGAGGAATAAAATTGCTTTAAGGCTCAGCTAATGAATTACCGAGCGCTGGATTTTCAAACTATCACTGCAATCATCACAAAGCATAAGCATCCACTTAAACACTGATTGAACATGTGCCTCAGGGTAGTAATTATCAAACTTCTTCACTTTTTCTGAACGATTATAAAACGATGAAAAAGACTCTAGTTGTATATCCCAAACCTCTGATTGCTCGTTACTATAATCGTAAAACATGAAGTCTAAGGTAAGTAGCTCACTAAGTACTTGTGCTTCATTAAGCTTACTTAAGTTATCCCTGATTGATAATAACTTATCCCGACTATTATCTTGGCCTTGCAGCCTGATAAACAAAAAATCAATCGCTGGTAAAAATGCATAAACGTTAAAATTAATCATAAAAAACTACGCAGCTTTTCAACTGCGTAGCCTGTATTTTGTGTAAAAACCCACCTAACAATTGCACCTAACAGAGCAACTGTCAAAACTATTTATAGAACTCACCACGGCTATGCGCGTCTCGCGCTTCTTGCTCTGTGTAGCTATCACCACAATGATCTACATTTCCAGTTCCATCATTGTATTCATCAATGAACTTATCTTGCTCAGACTTATCATCAACATCCAGCAAAATATCAACCGTAACGGCTCCTAAAAACTTAACTGCTTTCCACAACATTTGCTTCACTCGCTTCTATCTAAGTATTCCTTAGTATCGTGAACACATTAAAGCTAAGAAACTCTTAGTTTTCAAGTTAAGAATTAAATATAATGAAAACGAATGATGGTTCACCGTTTCCAAAACGGCTAAAAGAGGCAAGACTAGCAAAGGGACTTTCGCAAAAAAAACTAGGAATACTGGCAGGTATGGATCAGTTCGCGGCGTCGCCTAGAATGAATCAATACGAAAAAGGCGTACACTCACCCGACTTTCAAACAGTGCGCGCGTTAGCTAAAGTATTAGAAGTACCAACAGCTTTTTTTTACTGCGAAGAAGATAATTTAGCCGCTATAATTCTTAATCATAAAACTTATAACGTTAATTGATAACATAAGGCTCTAGGTGTAGAATTAAATGTAGACGATTTATTCGAGGTGGTAATAATGAGTAAAGATAAGAAAAAAATCACAAAAAGTATGATTTTGAGATCTGTTGCTAGTTCAACTGCCATTGAAACTGGCGCAACAGTAAAAACAATAGAAAAAAGGTTAAAAGCAAATAAACTTAAATATGAGTCTCTTTCACTTGCTATTTAATTATACCTCTCACGAGCTTTTCAATGTGTTGGTAATCTCTGTTTACACCCGCTTGAATTGACTTAATGTAAAAATCTTTATGCTCATCCCATAAGCTATAATCAAGCGTTCCTTTTCCAGCTTTGCTACACAAAAAATCCATTAACAGACGGCTTACCCTGCCGTTACCCTCACGAAATGGATGAATTAGAATAAACTCAACATGGCTCTGAGCTAAAAATGATACAAGCTCTTCATCGGTCATTTCTGGTAAGTTATTAAATCGAGATAAATACTCATCTTCAAATACACTAATATGCCTTTCAATTTGCAGAGGTGACATAAACTGAAATCCACCTTTGCCCATATCAACGCTTCTTATTTTACCTGCCCACTCGTATACATTACCTAGCCATTGTCTATGCCAATTAGTAACATTTTGAAAAGAAAAAACGTCATCTTCTGGCTCTGGCGTTGTAAATATTTTTTCATATAGTTTAACTAAAAGAATAGCCTCAACATCATCCATCTCTGCTGCATCAACAATCGCTAACTTGTTCGCTAAAACTAGTTTTTCAGACCCTAGTTGATATTGCGCTTCAATAGAATCAGTCTCGTATTTAGTCATTTAATTACGCCTGAAAATGATTAGTGTAAAAGTGCTTAACAACCAATGCAAGTAACCTTGGTGTAATAACTTTGCCAATTTATGTGATTGTTTAATAATTTAAAACCAATTTTAATAGAGGCATCATGAGCAATAGCCTCTCTTTAAACATTGGGGCTTCGCCCCTGTCCCCCGCTATGTCGAAGCCGAAAATCGGCTTACACATAGCGGGGGACAACACATTCATACTCTTATACGCAGGTTTTATTTGCAGATTGAAAAATATTTCTAAAGTGGTAATCTTATTGCTACTGAAGCTCTAACGAGCCAGAAAAAAACAGGCGCTATTCTGCTGCCTTCAACACGTAGTAACGAGGTAAATACTATCTTTTCAAAGGTAGTAACCAACCAAAAACGGCGCACTCCAGCTGCTGACAACACGTAGAAATGAGGTTAATAATCAGGCGAGATCAGTCCGAGCCTTTCGCATATGCGAAAAACAGGGGCGAATAGGCTTAAGTGCCGCTGAGCTTTATTGCCAGTCAATCTTACAACCTTAATACGACTGGAGTCATACCATGAAATTCGATGCCCTAATCGAAGTCCAAAAACTAAAATTTGAAAGTAAGTTAATCGCAGGAAGCCGTAAAAAAACATCTAAGCTTGATAAACATAAATTCGAGCTAATAGAAATTTACAAGCAAGGATCAAACATTGTCGAGCTTCAGCGCTGGCTAAAGCGTAAAGGTATCAATGCTCATTGGTCAACAATTCAAAGATGGATTAAAAAACATGGCTAAATTTGCGAAACCAAAAACTCAAGCACACAATGTCATAAAAGGGCTTACAAAAAGTAAGCTTATAAAATCTCTTGGAACTGCCAGAAACTACGAGCAATCACTTAACACCGTTGCCTCTTGGGCTAAAGATATTGGCATAAACGGTATTCAGGCAATGACCATCGATCAAGCACTCAATTATTTAGATTACCGTAAAGAAATAGTGGGTCAAAAGTCACTGGATATGGAGCGCCAAGCTATACAAGCAATGATGAGGCTAAACGGCAAACTTAAAGATAAGCAAACCCTCCCCGTTATTAAATCAATTAATCAGCAAATTCTTAAATCACGCGCCTACACCACAGAGCAAGCACAAATAATAAGTAAGCACCAAACATCTAAATATTCATTATCAACACAAATAGCACTCTCTTCGGGGCTTCGTGCGCATGAATTATTGACCATAGCCAAAGTTGAAGAGCGCAAAGCAGATAAACGGCCAGCTTTTGATTCAAAGTGGTCTGGCAGAAACGGTGTGCTATATACCGTGACAGGCAAAGGAGGCTTAACACGCGAAATACTAATACCTCACGATTTATCAGCTAAATTAGAACTTCGTAAATTTAAACAACCGGTCACCGTTGTTGACAGAAAAATAAACTACTTACAGCGCTACGAGATTGGAGGAGGTAAAAAGTGGTCGGATTCATTTAATAAAGCATCAAATCGTACTCTCTCTTTTTCCAATGGCGCACATGGACTAAGGCATAGCTACGCACAAGAAAGACTATTAGAGCTGATACTTAATCAATATCCATATCAAATAGCATTAGAGACTGTTTCACAAGAAATGGGGCATTTTAGACCTGAGATTACTGAGGTGTATTTAAGGTAAGTAATAGTTTATTTGATGTCAGTTGAAAAAATAAATTATGATAACTGAAGTCTACATTTGACGTTTTACTTACACATTTTCGTTAAAGTCAAGAAACAGAGCATGCCTCAGGTGTACTAGCTCAGGCATAACTATCTAGTCTTAAAATCTCTCCAAAATATAGCTCCTGAATGATTATTTACTTTCAGCGCCTTCGAAATCAAATTCAAATACTTTTGAGAGATATTATCTAATATGTTTTCTACCATACCCGTATATTCAAGCCCGGTTTCTTCTTTATAAAATTTTAAAAGTAATTTTTTAGGGTGTAACTCTACAAGAAGCTCAATAATTTCATCACTTATAAGTTTTGTTTTTGTTAACTCAGTCAGTAAAACAAGTAGTATTTTTTCAACTAGCTGTCGCTCTACAACTTCTGTTTTTTTCAAAACCAGCTGACTAGTGGTTAATCTATTCAGACATCCTATCACCAAACTAGATAAGCATTCCTTACTCCAATCATCATCTTTATCTTCAACTAAAATTGCTAACAGTTGTAACTTCTCTTCATCCCCCTTTTGAATCAATGCTTTAACGCAATCAAACGACATGGAACTTAGACTTAAATGGTTATTTAACCAAAGTAAATTAGCAATAATATCAAGATTTTTATTTGATATTATTGTTTCTTGAAAGCTATCTGGCTTCAATGAAATTAAGTTTGGGTATAAAGTGTTTATGACATCTCTTGTACCTGAATCTATACAGAAACAGCCAATATTTAATTGCTCTGCTAATGCTATACTCAATAGAAAATTTTCAGTACATAACATTCGTAACTTAAGCTTAAGATTTAGTGGTACATCTAAATTTGAATCAGAATGAACTACTGAATTTTCAAGAATATAAGATAGATTACTAATAACATCTGTTGGAATTGATGATAAATCTCTTTCATTACTGAAATATACTGTTTCATGAGAAGCATTATAAATCGGCCACTTATCTTTATAGTCTTTACAATAAACGGATAATGAATCATAAACAGCTTCAGTCATATTCCATGAACAATCAATGAAAGCTTGTTTCCCAATGCAGGCTAAATAAACCGCCGTAACTTCATCAAGAACAAAACTTTTACAACCAGTACACATTATATCTTCGCCGTTGGAAGTTATATGGATTTTTACACTCTTACTTAATATAGCTGATAATGCTTTTTCTACATTACCTAGCCCATTCAATTGCTTATATTTTAAATCAACTGGGATTGATTCTTTCATTAGAGGTTTCAATTTCTCTCTTTGCTCATTTAAGCCAACCATGAACTTTTCAAGCTCTTCCATAATCTCTTCACCAGTAGCGTTTTCAGGAATATTGAGCATATAAAAAACTTCATTTTCGTCATCATCCATAATATTACGAGCTATGAATTGAGCAGCTATCACTGGGTATAACTTTTGAACCAATGTATATAACTTTACAGGAAGTAGCATCGGCTCGCCAATTTTAGCATTCTGTAATTTTGTTGCTACTAATCCACTACTATCAAGTAAATATTGGGAACATTTCCTTACATGTCGAGTGGGAACAACTATTTTGATATGGGACTGATTTTTCTCTTTATATTGAAATGAACTTGTATATTTTCCAGACTCTACAGGTAATTCCTGCTCATGAAAGTTTTGATTAGCATACATTATGATTTTAAAGTAATGTTTTGCATTTGAATATGGGTCATCAAAAAACCAATCTAGCATCTTTTCTGCAACGTCTTTTATTCGGTGAGAATGATAGAACATCAAACGCCATGAGTATTCACCAAAAAAGTCATCGAAAATAGTAGTTGGTAATTCATAAGTAAGTGCATGTGCCTTCTCTGGAGTTTCTTGAAAAACAGTGTCTAAATATTGTCCCCATAGATAAACAAAACTTCGTTTTTCATGTTCCTTTAGATTTTTTCCTTGGTAACGGTCTATATTTCTGCGAAGTAGGCTAGCAGCAAGCTCATGGTTCTTGTCTTTATTTGCCAACAAAGAATAGAGTATTGTTACTTCTTCTCGAAGTTGCTCCTTTTCACTCAAGCTTACTAAGCGCCTGCGAACTGTATTAAACTGTCTACTTTGGTATAGCAAATTCAAGTATGAGAAGTAAGGTTCGGATAGCCAAGGGTGATACTCACTAAATGCAATTTGGTAAAGTTTTACAGCTAACTCTACCTCACCATTATCCGCTAGGAGGGGGGCTACATAGTTTATAAACGAAACATTTAGTGTCACGTTTTGTAGTTTAGAACCTATGATCTCCTCAATTTGTATATATGGAAATTCTGCTCTCGACAAAATAGGCGCACATATAGCAGCAAGCGCGAGTAGATTTGCATTGGCACTTGTGGAATTTTGCTTTGCCAAACTATTCATAGTGTCTATTATTAAATCTATGTTTCCACTTTCATACAATAATTCGGATACAGGGAAATTACAAAAATTTTCATCCTTTTGGTTTATTAGTTTTAAAGAAAGCTCTTCTGCAGCCAAAGTTTTTATATTTTTGAATTCTTCTAATGGTGTTTTAGTTAATACCGATTTTAATATTTTGTCGTTGAAGTAATCTTTAAGTTCTAAGTCATCTTTTTTACTATCTAAACAACTACATATAGACTTACATGTATATTGAGAAATTAAAAAAAACTGAGATAGTATATGGAGAAGTTTAAAGTCAGGATTTTCACATGATTCAATAAGCGTTATTAAAGAGTCTCGTAAATAATTAAAATGAAGCTTTTCATTTGCAGTAAGACAAAAATAGTCTTTGCTTATTAGTTCATTTGAATTAACACATTTTAGGATTATCTCTTCCCTCTTAAAATCATCAAGAGGTTTCAATTCACGCAGTTTTTCAAGAACACTCTCACTTTCCTTAATTAATGAAAAATCGAGTGCTTTTTCAAATAAAGCACTAAGAATAAAATCCGAAAGGCTGGACTTCCGTTCGACTAACTCATGTACATAAGCTTTTGTTGCAAGCCTTTTTATATAAACATATTGAGGAATTATTTGTTCAGGTAACTTTTTAAAGTAGTCGTGTGCGTTATCCTTACCTTTACGTATTTCTATTAGCTTTAATATCGATGCATTAGTAAGCTCTTTAGCAAATTGAGAGTAATCTTGTGTAGGCGAGTATTTTGAAACTAAATCCTCATCTTCCTTTAGTAAATCGTCACTCATTAATATTCTAAGCGATGCAATTGCTAGACTTGCTTCTCTGTCTAAGCTCTTCATTAAATTTAATGTATTAAGTTTTTGAATTCCGGTAGTTATGTTGTTTTTCCGAAAGTCTTCAAGGGCTTCTAATAAAGGATGACTTATTGAACTCAGTGATACGTTGTCGTTAATTTCTAGTTTAAGTGTTTCTATAAAAACATCTGCACTAATGATCTTATTGCCACCAAAAGCATCACCTGAACTATTACTTGTTATGTTGTACGTTTCCATTATATCTCTTAAGAGGCATTAAACTTTTTATTCGAGAGCGAATATTCTCGTAAGCAAGGAGGAAAATGATCTTGTTTACTTATTATGATAAATAGTCTTACTGCCTATCACTTTGTCACCATAAAAAGCATCACCACTTCCATTAGCTGTAATGTTAATAACGGTCCCTGACTTTTCATTTAGTTGAATGATTAATTCTTGAAGGAGTCTAGAGGAATCTATTTGCGTAATTAGTTCGGCTTCAGATTCTAGATTTCTATATTGTTCTTTGGATAACTCCTCAGCTAAAACACTAGCCACCTTGTCTTCTATATAGACAATATTATCTAAGGCAGCTTTAATATAGCTCGCTGTTAGTTTTACAGAGGAAGACACTAAATCATATAATGCGCCACCAATAATAGCGCTGCTAACAAAATCCATTACTTTTTCCTTCAAAATTTTTAACTTTCAAATCAGCTCATCACTTGTTAAATGGAGTTTAGACGAAGTTCCAAAGCAAACAATTGTAATCTTAAACTATTATTAAATTACTTAGAACTTGGATTCTTTTTTAATAAAGTAGTAATACCAGCGCCTCCGCCAACAGCTAATGTAGAGCCCAATATTATTTTAACAAGATCGAATTGTTTTAATACCATTGCAGCCATTGTAAGCACGAAAACTAAAAGGATGACAACTAACAGAATAGATACAGACCTTTTATGTTGAGCATCGCTTAATTCAGAATCTAGCTTTTCCTGTTCTGCTTTATTATCAAAATATTTTTCAGCGGTAGCAAAGCCTTTTTCTGCGACCATCTCTATTGTTTCTGCAATAGTTTCTATATGTTTCATACGAACATTTAGCTGTTCAATACTTTTTGGTAAATCTTTTTCAACTTCTAATGTAGTGACTTTTTCCACAAAACTGCCTTATGCTCGTAACACTTTGTCAGGGAGCATTTCAATACTTTTAAATGAAATCTCCTTATTTTATTTACATCTATTAATAGCAAATAGCCTAAGTTATTACCATCTATAAATATTATTCTTTAAGTAGGCTGCTTATTTGACTTGAGGAAAAATTTCAGCCAATTTACAATTTAGCCGACAACAGTCAAGTTTAACTAAATTTTACTCTCGTAGAAATAAAGAAGTATTATAAAATCTAACATCCCTTCACTATAACTTTTCTTCCCCATACTTCTAATGCTTTTCTCCTCGCCTCCATATATTCCTGCATATTATAAACGCCCTGCACACCTTGTAATTGATGATTAAGTATTTTTTCAATCACTATAGGGTCAGTCCCAATATCGGTATCACCTAAACGAGTCGCGACTGTCCTCCGTAAGTCATGAGGCACAAATTTAGGGACTCCCAATTGCTCTAACTTTCGACTTATGGAGCGTGAAAGTGAGTGCCTGTCAATCGGTTGTTCACCTGGGCCTGATTTATTAGTTGTTGTACTCGGGAATACATATTTAGAATTGAGATAGCCGAATGCTGCACGTAGCTCATCAAGCAAAATAACCATATTTTGAGTAATCGGTACTTTATGAGTTCTTTCGCCATTTTTATTTTGCTTCACGCGCTCGGCTGGGATTGTCCATATCATTTTATCAAAATCAAATTCTTGCCATTGTGCGCCTGTGACTTCTATTGGCCGACAACCGGTTAAAGTAATACACTTCAATGCGTAAATAACTTGCTGGCTTATACCTAGCTTTGGTAAGCGTTCAAAAACTTGAATCACTTCGTCAAACTCCAGTGCTCTGGTTCGAGATTTTTCGAGGCCACCTACACTTTTCTTTTTCACTGTACTTATCGGATTGCCTTGTATTAAATCTCGCTCAACACCAAAGTTAAACATCTGTTTAAGGATGGATAACGTTTTATTAGACTGCGTTTTAGCGCCTCTATCAGTTATTGGATCAAGCACTTTTTTAAAAATTTCACGGCGGGTTATTTCTTTAAGTTTATAGTTGCCAATAAATGGCAGAATGTCTTTTTCAAACATTCTAATTACTGGGTCTACACCTTTTCGGTTGGCTTTAATGTCTCTTTCGATAAACTCATTTGCAAGTACAGCGATTGTCGGCGAGGCGCTTTCTTGCTTTTCAATCAGCGCAGCTTTTTTCTTTTGTAAAAAAACATCAATACCACGCGACACATCACCAATATATTGTTTAGCAAGCTGTCTAGCCTCACTAACTGTTATTACCGATGAATTACCTAAGGCTAGTCTTCTTTCTTTCGAACCTCGGCCTCCTAGGCGGTAATATAGATAATATACCTGTGAGCGCTTTCCTTCTTTATTTGGCTTACCAATATTTAAATAAAAACCGGAGATCTCAGTGTCATTGATTTTGGTAATTTCCAAAGGGATATTTTTGAGTATAGATTCAGTTAATTTTACTTTGATTGACGCCATTTTTCGCACACCTAGAGTTAAGTCAAAAATTTTGTCGCACACTTATCGCACGAGCTGATTTGAGCTCACTAAACTTCACGTTTGTTCACTAGGTATAATTTAAAAGCTTAATCCTTTCAATAGCAATAACTTACAATCACTGTAAACACTTCACTGTAGAGCACTTTTAGCCACTTTTGTACACGATAAAGCACAGGTAATTTTTATGGGGTGGCAGGGGTCGAGAGTTCGAATCTCTCCATACCGACCAATTAACAACATCTAACCTTAGATCCAAACTTAATCCTGAGCTTTCAATACTTCCGTAAAATAATACTTATAACGTTAATTGATATCACGAGTATCTAAGTGTAAGGTTAATTCCAGATATAAATTTATTTGAGGTGGTAAAATGAGTAAAGATAAGAAAAAAATCACAAAAAGTATGATTTTAAGATCTGTTGCTAGCTCTACTGCCATCGAAACTGGCGAAACAGTTAAAACAATAGAGAAAAAGCTAAAAGCTAACAAACTCAAATATGAGTCTCTTTCGCTCGCTATTTAATTATATCTCTCACAAGCCTTTCAATGTGTTGGTAATTTTTATTTACACCCGCTTGAATTGACTTGAAATAAAAGTCTTTATGCTCGTCCCACAAGCTATAATCAAGCGTTCCGTTACCAGCTTTACTGCACAAAAAATCCATTAATAAACGGCTTATCCTACCGTTACCTTCACGAAATGGATGAATTAAAATAAACTCAACATGGCTCTGGGCTAAAAATGACACTAGCTCTTCATTTGTCATTTCTGGTAATTTATTAAATCGAGATAAATACTCATTTTCAAATAACCTAATATTTTTCTCAATTTGTAAAGGCGACATAAACTGAAATCCGCCCTTGCCCAAATCAATACTTCTTATTTTACCTGCCCATTCATATACATTACCTAGCCATTGCCTATGCCAATTAGCCACATTTTGAAAAGAAAAAGTAACACTTTCTGAGTCAACCGTTGTAAAAATATTTTCATATAGCTTAATTAAAAGAACGGCTTCAACATCATCCATCTCCGCTTCATCAACGATCGCTAACTTGTTTGCTAAAACTAGCCTTTCAGATCCAGGTTGATATTGCGCTTCAACAGAATCACTCTCGTATTTAGACATTTTATTGAACCAGTAAAATAATGAGTGTAAAAGTGCGTACCAACCAATGCAAGTAACCTTTAGCGTTGCCCATTTTATGTAAGTCAAAGCTTAATAAAATTACTGAATATGAAACACTATGAGAAGTCCAGAACACTACGTTGTGCACAAGCTCCCTCAAAAAACTCAAACCCAACCAGTGCATTGGTAAACCACATCACCCAAATAGTAAGTAAAAATATCAGCCGCGAATTTTCAAACGTACGCGACCAACTAGGCCTATACAGCAATCTAAAACCAGAAGAACGCCCAACATATCACGAAATATGCGGCCTATCAGCACGCCTAATAAAAGCGCAAGGCTGAGACCGACAAACACGCATGGGCGACTCAGATAGTAAATCAACCAAAGTCTACACCGAATTCGGCAAGTAAATAGAATGGGGCAAAAACCCGCTAATTAGCGGGTTTAAGATTTCAGGTTATTTATTATTTTATAGTTTGTACTTTGTGTTCAAGTATTCATAGGTTCTATTAAAGGCAGCTTTTGTATTTCGTAAAACATATAGGCATTCTGGAATATCATGTGGGTTAATAAAGTGATGTCCACTACGTCCAATCTCAGTAATAAAGCCATCAATTTGCGCAATCACAGCCTCTAGCTGTAGATTAACTAATTTAGCACTATCTATGCCTAATTTATCCCTGAGCCTCTTCACTGCAGGGCAGGTTTTTCGAAGTTTCCAAGAATATAAATTGAAATGAGGACCAAGCTTTCTAGCTGCGCTAGTTTCTTTTGGAACAAAATCGGAGTACACATCTCCTCCTGCACTTTCTAACTCGTCCAATATTTTTGTCAAAAAATCTAAAAGTCTTTGCTGTTTGTCATACTCAATTTGTTCTTTAAATTGCTTACGTTGTTCTTCTAAATTTTCTTTACTCAATATCTCAGATGACTTAATAGCCTCAGTCGTATGCTCATTTGCTTTTGCTTGTTCCTTATTACTTTTTGACTGTAAATAAACAGTATAAATAATACCTAAAAATGAGAAGAACGAGAGAATAGGGCCTAATACACCACCAAAGAAAGCACCAAAATGAGACCATGTTTCAGTAGTTCCACCTAAACCGACTCCAACGCCTTTAAACCATAAAAAATAAACGCCACCGATACACATAAAAGCAAGAGCTATAAGTACAATCAAGAGCCATTTTGGTGAGGTTTCACTATTAGAATTAGACATAAATATCCCTTTAGTCAAAGTTAAAAATATTAGTATATATTAATTAAATATTTAACTTTCATCTTCAATAATTATATTTACGCTCACTCCCTTTGTATATTCAAAAAGCGTAGCTTGTGTTACGCACCCTAAATATTGATATAAATGTTTGGACTTGTTAATGATTCCACGATCTGCCGATAACAATATTTGGCAATATGAAGCAAATCCAGCATGGCATGAGTCAGAAAAGACATTCTTAATTTTCTCTTTTTTAGCCATCCCCTTATCTGGACTTATACCTAAAATATTTAGGATTGTGTATGCAGCTTGAATAGAAGAATGTTGTGTACGATTTAAACTCTCTGATATATTTAGTATTGGTTCAAAACCGAAAAATTGATTCTTTGATAGCTTACCTTCCATTGATGGTTCAACTAAATTCCAAATATCATCGATTACATTTGAGGATTCTTTTAATTTTTCACGTTTTACACTCGTGACACCTAAAGCATTTCGTGTTTTATCAATTGGATTATGTTCTTTCATATGTTCCTGAATATTATAATCTAATTTTTCAGCGACCTCTTCAGCCTCTTTTAATATGTCATTACGTATATTTTCAGGCACGCCATCTATAAGCTTTGTAATTTCAGCTCTAAATTGTTCAGGTGTCAATTCTAAACTTTTAAAATTATCAGCACCGTAAGCTTTCATCATAAACTCGAATAAGTGTTCAGCAGTATTTTCATACCCTGTGATTGCATCTATATATTCTTTATATCTTAAGAAAGGATCTTTAAATGGGGCCAAAAATAACCCACCTGTTGGTTTGTAATTTTCTATAACCTCACAAAGTTCAATTGCATTTAACAAATATATACCTTGTAGTGTTTCTTCTTGATAATTTCGATGTATTTCATCTAAATGTACGCGCGAGTATACCCAAACAAACCTTTCAGGATCGACTATTGTAATATCACCTCTTCCTACATATCTGAAAATATTCATATCAGCATAAATAACAGGTTGTTCTAATTTAAATTGAATACTCATTCTTAACATCCTTATTTTAATTTCTGTGGTATGCCAAGTAACTTTAAAATTTCACTTTTAACGCTTCGCAACTCATGTGCAGGGAGGGAGTTTGGAGTTTTATTAAATATACTATACCCCTTTGCATAGCGTTCTCTATAGCTATCATAAGCATCTGAGGTATAGCTATTCATCAAGTACATATTAGGATTACTCGTTAGACTATTAAAAAGCTTCAACAACTCTTCTTGGTCTAACTGGTCTTTTTCTTGCTGTTCAAAATAAAAATCACGCTGCTCTTCATAATCATCAGCGCTTTCGTCAAACAAACTGTAATAGCCAGGGCTAAATGCATAGTCTGTTGAAACCGCAATCATCAATAAAGCGAATTTAGTTTTATCATTTTTTTGCTCTGAGAATCTTTTAGCTAAATTTCTTAAGTTATAAAAAGCTCTTACGTTGCGATCTTTAATTTCATTGATTTTCGCAGGTCCTATTATTAAATCAGGTTCTAAAACATCAAAATATTTCTCTGCAATCGTAAAGCTAATATCGAGAAATACGATGTCGTAATTATCTATTACTGTACCACTACACTAGCAAGTTTAAGGGTCGAGAGTTCGAATCTCTCCATACCGACCAATTTATAACACCCTCTCAAGTCTCTAATTATCTATCTTCATCTAAATATATTTATTAAATCTCTTTTTGTATTATTTATACTTTGCTTTTCAATCATTCCAACATTATTTACGGTCTTAGCTTAAAGTTTTACACATTTAAGGAACCATTTTTATTAAAATGTTTCTTAGCTTAGCTGTAATATAAATTGATGAGCTAATTATCGTTTCTGTGAATTAGTGAATAAAATCATATGCAATTGATATAACGTGATTTATATCAAACACTAAGTTTAAAAACACATAGTTAGGCGTATAATTTTCAATCAGATATTAATAATAGGTTTTTAATTAAACTGTACAATGGCATTGGTGCAAAACTAAGTTGAATTTAAGGCTCTGTATTAAGTAACTTAGCATAGCGATGATTTAAGTCATTCAGTAAGGGAAATAAAATGAAAATAGGGATAGATCTCGGTACAACTCATAGCGTAGTGGGAATATGGCAAGATAACGCGGTTAAGTTGATTCCGGATATGGAGGGTAATGTGCTCGTTCCTTCAATTGTTGGCTTGTCAGAAGACAATTATATTCTTGTAGGCCAAGCCGCTAGGGATCGATTAGCAACCCACCCCGCACACACAATTTGTGAATTTAAACGTTTTATGGGCACTGATAAAACCTTTTCATTGGGCGAGCAAGATTATAGCGCAACTGAACTATCAGCCATTTTATTAAAAAGCCTTAAAGAGCAAGCCGAACATTATTTACAAGAGCCTATTACTGAAGCCGTTATTTCGGTACCTGCCTATTTTAACAATAAACAACGCCAAGCAACGCAACAAGCGGCTTTACTTGCAGGCCTTAAAGTTGAGCGATTACTTAATGAACCCACAGCCGCAGCACTCGCTTATGGGCTCGATAATAAAGACTGTGAGCAAACTTACTTAGTACTGGACCTTGGTGGCGGTACATTTGATGTGTCGGTTATTGAGGTATTTAACGACATATTTGAAATACACGCCTCATCGGGTGATAACTACTTAGGCGGTAACGACTTTACGAACGTTATTGAAGAAGATCTTTATAAGAAAAACGATTTGTACAAAGGTTTTTTCTCAGATAGTGAACTACGTAATATTTGGTCGTTGTGCGAGCGTTTAAAGTGCCAATTAACTAACGATTCAACAGCCAGCTTTAATTTTGAATATAAAGAAAAAACGTATTCATATACCCTCACTCTGGAAGATTATCGTACATTGTGTAGCGAGTTAATTGAGCGAATTAAGTTTCCTATTAACCGTGCGATGTCTGACGCTGACTTAACACTTGAAGACGTTGATGGACTTATTCTTGTTGGCGGCGCTACGCGTATGCCTATTTTTCAACAGCAAATTAGCCGTGTGTTTTCACGTATACCGCAAACTCAATATAACCCTGACCATGCTATCGCTACTGGTGCTGCAATTCAGGCAGGTATGAGCGCACGTGCTAAAGAATTGAAAGACGTAATAATGACTGATGTTTGCCCATTCACTTTAGGCGTGGAGGTAAACAACAAACATGGTCAGTCTGAGTTTTTGCCTATTATAGAACGTAACGCGACGATTCCTGTAAGCGAAACTCGTTCTGTTTATTCAGCTCACCCTGAACAAGAAAAAGTACTCATTAAAATTTATCAGGGTGAACATTATCTCCCTAAAGATAATGTGTTTTTAGGCGATTTAGAAATAAATCTTGAGCCGTTAAATATAATACAAGAGTTATATTTAACATATACCTACGATCTTAATGGTGTACTTGAGGTTGAAGTAACTAATGTTGCAAGTGACAAAAAATACCGCACTTATGTAGGCGAAAATGAAGAAAGCTTGAGTGAAAGTGAGTTACGTGAACGTTTTTCACGACTTAACGCACTTAAGGTTTTGCCTAAAGACAAACTTGTAAATACTGCATTTAAAGCAAAGTTAGAGCGTTTATTCCAAGAAAATTTAGGCGATAAAAGGCGAGAGATTGGCGAGGCGATTGGTCAATTTATGGAAGTGTTAGAAACACACGATAACCACAAAATAGAGCGTATGATCGAAAATATAAAGCGCTATCTTAGTTATTAAAATTAGCTATTAAAGTTAGTTATTAAAGTTAACTAATAAAAAATAGTTTCAGTTAAAAAATTACATGCATTAAATAAAGAGTGAAGTAATGAACCATTGGAAAATATTAGGCATTGAAGCCACAACAGATAAACGCCTTATTAAACTCGCTTATACAGAGATTCTAAAAAAAACATCGCCAACAGAGTTTCCCGAAGAGTTTAAAGATTTACGAAAAGCATATGAGTTAGCTATTAAAGAGGCTAAACGACCTGCTAAAAATGAAGACACAGCACCCAATCAAGTATTTGAAGATGAGCACGAAAAAAAAGGCGTTGTTGACGAGTCATTTTTTGATGAAGAAGAGCCCTCTCCCGCACCTACAGAAGTTGAAATAGTTAAGCCTCAACCTATCGAGTTAAATTGTGTTCGCTCTATTTCAGAGCTGCAAGCAGCACTCAATGAATTATATTGTAATGTGTTATCTCGCAGCGATGTTGAACAATGGAAGTTATTATTTTCGTCGCCATTATTTTGGGATGTCGATCAAAGTCAGCAAGTCTCATTTACTTTAATTGATTTCTTTTCAGAGAATTACTTTTTATCTGCCACGGTATTTAAATTTTTAGATGAGAGTATGAAAATCTCTAGTGAGTTAGTAACCAATAAAAATAATCACTACCGTGAACTTGCTATTGCACTGCATCATTATATTCAGAGCCTACCACTGCGAATCGATGCCCTATCTAACATTGATCACAATATTAGCTTTGAACAACTGCAGCAGCATCTTCAGTTACGTAACTTAATAGAAGAGCAATGTATATATTCTAAGCTTACAGCTGAGCAGCTAATTACGCTTATGCAGCGAATTAATTTGGTATTTTATAATGACGAGTCACTTTATCTTTATGTTGCTAACTATTTATGGACATTGGGTGCATATACAGAAATTAGTAAGTTACTTGCCTCATTGCCAGAGCCTACAGATGCAAGCATAGATCAGCTGCGAGATTTACAAGCACACGCAGAATTTAAGCTTAAAAACTATGATATAGCACTCACTATTTATCTTGCGCAGCGAGAACTTATGAAAAGTTTTTATGCGATGAATATGACTAAAGAGATTGGTCTGTGTTATTTGCACCTTAAAAATTATGAAAAAGCATATACGTATTTAAACTCTTATTTTTATACTAGCCCTGAGGATATAGACCTTCGCTCTGCTTTGATTATCGCCCGTCGATACTACATAAAAGATCTTAAAAAAAATGAGGAAAGTAACGCTCTTAAAATAGCGACGTTACAATTTGAAAATGGTCGCTACAAAGATGCTTTAATAACGACTCAAACATACCCTCTAATTTTTCACGCTGATTGCAATTATTTACAGGCTTTATGCCTTGCTAAGCTAGAACGCTTAGATGAAGCATTTGACGTTTTTATCGCCTTTATGAATCTACATTTACAAAAACAGATAGATCCTTGGCCACTACTGGTTGATTTATTTATATATTGCCCAGACTCAATTGATTTCAATTTGATAATGGAAACTATCGCAAAAAAAATACAACCATCTCCTAACAAGTTTTATAAAACCCCTCGCGTGCTAGGCTCTGTACAAGAGAATATATACTCACAATTAGAACTCAAAACATTAGATCTTCCAGCGACTGATCATGATGGAAAACCCAATAAACCCATGGGTTACGCCCTCTATGCTGATTTAGACTATAAACAGCAATATGCTTGGGCAATGCTACATGCGTTAATGGCTAAATTGGCAAACTTCGAAGATAAAGCGATTGTGAAGCAAATAAAACAAGCCGCTATTTATGCGATTAAGCAAGCTATGCCAAAAATCACACACCAACCAAGTTGGAGCTTAAAGTTTATTCACATAGCTTTTGATATAGATGATTTTGATACCTGTATTAAGCTCGCAAACATCACGATTAGCGAGTTTTCTAATTTACCTCAAACCTACTATTACAAAGGGCGATCGCTAGCTGCCTTAGAGCAATATGATGCAGCAATACCTATATTAATATTAGCCGCAGATAAATACGGACATCAGAGGCTTGGGATATACTCACTTGAATTTGCAGTGGAGTGTTGTGAAAAGCTCGTTGAACATGGACAACCAATGCATCCTAATTACAATGATATATGCCTAAAACTGCAAACAACAAAGGAGATTGTAGATGCACAATCAAAGTGAAGTACCTTGTGTAATTACGGATGATGCGACCTTAAGTCCAGAACAAAAATTATGGCTTATTAGCCTCTCAGGGCACCTTTCAATGCAAAATGGCTATTCATTGAATACCTTAAAGCATCACAATAAAAACTACACTGACGAGTCAGTTGCTAACGGTAATTTAAGTATTTTAGATAATGCTTATGGCGTTACAACAAAAGAAGAATTAATTGAAACTTTAAATGTCTTTTATAACACATCAAATAGCCAAGTTTTCATGAGTTGTATGGCTGAACTCACCAGAAATGATTTATTAGCAAGATACTACATTGAGAATAAATCTACTGCCTATCAAAATACGCCTATAGGTATTATGTCGGACTGGGCAGGAATACATAAATTCTCACTGGCTCGTTGTGGTATTAGAGCTTTTGATATTGGCCGCTATGCTTTTTTATGTCGTTGTGCTGTTAGCGTTAATTTTTTAACCGAAGAAGAAGCATGGCATTACCTTAAGCCTATTGGAAAACTGGCACAAACCTTATTTATTAGCTGGCAAGAGTATGCAACTAGTTATGTAGTTGGTCGGTGTATATGGCAAAAGATTACAACTCAAGAAACGTACAGCGAGCCAAACCCTGACTTTAATTTTAGCCATGATTTATTTGAAAAAATAAATGATACGGCTACTACATTGCAAAGTATATTAGCTGATGACGAGCACCCATGGTGCCAACTAGATTGGGAAATGGACTTTTAATTTCAATACTTTGATTTTATAAATACTTACTGAATAACGCATTTTACAGTGGCGTTATTCAGTAAAGTTAATATTAGTGCTTGCGCCCTACACCATTTCGTACCATGTCTTGCCCTGTTTGGAATACGTCTTCTGTAATCATGCGTGCTAAAAGTAGCTTTTGATTATCGTCAAACACAGCAACAAAACGGCTGCCATCTTTGTTATTAGTAGCCATACCAACACCGGCAACACCTTTAAGTCCAAAACCACCGTTTTCGACATCTATTAAAAAGCTTTCTAGTTCGGCTAAAGTATCAATTACGTCATTTTCATTATTCATTTTAAAACTCTTTTAGTAAGGCCTTGGCTAGGCTTTTAAATCATTATGGTGGCTATTTTATAGAGAAGAGCCAAAAACTTAAACCCTTGGCTCAGGTTAGTAACTAAATCGACTTTATAGCTAACTCTAAATTGCTTAGCGCACAACCAAACTCTTTTGCATTAACGCGATGATACTGTGTGTCACTCGTTGCTGTAAGGCTAATTATAAACTCATCTTGTTGAGCTACCGCACTTTGCTCTTGGCTTAGGCACATAGCTTGAGTAAGTGATCGCAGTTTTGAATTTGTTAAAATTGAGCCAAAACGCTGCACTGGCAGTGGAGGTATTTTTATAGCGGGTAACGCCTCATCTATTGTGCGCTTGCTTAGAGTAAACGTGTTATTGGTAATTTCAATTACACTGCTTGTAGGCCAATACGAGTAGCTATAGCTCTTACTCTCAGGTTGTGCTTTACCTTGGTTAGCTAAATGCACTACACCACTTTTGCCTATTACGGTTATTAAACTACCTTCTGGCGATTTAATAACAACCAAAGCCGTATTTTCATCAATACCAAAACCATGTTGAATCTCTGTTTTAGTATTTTTTACTTCGTTTTTATTTAACGCCGCTGCGAGCCTAAATGTACGGTTTTGTTCGCTAAACTGAGTATCTAGTACACCAAAATTAAAGCTGCCAAGTCCACCAGCATTAGTGTTATTTTCATTTTTGCGAAGTGCCTCAAGGCTTGTCGTATTTGTAAGCATGCCCGTCACTTTACTTTGGATTGCTGCGCCCGCGCCTTCACCTACAATTACTGGGCGAGTTTGCAATGCTTGCGTCCACGGGTATGGGTTATTGTTTTGATCAAATAATACCTTGTGAGTTAATGCTGCATTACCGCTATTAAACATCACACCGGTACTATTTTTAATAAGTGATACAAGTGCATTAGTGCCACTTTTGCATAAAGCGTATTCGGCCTTTGTGTACTCTGGATAAATTGCTTCCCGGTTATACACATTCATTAATGTATTTCTGAGAGCGGGTAATTCATCGCACGAGTTACTCGTAATCGCTTTAGCAAGTGCTGGCGTTAGTGCTAACCATTGAGTGTTTATATTTGATTGTGCTAAAAGACTCTGCGCTACATCTGCCGACTCATAAGGGTCGCGGCTCGATGCCGTAATAGCAAGCATGGTGGGTTTTGCGTTATTAACTTTTAAACTGCCCGACACAAATTGTAAAATACTATTAGTCGCGACCTCAATATTAAAATCGGTATTTACTTGCTCTTTTAAGCGCTCAGCGTTTTTATCAAGTAGCGGCACTTCTAGCATATCAAATACAAAGTTGTATTCTTGCTGAGTCAGGCTTTCTAATTGCTGGTTATTTATATCGCGCCATAGCCATAATAAATCTGTTTTAGATACGCTATTTGACGATTTACCTAGCAAGGCTTTAAGTGTTTTTAATACAGCCGTTTTTGCCTCAACGTTATTATTAGGCCAGTGCTGCGTGATGTTTTTTATTTGAGCGTTGCTAACAGCATATAAATTATGTGACTTACCATCAATAGCAGTCTCTTTTTGGCAATTGTTAAGCTTTGCGCTAGTACAGGTAGTAAGCTCTGACCCCACTAAAATTAAAGTTTGGTTTTGCTCTTGAGCCACTGCATTTATTGAATATCCAACACCAAACAATGCCACTAACATACCTAGTAACTTTGGCTGTTGATCACGTAAAAATGCACATATCATAATGTAAACTCTAATATAAATTATAAAACTAATATGTTGTAGTTTAACAGCTAGCCACTTGAGCCTAAATATATTTTTATAAATGTTAAATAATTCAAGCCCCTGAAAAGCGATAGCGTTAAGCACTTCATTTAAATAAATTGTTTAGCTTACATACTTGCCCTTGTAAATATTAACTAAACAAATTTAAACAGAGCATTTATTGATCAAATTCATTGTTTAAATTACGGTGGTGCATTGTTTTATGTAACTAGGGTGAAATATGGACTTTTCTAATGAAGAGGTAAATTTTTTAGCTGAGTTATTCAAACCAAATACAAAACAACGTTCCCCTCGCGATCATATGCTTACAATGAAAAGCTCTATACCCGCGAGTATTGCTCACCTTTTTACCCACGCTAATCTAACTTTGCTTGCTGAAGTTGCTAATTACCAACTTTGGTTTCCCTTGCAATTAAAAATTGATGAGTTAGGTGTAATTAACCCCACTTTGAGCGCACCAGAAGTAATTGATACAAAGGGCACTCAACGTAGTTGGCGCTGGAGTGAGCTAAATATTAAAAGCCAAGGTTTTAACATTGAATCGATTTCCAGTACTGGAATATTTTTAAAACCATTAAAAAGTGGAGAGAGCTTAAAAAAATTACAGCACATGAGCTTTACCTTACCCAACAAAGAAAGCATATCGATAGATGTAGAACCCGTTAGGCAAAGTAGCCTAGGGATTGCAGCAAAAATCACTCAGATTCATAGCGGACAAGAGCAATTACGTGCCTATCTGTTTGAAGAACATAAACGCCAATATGCTAAGCTGTACGAAGATGGACAACTAATTGAACAGTTAATTTAGTCCCTTTTAAACACTCACAAGCACTTCACTTGGCTTTATTTAACCCCCTCTCAATGTTAATCTGTCCCCCTATTAATAAATCATAAGGATATGACAATGCCAGGTGCTTTTGCGCACATCACAGCCGTTAATATTGCAACGCAAACCAAATCACTCGCTAAAATGGATATGCCTAAAAAAGCAAAGCTTATTTTAAGCCAACGCCAAGCATACCTTGAACTAGGCTGTGTAGCCCCCGATTATCCTTACTTAGCTGTAGTGCAGCCTAGCCAAAATGCGTGGGCCGACCTAATGCACTATGAGCACACAGGCGATTTACTTAAAGCCATGATTGAATACTGCAAAACACTTGAAAGTGAAGCATTTGAAAAGTGTTTTGCTTGGTTATGCGGTTATATGGCCCATGTTGCTGCGGATATAACAGTGCATCCGGTTGTTGAATTAAAAGTAGGCCCGTATGAGCAAAATCAAACGGCGCACCGTACCTGCGAAATGAACCAAGATGCATTTATTTGGCAGCGTTTAAATTTAGGTGAGTTAGGTTATGCTGACCGCGTGCAACAAAATATTGGATCTTGTACGAATGAAGACGATAATTTTGATACCGATATTGCAAAAATTTGGCAACATGCTTTATTAACGGTTCACCCAAGCTACGCTGCACAACACGCTCCTAACTTTAATTCATGGCATAACGGTTTTCAGCTTGTAGTAAATAATGTTGAAGAAAGCTATCGATTATTTGCCTGTGCACGCCATGTTGCTGCTGATTTAGGCTTGTTTTATCCTCGCCCAAACGAAGTAGATTCCACTTTTATTGAACAACTAAAAACGCCGCACGAGCCTATGCATTACAACGATATTTTTGACTTTGCCGTTAGCAATATTCAGCACTACATAACCGTTATTGCCAATGCCGTATTTTTAGATACTGATTACAGTGCAATTAAAAATTGGAACCTAGATACAGGCTACGATGAACACAACACGATGACGGTATGGAGCAAATAAAATGAAACACTTACTTTGTATAAGCCTCATAGTATTACTTAGCGGTTGCTACACTTCAAAAAATAACAATCCAGAAGCGATGGCCGACTTAGCCTCACAATTAAAAGATATTGCTACAGCCGTTGATGGCACATTAAAATTTAGTGAAACACCCTATTCAACAACTGATGAGTTATTAAAAGCTGCTGTTAATAACGATTTAAGAAAACTTGCACCCTTTGGGGAATACACGCTTATCGTGAACGTACAAGATGATAACGCAGTGCTACTCTTATGTGATGCCAATACTGCTTTAATTGAAGATGCAGGCTGTACTGCTCAATCAGATATACAGCATTGGGGAGCTGAGGCTATTCATCATTGTGAAATAACCATAAACGCCCAACAGCTCTGTAATTAGGTAATAAAACCCAGCTAGTTTTATAGAACATACATACCTTAGGTGTATATGTTCTATATAGTGCCCACTAAATACATTTAAAGTTGAGCCGTCATCTCTTTAGGGTTAAACACTAAGCCATGGCGACTAACATGTTCTGCAAAATTTTCGGCTGGCATTGGTTTCGCAAAGTAAAAGCCCTGAAATTCTTTACACCCCATTTGCGTCATTATTGCTACTTGCTCTTGGGTTTCTACTCCTTCGGCTACACACTTAATATCAAGCTCTTCACACATAACGTGCACCGCTTTAACTAAACTTTTTTGACGCGTGGAGCTCGTTACTTGGCTTATTAATGAGCGATCTAACTTGAGCTTGTTAATAGGGTAATCGGCAAGGCGTGCAATATTAGAATAACCGACCCCAAAATCATCGACCGAAATAGTAAAACCCCACGATTGCAGCGTTTGCATAAGCTTTAGCGAATGCGCTTGGTTTGCCTCAAGAGAGGTTTCAGTCAGTTCTAACTCAATTTGAGGTGGCTTTACGTTAAAGTCGGCAAGGTATTTAACCAGTTTTGACATAAAATCGGTTTGGCTAAAATCAATTAGAGATATATTTATTGCCACCGGCACACTCGGTAAACCCGCCTTGGTCCAATCGGCAATTTGAGCGCACACCTTTTGAATAATCAGGTCGGTTAGCCGACTAACCATTCTGTATTCTTCGGCAATAGGAATAAATACCACTGGCGACACATTACCCAGTATTGGACTGTTCCAACGCGCTAAGGCTTCAAGCCCTATACATTGACCCGTTGCATCTACTTTAGGTTGATAGTGCACCGACAAATCGCCCTGCTGAAGCGCTTCATCTAATAACATTGAAATTTCGTATTTTTCGATAAAAGCTTGTGATTGTTTTTCGTTATAACCACTAAGGGCCATATTACAATTTGCTAGTTTAAGTGCTTCGCATGCATTGCTAAGTACTGTTGCGCTGTTTTTTCCATGATCAGGATACTTTGCAAAACCAAATAAAAATGATTGCTGACACTTAGTGCCAAATACATTATATGTTTTATCTAATGTATTTTTTATTTGCATTAATAGCTTATCTTCTAGCTCGTTTTGCGAGTTTGCGCCAATTATAAAAGCAAGCTTTCCTACTCCTATATGAGCACACAACAGCGGCCCATCTGGCATCGCTTTTAAACGCTTGTACGCGTTAATAAGTAATGCTTGAGAGTCGGCTTTAGTGAGCTTCAAATTTAAGTATTCACTATTTGCACTTTGCGCAACAACGATATAAAAACCTTTTTGGTATTTGCTTGTTAATCTGTCGCATTGCAGCTCAAACCATTCTCTATTAGGTAGTTTTGTTTGCGAGTCTCTAAAGCGTAAACGTTTATTTTCTTGTTCCATCATCGATAAATTTTGTTTAATGAGCTGCTCTTGCGTGCAATCGTAAAAGTCATATACACGGTAGTTTGTACTCATTGTTATTTGCTGATAACTGGCTTTAAAATAACTTTTTTTGTACTTCACAATTTTATTTTGAGCATTAGAGTCGTCAAAAACTAAGGCCGGAAATAAATGAGAAAGATTAACGCTTCCTTCTTTTAATTCTTTTTTTATACCAAACATATCAATAGCATGTTGATTAAAATCAGTAATGACAAGATTTTCGTCAACAATAATTTTAGCTTTATTTGATTCGGTGAATAGGCTTCGATAAAGCTCATTTTTATCTTTAAGGTGTGTATTAGCGCTTATCATTGTTTTGTTTAAACGCTTAGCAGCCACAATTGTGCGCGCCACAGCAAGGGGAATACAAATGTTAAAAAATAAAAATATAAGCCCTGTAATGTATAAGTCAGCGTCGGGAAGTTGTTGAGCTATGCCGGTTAAACCCGAGACATCAACGTTATTGATGATCATATAAAACGGCGCAATATTTAATACGCCATAAGCAAGGGCTGTTCTATAACCAAGTAGCATAAGTGCGATTATCGGGCAAGAATACATATACATAGAGCCCACTTTAGCAAGCTCTAGGTCTGTTAAAAATAAGTTCATTGACACGCTAGCAGCTACAATGGCTATTAAAAGTGCATGAGCGCTAAAGTGATAAAAACGCTTACTTGCTATAAGTAAACCACATGCAGTAGCAAGAAAGCTGCTTGTTAATACAACAATATAAATTAAGTTAAATTCAATAGCGCTTGTGTACGTGTGGCACGCCACAGCAAAACATAACACCATTACTAATGATAGAATAATGCGCAGTGCACTTATTCGCCAATTAGCAACCTGACCAGGGGCTGAATAATGGTCATTTAATAAAAAGAATCTATTGAAAAAATGCATAATAAACAACAGTTAAAGCTCATTCTTCTATTAGACATTGATAGCTTGTTAAAATCAATCTAATGAATGTAATTTCTATTTACATAGTTCTATAAAATAGACAAGTGTAAACCTACCTGTTAGCCGTTAAACAATCATTTTTCGTGTGTTTTTACAGTTATCTTCTTTAAGAGCGAAACCACTGCACCCTAAAAATTCACCGTGCTTAGATTTGCGTTTACGCATTTCGCGACCACACTTTTCACAAATTGGGTGCTGCGTTTTACACTCTGTATTCACACATTGTGAGTACGTGTTTTTATCAATCGATGGGCCACTACAGCTTTTACACACTCGTAATTTAGTTTCGCAAATTTGCGTATTAGTACAACTATAATAATCACCATATTGACCCGTTTTTGGCACTATTAAACCGTCGCTGCACGTACTACACTCTCTTTGCTTTAGTTGCGACTTATTAAACAACGTTGAAGCGATTTGAATGGGATAATTGTCATTTACTAATTCTTTTACAAACGCTGAGCATGCATAAGGGTCTGCAATTAAATACGCTTTATGTTTAGCGCGAGTAATACCTACATAAAGCAAACGCCTTTCCTCTGAGTGAGTGAATTCATCTTGCTCTGGTAATAACGCCTCCACCAGCACATTATTTTGATTATCGCTAGGAAACCCTAATTTACCTTGTTCAAAACCAATAATAATACAGTAATCGGCTTCAAGCCCTTTGGCACTATGCAATGTCCAAAAATAAAGAGAGTTTGTATGCTTTTTATCTTTTAAATGCTGCTGCACGCTATTTAACATGTATCTATATCGACTAAGTATGGCAATGCTCGCTGATGCATCATTTTTTTGAATAGTGCTTATGCTCTGTTGTACTTTCATTTCTATCGATTTAGTACCTTGGTATAAATCGTCTAATAAAATAACTTGTGGTGTGGTTACTTGTGTATGTGTGCTGATCTGCTTTTTATATTGCTCAGGGTTTTGCATTACAAAACGCCCTGCTACATCACTAATACTATTGTTATATCTAAATGTTTTTTGCAACATAGTAAGTGAGTGGCTGCCCACTAATTCATTAAAGCGTGTAGTAAGCGCTAAATTACCACCCGAGAACCGATAAATTGCTTGCCAGTCATCACCAACCGCAGTAAAGCGTATTCCGTTACCATGTTTTAATATGGCATTTATGAAAGCCATACGCGCGCTTGATATATCTTGAAACTCATCAACTAAAATGTGGCTCCACACAATATTAAAATCTCCGCTTACTATCGCCTTTGTTGCTTGAATAATCATGTCGTCAAAATCAATGGCACTTTGCGCGTTTAGTTCATTTATATAAGCATCATGAATTTGCACTAACAAGTTTGCATATTGCTGGTAATTTTTAATACCACTTTGCTTGATGCGCTGCGCTATTTGCTTATTACTTAGTTGCTCCACTCGAATAGCTTGTAAACATTTTATGTACTTATCAATGCCTTGCTGTAACTGCCCTGAGTTATTTAAAGTATGAAATATTTCGTCGTTACTTAAAGGTGTTAATTCAACATTATGCTGCTTTAATTGCTTTGCGAGGGCTTGCTCTAGCTTTCCTTCTACCCAGTTGTAATGAAAGGTTTCGAGTAAGGTGGTGCGATTTTGTTTATGCAGTTTGCGCTTAAATGCAATTTGCTCGTTATAGTGTTTTTTATCTATATCGGCACGTGTATTCCCTTGCCTATCTATGCCAAAGTGCTCTAAGTAAATATCATATTGAGGTATATAAAAGTCTGGTTGGTATTGCCCACTTAGCTCTGCGCCTTGGCTAAAGTGATAATTCACCTCATAACTATGCGGTACGCAATTCAAATGCAGCCAGTTTGAAATAAGCACTTCCTGATAACTTTTTACTTTATGACCCGCAAGGCTACGGTATTCGTTATCGCGTACGTACCGCTCGTACTGTGCATTATCTTTAAAGCTAAATATATCAATCGGCTCATGGAGTAAATCTACAAATGCTTTTAAAAACTGTGGCTCGGTTTGTATTTTTTTACTTACCCACCCAGTTAACCAACTATTTAATTGAACCGGGTCAGTTGCAAATTTTGACAACTCGATTGGCTTTTTGGCACTTTGTAATAATTTAAGCCCAAGCGCATGAAATGTTAAAATAGTGGGTGCTTTGGTATGCAATTTTGCATGCGTGGCGCGTTTAATAAAGCGCTCTTTAATCTCATTTGCTGCTGTTTTATTATAGGCCAGCACCAAAATTTGCTCAGGCTTGGCAATATTGCATGCTATTAAATCTAAAGACTTTGCTACCATCACAGATGTTTTACCTGTGCCTGCTGCCGCTAATACTAAATTTTTATCGTTATCGCGTATTACCGCTAAGCGCTGCTCTGTTGTTAATGGATTTGACTCTACTTGATTAAAAAAGTCATTTTTAAGAGTTAGTTGTTTTTTTTCATATTTATGGCGCAACTGTGCAATTGCATCGTGAGTATTGGGTGTGGTGCTTAGTATATTTAAAAATTTAATACTACTTGGCGATAAGTGTTGTTGCCACACACTTGTACTTTTAGCGTACTGCTTGGTAAGCAAAAACACATCATTATTAAGTGTTTTTATGGAACTATCACGTAAAAACTCATCTAAAGCATAGCGCTTAAGCGAAATCTTTGCGTTATTTACCTTTTGCTCAAGCAGGGTTGAAAACCGCGTGTTAAGGGCCGTATTTAAAGCGTTCGCTTGTAATTTGTTTAAAAAGCTAATTGATGTATTGCTACTGTCGCACAAATTAATTTTGGCGCTAAATAAACGGTTTTTAAGTATTGAGTAATTATAAAAGTCTTTAATTAAAAATGTCCGTGCGGGAGCACCTCTAAAATGCACAACAAGGCGCTCTTGTTCAATAGCTACGTGTTTAATACGGGTAAAAAAACGGCCTAGCCAACTTGGAGTAGCAATATACTGCGCCATAATACTCAATATGAAGATATGCTTTACCTGATTGTAACATACTCTTTTGTAATACATTTAGCGCTAATTCGCTGCTTACTTAGTAAACAATTTAATTGGTAAGTTAGTTTTAAAACTTAGTGTTTAATGATTTATTTACAACCGTTAACAAATTTAAACATTTATGGATAGCGTGTTGTGTAACAATGCACACATACAAACTTATACTTCATATAATTGTTAGGTATATCCCCTATTAAACAATTATTTACAGCCTAATTTAGTGGTTTAAAGGAGCTAACATGCTTAAAAAATGCATTACCACAACGGCTTTAATTTTAGCACTATGCGCTTGCACGTCAGAAACAGAGTCGGATTTAGTAAAAACAAAAGGTATTTGGGCAGGTTTTGAACTGGTTTCTGACGGTAACCGCACGCGTGTTAACGCCGAACTAAATGCAGGCGACGCTAATGGCTCTAACATTGTTTTAAGCGATAGCGACTCATTACAAGCTGTTGTTAATAGCACCGCTATTGTACTTACAAAAGATACCGACTTTTTAGACGTTGATTACCAAGCATATATAAATGCCACTGACGACAACCAACAGTTTGATATAAAATTTAAACGAGACGATGGCATAAATGCTAATTCGAGCGTTGAGTTGCCTTTAAATTTTATTATTTTAACCCCAAGTAACGATCAAAATTTTGATATTAATAGTCCCCTTACAGTCCAGTTAGATGGCACTGATCCTAATAGTACTAGCCAAGTAGAACTGAGCAGTAGCTGTACTAACAATAATAATGAAACACTTTTACAATCAACACTTTTTGCGCTTAACACTTCTTACCTTGAAATAGATTTGCAAAGTTTGCAAATGTTTAGCAGCTCGCAAGTAGATCAAAGTAAAACGTGTGATTTAACGATTAGTGTAAAACGCGATCGATTCGGTAGTATTTCGGGTGAATACGCAAACCAAAGTTATATTAAATCCCAGCAATCGCGCGCTATAAAAAATATGACATTAACGTTTTAATTTGCACGCTAATTTACTCAGCGTTAAGCTACACCTTTATTAAATAACTCTACCAATTGTAATTGCCCTCCTTATTTATAGGGGAGTTAATAAAAATTGATATAAAGGTTTATTATGACTAACAGCACATACCCCATTGGCACACCTGGCAAAAAATGGAATAACAACGATAAAGCCCTGTGGTTAGCACGCCAAAACATTAAACGCAGTTACCAAAACGAAGTCGTAACGCTAATTAATGACCTTAAAAACACCTTGGATATAGAGCAATACGGCGAGCTTAATTACGCCGCTGGCACTTACCCATTATATATATTAAAAACGCCTAACTTTAATACTAATAAACCAACTGTTTTAATCACCGGTGGTGTGCATGGCTACGAGACCAGTGGCGTACATGGCGCACTTAGGTTTGCTAAAACATCGGCTATGCAACACTCAGAGCAGTTTAATATTATTGTTGCGCCCTGCATTAGCCCTTGGGGGTATGAAACAATAAACCGTTGGAACCCAGATGCTATTGATCCTAACCGCTCATTTTATGAGGGCAGCCCAGCTCAAGAGTCAGCAGCTATTATGACGTTTGTAAAATCATTAGGTACTGACTTAATCGCTCATATTGATTTACACGAAACAACAGATAGCGATAACAGTGAATTTAGACCCGCACTCGCTGCGCGTGAAGGCACTACAAATACTAACTGGAACATACCTGACGGGTTTTATTTAGTTGCAGATACCAAAAAGCCTGATCCGGAGTTTCAAAAGACCATTATAGAAAGCGTTGCAAAGGTAACCCATATTGCACCGAGCGATGAAAATAACCAACTAATCGGCGTACCTCAAGAGCAATTTGGTGTAATTAACTATGCAGCTCGAGAGCTAGGTTTATGTATGGGCTTTACTGATGCACCCTATGTAACCACTACCGAAGTATACCCAGATAGCCCAACTGCCACCGATGAAGAATGTATTTTGGCGCAAGTAGCCGTTATAACGAGCGCGCTAAATTACATTACAACCTCTACAAAAGATTAACCACTATTAAAGAGCGGGTACTCATTAAATTAAGTACCCGCCCGACAAAGAAACAATCTGATAACAAAAAACAACCCAAAAGAACTGGTTTTATTGAATTTAAAGGTATAAGGTTAGCCTTCCCTCAAATTCAAGGAGTATACATTGGGGTTTAAGAACAAATATGGGCAGGTAAGCCTTTACACTGAAAATAACGTTGTTATCGCTCACTTTGCGGGATACATCACCTCAGGGCTTCTTCGTGCGTTTAAAATTGAACTATGCGAAAAAATAAAATCACTCAACAATCAGCCTTGGGCCTATATTAGTGATTCTTTTGATGTTTTAGCTGCAACGCCTGAGGCAGAAAAAGAGATGATAGATATTAGCCATTTAATGAAAGCAAATAACTGCCTGAGTAGTGCGTTTGTACTCACTTCAGCTATCGCTATAAATCAAATGAAACGCATTTTAGAGTGCGCAAAAAGAAACGTTAATTTTAGTGAGTGCCTATTTACCGATTTAGATAGCGCTAAACAGTTTATTTCTCACAACTTAAAAAGTAAGCAAGGCCAACTGATATAAAAATTGTTGATCTTGCTTTATCAATCTTAGTTTTTGTAAAACTGACTGTCTTTGGTTATCGTAATGCTGGCGTTTTCTTGCGCTGTTACAATAAATTGTAACTTACTCACTTTACGTTCAATATCGTAACCATCGGCTGTTACAGTAACGGGAACTCTTTTCATCGCACCCGGTTGTACAAGCGTAGATTTCGGACTTGAGAGCGTTGCCCCAGGCAAACCCTCTATGGCAATACTGTAATGCAGTGCTTGCTGCGTTTTATTAATAATAGTAAGTGTGTAAGGGTTTTCTACTAGGCCCTCGTAGTTCACTCTATAAAGCGCATTCCTATCGCGTAGTACTGAGGCTTCTATTGGTGTACGTTGCAGCATCCATGCAAACATAGATATTATTAACAAAGCCGTTAATGCGCCATACCCTACTAGCTTTAACCTAAATGGATTAGTTTTTTTACCTTCCATTTGTTTCTCACTGGCGTATTTAATTAAGCCTTTCTCGTAACCAAATTTCTCCATGGTATCGTCGCAGGCATCAATACATAAGCCACAATTTATACATTCATATTGCAATCCATTTCGAATGTCTATTCCTGCAGGGCATACCTCTACACACAAGTTACAGTCTACACAGTCACCTAAGTTAAGCTCTTTGGGGTCAGCTTTGCGTTTACGTGGTCCTCGGCTTTCACCTCGCTCGTTATCATATGTAACAAGCAACGTATCTTTATCAAACATAACAGCTTGAAAACGAGAATAAGGGCAAGCAATTGTGCACATTTTTTCGCGTAAAAACCCTGCATTGCCATAAGTACAAAAAGCGAATAAAAACACCCAAAAGCTCGTAATACCTGACCATTCAAACGTGATCATATCCATATACAAACTTTTAGCCGGAATAAAATACGCCATAAACGAGGTGGCAGTTAAAATAGAAATAACAATCCACGCACTGTGCTTAGTTATTTTTTTGCGCCAAGTGCTTAGCGTCCACTGTGATTTATCTAATTTAATTCGCTGATTTCGAGTGCCTTCTATGCGTTGCTCTACCCACGAAAACATGAGCATCCATATTGTTTGCGGGCACGTATATCCACACCAAACCCGACCAAGCCAGTTAGTTACAAAAAATAATGCAAAAGCCCCCACCATAAATAGCAGGGCTAAAATCATAAAATCTTGAGGAAGGAGTGTTAAACCGAAAATAGTAAAGGTTTGCGTTGCCACATCAAGCAGCACAGCTTGTTGACCGTTATATTGGATCCACGGTATTGCAATAAAAGTTAGCATTAACAGCCAACCTAAATTACGGCGTATGCGCTGAAAAAATCCTTTTTGCTCGCGGATATAAATTGGCCCTTCGGTGTTATAGGGCTTAATGATCATGTCTTCTTCTTTTATATCAAACTTCATAGTACTTGCTTCATAATGACGGGTATTAAGCAAGTATTTGCAACTTTCAGACCAAGCTGAAACTTTAATTACTTCATTGATATTAAAGATATTATTTTAAAAAACAAAAACCGAGCTCGCGATATAAAGCGCATATCGCGATATATCACGATTTTTTAGTGATTCCCAGCTTTCGCATTTTTGAGCGTAGTGTACTCTCAGGTAAGCCCAACTTAACTGCCGCCCCTTTATCGCCCGATATTTGCCAGTGCGATAACGCAAGAACAGAGGTTATATGCTGTTTTTGCGCTTCATCAAGCGTAAGTGAAGGATTAATAACGACTTCACCACCCGCTTGCAAAGGCTGACTAAGCTGTAGTACAGCCTGATTAGATAAAATAGCTTCGCGTTCAAGTACATTTTGCAGCTCTCTAATATTGCCTGGCCAATTGTAGGCTTGCAGCTGTGTAATTGCTTTTTTACTTAGCCCTTTTAAGTGTTTACCCAGTCGTTTATTTATCTGCGCAATTAAATTAGCGCATAAATAAGGAATATCCTCTTTTCGATCTTTAAGGGCGGGTACTTTTATAGGAAATACATTAAGCCGATAATACAAATCAATTCTAAACGTGCCTTTTTGTACCATTTCCCACAGGTCGCGGTTAGTCGCTGCAATCACTCTAATATTTACTTTTAGCGTATTGCTGCCACCCACACGTTCAAACTCTTGTTCTTGCAGGACTCTCAGTAATTTACTTTGCGCCTCAAGTGGAAGCTCTGCTATTTCATCTAAAAACAAGGTGCCTTTATCAGCAAGTTCAAAACGCCCTTTACGGCGTTCATTGGCACCTGTAAACGCGCCTTTTTCATGGCCAAAAAGTTCCGATTCTAGCAAACTTGGGGTAAATGCGGCGCAATTTACTTTTATAAAGGCTTGTTCGCTACGCTTGCTTAGTCGATACAAATTACGAGCTACTAATTCTTTACCCGTGCCATTTTCGCCAAGTATAAGCACTGTGCTGTCGGTTTCACTTACCAGTTTTATTTGATCTAACATGGTTTGAAATATATGACTTTGTCCAACTAGCCCTGAGTCTTGCCAATCTTCGTTAAGTTCTGCAATTAAGTAGTTGTTTTCATCTTTTAGCTGCTCACTTAAATGCTTTACTTGCTCAAGTGCCTCTTGCAGTGCATTTTGTGTTTGCTGTTGCAGTGATATGTCGCGAAATACCGCTACAGCACCAATTAACTCATCATTTTTATAAACCGGTGTTGAGGTGTATTCCACTGCAAATGAGCTGCCGTCTTTACGCCAAAAAACTTCATTTTTAACTTCACGACGTTTGCCGTCAAACATGGTGCAATATATTTGGCATTCATCAGCGGGATAAGGTGTGCCATCAGCATGAGTATGGTGATGATATTGGTGTATTTTTTTACCTAATAGTTCCTCAGCGCACCAACCTGTCATGCGCTCAGCGGCAGGATTAACAAACACCGCATTACCCGACAGGTCAAAACCGTATATGCCCTCACCTACTGCGTTTAGCAATAATTTAGGATCGTTTAAAAATTGTTTTATCATAAATGTACCTCGCGAAATATCGCGAGCATTATGGCAATTTTATACACTAAGTGCACTCATTACTTAAAATGCACTCACGTGCTCATTAAAACGCTATAAATAGTGCTGAAATAGCGTTTTTACATCTATTTTTGCACCTAGCCTTGCGGCTATTAAGTAAAGTCCTGCAAGTTTTCGGTGAATAAATAGCGCATCAACGGGCGGTGTATGCCATTGCTGAGATTGCCCACTAAGAGCAAGCCCTGCATTTTTAATTTTGAGCGCGAGTTCGCTATTTTTAAAATCAAACTCCCCTTCTGCTCTCAGTGGCTCGCACGCCATTAAGAATAAATCAATGACGTTGTTTTTATACTCCTCAAATAAGTCATTTTTAAAATAACCAATGTGTGAAGCCGCTCTAAGTACACCTTCTCTGTTGTTTTCACTACCCGCTTTAAATAAAGCTAAATAAGCGCGGCTAAGCTCGGTTGATATTTCTCGCGTTGCACCAAAATCAAATAAAACAATTTTTTGTGTATCAAGCTGATAATGAAAGTTGGCAAAGTTAGGGTCGGTTTGAATTAATTTAAATTCAAACATTTCTTTAAAAAACAAATCAATAAGTTGCTCTGCAACAAAGCTTTTTTGACTATCTGGTAGCTCTGTAATGCTCTCAATAGGTTCTGCTTTTATATATTCCATAGTTAGCACGTGTTGTGTGCTGTGCTCTGGATATACGTTGGGTACTTTAAAGTGGGGATTAGTTGCTAATGCATTTTTATAACGTATTAAGTACTGAGCCTCCCGCTTATAATCAGCCTCAGCTAATAACTGTGCCTTAGCCTCACCAATAAGTGGTTTAATATTAAGATCTTTTGGCAATAAGCGAGAAATCGTTAATAAAGAAATAACGTTATCAACATCACTTACTACACTTTTAGCAATACCAGGGTATTGAATTTTAACAGCAAGCTGATCGCCATTTTCTTTATAAGCTAAATGAACTTGCCCTATAGAAGCCGCTGCAAAAGGTCTTAACTCAATATGAGAAAAACGCGCTAGCCACTCATCCCCCCATTGCTCTTTTAACACTTCAACAAGCTGCTTATGAGGCATTGGATTCGCGTCTGAGCGTAGTAAAGCAAGTAACTGAGCCAATTCAGGACTAAGTAAATCACCGGCATCCATTGAAAGTAATTGCCCGAGCTTCATTGCTGCGCCACGTAAATGAGATAGCTGTGTGGCTAGTTTTTCAATGTTTTTAGGTTGTAGTAGTAAGCTTTTATTGTCCCAACCTTTACCCGTTAACGCGCTCTTAGCGCCATCAACTAACATGTTGGTAGCAACACCTGTTGCGAGTGAGCCTAATTTTGCAAAGCGAGAAAGCCGAGAAGTGGGAACAGTACGAGGAGCCGCCATAATATTAAAACCTAATTAGCCTGAAAGTCAGGCTAATTAATACGTATATTGTAAGTAGGTAGATCTACTTATAGACGAGGTACTAGCTTAATTGCACCTTCAACCACTTTCATATCAAGTGGAAGTTTACTAAGTAGCATCATTTTAGGGTCATCCATATTTAATGTATAAACAGGGTTAACCGCTAAAAAAGCATTAATCACATCCATTGCTTGGCTATCAAGTGCACCTAAATTACCTTTGAAACCACCGGCATCAACACTCGAATCAAGTAATTTAATATTACGTAAAAACACTGCTTTTTTCTCACTGTCGTAGAATGGGCTACCTTCAATTTGTAGCTTTAAACGCACTGGGTATTTAAGTGCGAATGCATTAATTTCAGCGCTTGAATCGGCACCAAGAACAACAACATCGCGGTTATCAGGTCCAATATTTACACTTAAGTCGTTTACATCAAACTGAACCGGCAAACCCATTAAGCTTACTTTTTCACTTAACTTTGGTAATTGCTTACCCAGTACAGACTCAACCTCAGAGTTAGTAAATGAATATACTGATATGCCTTGCGTGGTATTACAGGCAGTTAAAAATAACGCTGCAATAATAACTAAAATTCTCATGAGAACCCTTTTGTTTATAAATTAGTGATACATAAAAAAGCCGCTATTAAAGCGGCTTATTAAAATAGTAACCAGCATATATTACGCTGGTTCTAGGGCGTGTTGACCTTTGTGGATTGAAATTTGTTCAATCTAGGGTCGATTTAATCGCGGCGTGAGGTTTGTAACCTAGCGGGCTAAGTCAAAACCGAGCAACAAAGAGTTAATCGTCCCTAGAAAGAACCCAAAGGGCAGCGCATGTTTGGCATTTATGCTGCGTTATCGCCTATTTATGGGGAATAACCACACTACATAGACTCTGCCTTGCCTAAATACCAAACAGTCTGCTGCAAATTCAACCACGAAAGGTCAACACGCCCTAGTGCATTAAGCTGCAAGTGTCGCTTTAAGTCGCGTTAGTGTGTCAGGTTCAACTGAACCGTCACTGAGCGCTAATAACTGTTTTAAATAATAGTTTAAATCAGCATGATCGCCACGATGTTTGTCATCTAGCATGGCTACTTGTTCTGCCATTCTAAGTGACTTATCGGTTGAACTTACGTTCGCTAGTATTTCCATGCGAGTAATAAGTTGCTCTTTACTTAATGTTGTTTTAAGCGGTGCTTGATACTGACTTGGTAACGCTTCATTGTTTTCAAGTGCTGTAATTAACGCATCTAGATTAGCTTGCTCTGATTTGCTTGTAAGCAATGCAAGTTTATCGTCAATAGCTGCTAGTAGCTTAGTAACTTTTGGCGCTAACGATCTAAATTGCGTGTACCCTTTCACTTTTGTTTCTAGGTCGTGCAACTGTGCTCTTTGATTTACATCGCTAAGTGCTGCTTCAAGCTCAGCAAGTTCTGCAACTGCTTGTTTATCTGACTCATTTTGATCAAGTTTTTGCTGCTCAAATTCACTACTACGTTTAGTAAATGTTTCATCGTTAAATTGACGAAATTTTTGCCATAACGCATTTTCAGCTTTTAAACCTGCAAAACCAATTGTTTGCCATTGCTGCTGCATTTGCTTCAACTCTTGGCACGCAGCGGCTAAATCATCGCTTTGTGATAATTGCTGCGCTTTTTCTACTAATTCATTTTTAAGTACGGCATTACTTTTATGAAATGCGTTTAATAAAGCCAGTACTTGTTGTTGCTCGCTTTTATAACGATCGTTTAGTGTACGGTATGTTTTAGGATCAACTTTACCTACACTGCGCCACGCTTTGTTTAAACGATTGTATTGGCTTTCATATTGCTTCCAATCAAAGTCATCCTCAGCCGTAGGCTGTAAATGAAGCGCGTGCATGTCGCTAATAATACTTTCGCGTTGTGCTTTTGAGGCCTCGCGTTGTACTTCTTGCTCTGCAAAGTAACTACGACAAGGTGCAAATAACAGCTCGATTTTTTCATCAAACTGCACGCCTTGTTGCTTTTCTTCATCTGTATCTAAACGACCTAACTCATTCCAACGTTTACGTAGCACTTTTACTTGCTCTGCGCGTTGTTGTGGGTCAGTACACTCTTCACTTACTAATGCACTTACTTCTTCTAATAAAGCTTCACGCTTTGGTGCTGCAGCGTATTTTTGCCAATCTTTAGCATCTGCAAGTTGCGCTTCAAGTTCCGCTTTTATATTTACAAGCGGCTGTTGATATTGCTCAGTGAGTGTATTAAATAACTCTTCAAACCCTTTAAATACGCCAAAGGCAACATTAAAACGACCTTCTTCAATTAGGCGTTTAACATCACGAGCTTTGCGTTTTGCTTGGCTTTGGTTTTTTTCAAGTGGCTTAACTAGCTCACTCATTGGTGCTAAAAATTGCTTTTTATGCGTATTTAACTGTGTTTTAAAGGTACTTTGCAGTGCACCATCTAAAATATTTAAATGACTACGCGCTGCTTTAAAACCATTATTAAATTCAGTTAGAGTTGCATCGTATTGCGCTAAATCTTCTGCTGGCTTAATTTCGCATAATGCTGCAAAAGCGAGTTTGTACTCTTTAATAGCCGTTGTTAGCTCAGGTAATTTAGCAACTTGAGTAAATAGCTTTTCTAACTTGCTTACAGCCAGTTTAGATTGCGTATTATTAGCAAGTTCTGTTTCGCTAATAGCTTGCTTAGCTTGCGCTACTTTTGCATCAAGCCAATCTTGTTGAATTTGCTCTGGTGTTTCAAGGCCTAGCTGTAAGGCGTTTTCTATTTCTTCACTTAACGCTTCAACAGTTGCAAGCGCTAGCAATTGGCGCTGTTGTAGCGCTAATTTTTGCTGCTCTTTGTCGTGTATCGCTTTTAGCTGTTCAATGTGTGCATCTAACTTAGTGGTAATCGAAATATATTTTTCGTCAAGAAGCTTAACACGCTCATCACTTAGCCATTTGAGCTCAAGTGCTTGCCACTGGGCCATTAATTCGCCGGCTTGTGGATTTACAACACCAAAATCTGTTTTTTCACGTAAAGCATTTAACTTAGCTAAAATAACACGTGTTGCACTTTCAACCTGCAGTGGCATTTCTATTGCTAAACGCTCATTTTCAATATGCGTTTCAAGTGCTGCTTTTGCACCATCCTTTGCATGCTTTACTAATGGCTTAATTAATTGATGGGTAATAACAAGTTCAACTAATTGAGTTTGTAGCTCTTCGCTACCTTCTTTAAATGCTTTTTCTACTAGTTTTGGATTTGCTAAACGTTTTAATAATTTAACGCGTACTTGCAGTTCTTTTTCTGCAAACGCTAACTTTTCGAGTGTTTTAACGGGTGCAAAACGCTCTATGTATTCGTTTTTAATTTGCGGTGTTAGTGCACTTTCGCTATTTAAAACAGCATTAGATATTTGAAGCTCTGCTATATCTTTTAATGCTTGATCTTGTTTATACGCTTTCCACCAAAGTGGTAACTCGTTTACTTTTTGTAGTGCTTTGCGGCGTATTTCAGCTGAGCTGTCTTCAAGTGCTAACGTGTTTAATATGGTTGCATCACGTTCAATGTCTAATTTTTCGATAGCATCAAGACGTACTTGTTGCTTAGGGTGTTTCCATTTCGGTGTAAAAAGGTGCTTAAAGATCATGTTCACTAAACCTAGCTATTTCGTTGTCTGATTTAAATTCTTTTTGTAGTTGAGCTTTTGTCTTTTGGATCATTTCACCATTAGCACCAATCGTAAATTGCTCGTTTGATTGAGCCACTTTTGCTTGATACAACATAACCAACTGCACTGTTTGTTGCTTTTGCTCGTCTGATAAAACGGTACCGTCTGGCCATTTGCCAGTTGATGCACCGTATTGTAAGCGTTCGAATAATTCGGGAGTAATATTTTGTACAAGATTGTCGATATTCATGTCATTTTTTCTTTTTTAGAGTCACTAAAACAATTCGGTTTATAAGATACCAAATACACCCTACGCCAATAGCCGCAGTATAAGCATACCACTGAAGCGTTTTTTCTTGCGGTTGTAAAAAGTACAAACAGAAAAAACCACCTAAAAATAAGATAAGCGCCAAAAAGGAGTGATTTATAAACATCTGCTTTTTTTTAATTCGCTGTTCGCGCTGAAGTTGCAAAACTTGCTCGTCGTTTAGCTCTGCAATGTTGCTTTCGCAATGCGGACATTGCTTATGTTTATCTGAAATTGATTTTGCACATTTTGGGCAACGAATAATCGCCATACTTCTCTCCATACTACGCATAAAAAAAGCGCCTTTCGGCGCCTTTATTGTACTTGTTTTATTTCTCGTTGTCTTTTTTGAATTCAAACCAATAACTAATTTTGGGGCGATAATTTTCTAAGTTGCCCACTAAGTTTAATCACTCTGCGTCTTTTGACTGCTTCTCTAAGCGTTTTTCCCAGAACGTGGCGTTTTTAATGCCTAATTTAACTGGATCAAATATGATCTTTCCGCCTTTTTTCTTCTGTTCTTCATAATCGCTCAAACATAACAAAGCAGGCTTAGCTACGAAGAAAATAGCTAAAATACCTAGTATGTTGATCCAGGCCATTAAGCCAACGCCAATATCACCAATAGTCCAGATATAACCTGAATTGTTTACCATGCCGTATGCAACCATAAACATAATCACAAACTTCACGATAACAAGCGGAATACTGCCTTTAAAATAACGATTTAAATAAGCAATATTAGTCTCTGCAATAAAGTAATAAGCAAGTATTGTGGTAAAAGCAAAGAAGAACAATGCGATGCCAACAAATGCCTGCCCAAAACTACCAAATACACTAAATAGAGCCATTTGCGTAAAGGCTGCTGAACCCACTTCAGTGGCTGCATCAACATTTTGAACAATAAATTGCCCTGCTGGTAACTCACCCACAATGTTGTATTGCTGCGTTATTAAAATCATTAATGCTGTTGCAGTACACACAAAGATGGTATCAACGTAAACAGAGAAAGCTTGTACTAACCCCTGTTGAGCAGGGTGATCAACTTCTGCAGCGGCTGCTGCATGAGGCCCAGTACCTTGGCCTGCTTCGTTAGAATATATACCGCGTTTAACGCCCCAACCAATAGCAGCACCAAAACCGGCCTGCGCAGTAAACGCATCACTAATAATTAAATAAAATATATCACCCACTTTATCTAAATTTAAAAATACTACGATTAGTGCCAATACTATGTAACCAAGCGCCATAAATGGCACTACTATTTGCGTAAAGTTCGCAATACGCTTTATTCCGCCGAAAATAATAAACGCCAAAACAATAAGGATAATTGCCAAAGCGACCAATTTAAAGCTGCCTACGTCACCAAAGCTAGTAGAAACCATATTGCCATCGCCAAACACTTGAGTAAACGCATTACCTACCGCATTTGCTTGTACGCCTGGCAGAAAAACACCACATGCAATAATTGCCGAAACAGCAAATAAAACAGCTAGCCATTTTTGCCCTAAACAACGGTCAAAATAATACGCTGGGCCGCCACGATATTGCCCGTTTTCTTCTGTTTTATAAATTTGGCCTAAAGTAGATTCTGCATATGCGGTACTTGCACCTAGAAAAGCAACAACCCACATCCAAAAAATAGCACCTGGTCCACCAAAACCGATAGCTGCTGCAACACCTGCGATATTACCAACACCGACTCGTCCAGACAACGATACTGCAAGGGCTTGAAAAGATGAGATACCTTTATCAGACGTGTTTGGACTAAATAATAACTTACACATTTCTTTAAAATGTCTAACTTGAGCAAATCGAGTTAATACTGAATAAAACAAGCCTGCGCCTAGGCATAAATAGATGAGTGCATTACTCCAAACAACATCATTAACAGCGCTTACAAAAGCTTCCATGGATATCCTCTATAGTTATATTTATTATTTTTAATTACGAGACTCTGCTTTAGCTACTACGCAACATAAGTTTCACGAAATAAGGTTTTACCTCTCCCGTCCCGACTCATTATTTAATTAATCTTAACTTAAGTACCCCAACTTTGTTAACACTTAATTTTCAAAATATCTAATTACGTAGCTATTGCAAGGCACTGCATCAGCAGTATTTAAAGGAAAGTAGATTGATTTGTACCGATACGGTGATGATACGCGGCGAAGAAACGTTAAAAACGTTTTGGAATGAAGTTGCTATATGATTATTATTTTTTGTAAAAGGGGTTTTACTAAAAGCAAAAAGGGCATCAAAACTATTGATACCCTTCAAATAAACGTTTTATCTTAAATTATCAACAACATTAACAATTGCCGCTAACGTATCTTGACCAAATTGATACGAACGACGGTCTGACCAGCCATAGTCTGGATCAGGTAAATCGTTGTTGTCTTTAAATGGCATTTCAATTGTGTACGTTAATGCTTTGAATTCTTCAGCAGTAGCTGATGAACCTACCGTAAGGTTAGCTTGGCCGGGCTCATCTTTTGGATAGCCATGCTCATCTTGAAACTCTGGAGTAATAGTTAAAAGCGCAGCTTTAAAGCTATCTTCAAGGCCTTTAAGACGAGCATCGTAACTTGGAATACCTTCGCTGCCTGCCACAAAGTTATACGGAATAGCTTCATCGCCGTGTATATCTAAGTGCATATCTAAGCCAGCTTCGCGCATTTTATTTAGTACTAGGTAAACCTCAGGGCTATTTTCCATGCTTGGTGTCTGCCATTCACGGTTTAAGTTAACGCCTTTAGCATTAGTACGGAGATGTCCGCGTGCGCTGCCATCTGGATTCATATTTGGCACAACGTAAAATACTGCTTTTGATAGAAGCGCAGCTGCATGTGGGTCTTCGTCATCAAGAAGTTTGTGCAGTAGACCTTCAACATACCATTGGGCCATTGTTTCACCTGGATGTTGACGTGCTGTGATCCAGATATTTTTCTTATCTTCACTTGGCTCACCAATTTTAAGCACACTCATATCGCGGCCATCGAGTGTTTCACCAAGTGTTATTAATTGGCAAGCACCTTGGCTTTGTGCCCAAGATAATAAATCTAAATGGCGGTCGTAACTGTATGGGGCAAAGTAAGCAAAATACACGCTGCCGCACTCTGGTTCAATTTCAAAGCTTAATGTGCCATTTTCATAGCTTGATGGTACACGAAACCATGTTTGGCGGTCATATGATGCAACGGCTTGATACCCTTCCCAACCATCTGGGTAAGCTGATTTATCAAGCTCATTAATATTTAACTTATGCAATTGGTAAGGCGTTGTTTCAAGACGAAAGTGAAACCACTGATAAAATTCAGACTGGTGATCTTTATTAATTTCTAATTGAATATTTAAAGGATCGGTGGCTTCAATAACTTTGATATTACCACTGTCGAAATTGCTGCTGATTTTCATGAAAAAAACCTTTAGGTTGAATAAGTTTATCTGCTTATTAATTCACAGAACTGACATTATTTTGTAAATAGTAAAACGAATGTGCATTTTCTTAATTAAAGCCTATCACAAGGCATACGCTTTAAAAATAATACACGACCAAAAAAGCCAGCAACATGCTGGCTTTTAAGTCACTGCAAATAAATTAGCGAGGTAAGCTTGGGAATGACACTTCGGCCATATCGCGCATACAACGAACTACTTGGCAGCTGTAACCAAACTCATTGTCGTACCATACATATAAAACAATACGGTTATCTTCAACAATCGTTGCTTGTGAATCAACAACACCTGCGTAACGGCTACCGACTAAATCGGTAGAAACAATTTCCGTTGATGCTGTGTAATCAATTTGGTCACGTAAGTCTGAATGAAGTGCAGTATCGCGTAAAAATGCGTTTAGCTCTTCAACTGATGTGCTTGTTGCTAAGTTAAGGTTCAAAATAGCTAGCGACACATTAGGTGTAGGTACGCGGATTGCGTTACCTGTTAATTTGCCTTCAAGCTCTGGTAATGCTTTTGAAACCGCTTTTGCAGCCCCTGTCTCAGTAATTACCATGTTAAGTGCTGCGGCACGGCCACGGCGCTCTGCTTTGTGGTAGTTATCAATAAGGTTTTGATCGTTCGTGTACGAGTGTACAGTTTCAACATGGCCATTATTAATACCAAACTTATCGTTTAGTGCTTTAAGCGTTGGTGTAATTGCATTGGTTGTACAGCTTGCTGCACAAACAATTTTATCTTCAGGTAAAATATCTTTGTTATTAACACCATATACGATGTTTTTGATATTACCTTTTGCAGGAGCTGTTAATAATACTTTTGCAGCGCCCTTACACTCTAGATGCTGGCCAAGGCCCGCTTCGTCTTTCCAAATACCGGTGTTATCAACAATTAATGCATTGTCGATACCGTATTGAGTGTAATCAATTTCGCTAGGAGAGTTAGCGTAAATAACCTGAATGTAGCTACCGTTGGCTTTAATTGCGTTACGTTCTTTATCAATAGTGATTGAGCCATTGAATGGACCGTGAATTGAATCACGACGCAGTAAGCTTGCACGCTTTTCAAGATCACCCTCTTTACCGCCACGCACAACAATAGCGCGCAAACGTAAATCTGAATATGGACCTGATTTTTCAATTAATAAACGCGCTAGTAAACGACCAATACGACCAAAACCATACAATACAACATCGCGTGGTTCTTTCGCTGGTAAGTCAGCTATTTCTGCAAGTTCATCTTTTACAAATTCTTCTACTGAGCGGCCTTTTGCAGCTTCAGTGAACAAATAACTATATGCAAGCTTACCAATATCAATACGCGCAGAGTTTAATTCCATTTTGCTGATAGCTTCTAAAAATGGAAAGCTTTCGCGCAAACGTAATTTAGTGCCTTCAAACTGAGCAACGGTTTTATGAGATTTGATAATATCAATAGTACTGGCATTTACGAGAGGACGGCCATATACAGCGATTTCGATACCACGATTACGGTAAAGTTTACCAATGATTGGTTGCATGCTTTCTGCGTAATCTTGGCGCTCTTGCCAACTATTTGTGTATTCTAACTCGTGAGATGAGGTCATTTTATTTACCTAAGTTTATCATTTTGAACGGATAGCCTTTAAAAATGCACTATATTTTGAGAGTAATGCACTTCAGGCAGGGCTATTCTAATTTAATCTGAAGTTATTCTCTACTGTTAGGCGTTAAATGATTGCGTTAGAATAGCAAGGTGGATATTCATTTGGGGTTAAGGGATGCTTAAAAAAGCAAGTGTACTATTGGGTTTGCTAACGTTGACAGGGTGTGAAGAACCGTTGACACTCGCACAAGTGTGCAAAGAAACACCTGGCTTTTGTAGCGACTTAAACAAAGACAGCCACTGCAAGGATGAGCGTTCTGATGTGATTATCAAACGTTACATAGAATACAAAGACCCTACTGATGAAAATAAATACCAATTACTCAAGGACTTTGAATCCTATAACCAATGTATAACTGTGGCCGCTAAAATTGAACATATTAAGTTAAAAGCTAAAAAAACGTCACGTATTGACGGTCAATTAACGAGCATTAAAGAAATGACTCGGTTATATCAAGATACCCAAAATACAAACCATCCAGGTTTGCTCTACTACCAATGGTCACGAAATAATAACCAAAGTGCACTGACTAAATTATTAGCGATAGAAAATGACAAAAGTGTAACGCAAAGTGCCGAAATGCAATTTTTTCTAGCATCGTACTATATTAAATTTGATGATGAAAAAACCATCGATTTGCTTTATAAAACTTTAGAACTCAATAAAAAAGGCAACGTACCGAATCCTGAAGTGTATACATCACTTATTAGTCTTTTTTATAAACATGATAAATTTAAACATGCATATATATTTTCTAAAGTAGCGCAAATGTCGGGGATTGAAAATATTGACGTGTTTGAAATTGAGCAGCAATTAATAACGAATGGTAAAAGCTTAGACAGCCTAGATGTACTTGCAGAGCAAACATTTCAGCAAATAATGGCAGGTGATTTTGTATCTCCTCGAGAGTTTTAATTTATAATCGCAAAAATAACCTAATACCAATCTGCTTATATATGGGGTCTATTTAACGTTAAGGAAATTACGCTAGAACTAGGCAAAAATTTTTGTATCTAGTTGTTCTAAATAAAACATTTTTAACGACGTTATAGTGCAATTTAATTCGTTAAATTGATCAAAGATTTATGCAGGTTGGTATAATTTAATAACTAGGTTATTCAGGCAAATAAAAAGGCAGCTTACGCTGCCTTTTTTTATTTTGCTTTGCTTGTGCCCACTTCTACGCGGGTTTTAAGCTTTTGACCTGGTCGAAAAGTCACCACACGACGTGCCGAAATAGGAATATCTTCGCCTGTTTTCGGGTTGCGGCCTGGTCTTTCTTTTTTGTCTCGAAGATCAAAGTTACCAAATCCAGAGAGCTTAACCTGCTCGCCTTTTTCTAGCGCTGAGCGGATTTCTTCAAAAAACGCTTCAACTAAATCTTTGGCATCTTTTTTATTGATCCCGAGCTTTTCAAATAGGTGTTCAGCTATGTCGGCTTTAGTAAGCGCCATATCTAGTCCCTCAACGATGCATTAAACTGTTCGGCCAATTCGGCCACCACGTTATCAACTACTAGATTGATATCTTTCTCTTCGAGTGTTCTATCAACCGCTTGCAGTGTTAGAGCAATCGCCAAACTCTTATAATTTGGCTCAATACCTTTGCCCTTATACACATCGAATAAGTTTAGGTCAACCAATTGATTTCCGCCAACTTTTTCGATCACGCTTAAAATGTCGCCAGATTTAACGCTGTCTGCCACTAAAATCGCGATGTCGCGGCGATTTGAAGGGAATTTAGACACCCCTTCTGCTTGCGGTAAATTTCTTTTTTCTATTGCTGACATTTCAATTTCAAAAACAAAAGTTGCGTTGTTGATATCTAACGACTTTTGAGCTTGAGGATGTAAAGCACCAAAAAAACCAACCTTTTTGCCATCAACATATATTACAGCTGATTGACCAGGATGAAGTCCATCTGACTGCTCGGCTTTAATTTCAAAGCGAGTAACGTCATTAGTAATTGCAAGTAAGGCTTCAACATCACCTTTTAAATCGTAAAAATCAACGTTACGTTTTTCTTCAACCCAATGTTCACCATTTACAAGACCCGTGATAACGCCACCAATAACCGGTACTTGGTAAACACCATTTTCTGCACTTTCGTCGCTTATAAATTTAAGACCATGTTCGAATAAACGAATACGAGGCTGTTGGCGATTTTGGTTATACGCTACAGACGCTAATAAACCCGGCATTAAACTTACACGCATCGCTGACATTTCAATTGAAATAGGGTGCGGTAATACCATTGCTTCACACTCTGGGTGTAAAATAGCTTGTGCTTTAGGGTCTACAAAGCTGTATGTAATTGCTTCTTGATAACCACGAGTCACTAACGTATTGCGGAACTTGCTAAGCGCAATAGTTGCTTCGTTATGCGTCGTCATTTTAAGTTTTGCAGTTGGTGCAACATTAGGAATGCTGTTGTAACCGTAAACACGTGCTACTTCTTCAATTAAATCTTCTTCGATGCGAATATCAAAACGGTAGCTTGGTACGTCCGCACTCCAGCTTTCATTTTCTACTTTAACATCAAGACCTAAACGCGTAAGAATATCTGTTACTTTAGCATCTTCAATATGATGACCAATAACACGGTCTAAACGAGCTCGACGAAGACGTACTTCAGTCACTTTTGGTAGTTTGTCAGCCGCTACAGCTTCAACAACTGGGCCTGCTTGACCGCCTACGATTTCAAGAAGTAGCGCTGTTGCACGTTCCATTGCATCATGTTGCAGAGCAAAATCAACACCGCGTTCATAACGGTGTGAAGCATCAGTGTGTAAACCGTAGCTACGTGCTTGCCCTGCAATTGCTACAGGATTAAAAAATGCGCTTTCAAGTAATATATCAGATGTTTTATCTGTAACACCTGATTGCTCACCACCAAAAATACCCGCTATTGCAAGTGCTTTGTTATGATCGGCTATCACAAGTGTAGTGTTGTTTAATTTAGCGGTGTTACCGTCTAATAAAACAAGTTCTTCATCTGCGTTTGCACTACGTACTTTAATACCACCTTCAATCGCATTTAAATCAAACGCGTGCATTGGGTGACCAAGCTCAAGTAATACATAGTTTGTAACATCAACTACTGGGTCGATTGAACGTACGCCACTGCGGCGTAGCTTTTCAACCATCCAAAGCGGTGTTTCTGCATCAAGGTTAATGCCTTTGATCACACGACCAAGGTAACGAGGACATGCATCTTCGTTCACTAATTCAATCGATATTTTATCGTCAATTGTTGGGGTAACCGCTGGAATATCTAATACATTTACGTCAATACTGTTTAAAACGCCTACTTCACGAGCAAGGCCTTTAATGCCTAAACAGTCACCACGGTTTGGTGTTAAATCAACATCTATAATATTATCATCAAGACCTAGGTAGTCACGTAAATCAGTGCCTACTGGTGCATCGCTTGGCAATTCCATAATGCCGTCGCCTTCTTCGCTAATACCTAGCTCAACAAAAGCACATAGCATTCCGTTTGAAGGTTGACCGCGTAGTTTGGCTTTTTTAATTTTAAAGTCACCAGGAAGTACAGCGCCCACAGTCGCAACAGCAACTTTAATACCTAAACGACAATTTGGTGCTCCACACACGATATCAAGTAGCTCATCGCCACCGACGTTAATTTTGGTAACACGCAGTTTATCTGCATCAGGGTGCTGCTCACATTCAACAACTTCACCAACAACTACGCCATTAAATTTGGCAGCAGCAGGCTCAACACCATCAACTTCTAGACCAGCCATTGAAAGCTGTTCCGAAAGAGCTTGCGTATCAATAGCAGGATTAACCCACTCTCTTAACCACTTTTCACTAAATTTCATTTTATTGTTTCACTCTTAACGGAACTGGTTCAGGAATTTTAAGTCATTTTCGAAAAATGCACGTAAATCGTTTACGCCATAGCGCAACATAGTTAAACGCTCTACACCCATGCCAAAGGCAAAGCCGGTGTATTTTTCTGGGTCAATGCCCACAGACTTAAGTACATTTGGATGTACCATGCCACAGCCTAGTACTTCTAACCACTTGCCGTCTTTACCCATAACATCTACTTCAGCTGAAGGTTCTGTAAATGGGAAGAATGAAGGACGGAAACGAATTTCCATATCTTCTTCAAAAAAGTTACGTAAAAAATCATGCAAAATACCTTTTAGCTCAGTAAAGCTAACATCAGTATCAACCATTAAACCTTCAACCTGATGGAACATAGGTGTATGTGTTTGGTCGTAATCGTTACGGTATACACGTCCAGGTGAAATAATACGCAGTGGTGGCTGCTCAGTTTCCATAGTACGAATTTGCACGCCACTTGTTTGTGTGCGTAGTACTAATTTAGGATTGAAATAAAAGGTATCGTGATCTGCACGTGCTGGGTGGTGCTCTGGAATATTTAGCGCATCAAAGTTATGAAAATCGTCTTCGATTTCTGGACCAGATTTAACTTCAAAACCTAACTCACCGAAAAAGCTTTCTATGCGCTCAATAGTGCGCGTAACTGGGTGTAAACCGCCAGTAGGCATAACACGCCCTGGTAGAGTTACATCTATAGTTTCAGCAGCTAGTTTTTCTTCAAGTGCTTTACTTGCTAGCAATTCACGCTTTTCGTTGATAGCAGCTTGTACATCTTGTTTAGCTTGGTTTATAACTTGGCCTGCTTCTTTACGTTCTTCAGGTGCTATTTTACCTAACGTTTTAAGTAAGCTAGTGATTTCGCCTTTTTTACCAAGGTAATTAACCCTGATATCTTCTAACTGCGCTATTTCACTGGCACTGGCTACCGCCTCAAGTGCTTGCGCTAATATGTTTTCTAAGTTCATTCGATACCTGATCTTTCACAGAAGGTGATTGCTTAAGAGCGTGTTGGCCTTTCAAGATTGCTTTCAACTGTGTGATTGGCAAATAAATAAGGTTAGGCATTGGGCTGTAGTTTCTACATCAGTCATGCAATAACGCTAAATAAAGACCAAACACGTGTTGTTCGAAGTGTTTATCTTGAAGGCTACTCTCTTTGTTGTTCGGGTTTTGCATATAAAAACTATGCTAATGTCCTCACGACGCGATTAAAGCCCACTTAAATTAAACAAATTCCAATCAGGAAAGGTAAACACGCTCTGATAATAGCTTATGATAACTGAAAGCAGGGTCTAGATTCTAGACCTACTACAGCTTTAACGTTGATTTTATAAAAGGAATAGTTAATTTTCGCTGTGCAGCCATAGATGCATGATCTAATTTGTCGAGTACATCTAATAAAGCTCGCATATCACGGCTTAAACGGGTTAATAAAAAGCGTGCACACTCATCACTTAATTCAAGGCCGCGCATGTGAGCGCGCTTAACAAGTGCTTGTGCTTTATCATCATCACTCATAGAACGAATTTGAAAGGTTGTTCCCCACGTTAAGCGAGACTCTAAGTCAGGCAGCGAGATATTAAGCATGCTAGGAAGTAAATCGGCAGTTACTACTAACATTTTTCCGGGTTCGTTAAACCGGTTAAAAAAGTTGAATAGTGCTTTTTCCCATGCATCATTGCCTGCAACTAAATGCACGTCATCAATACATAGAACATCAAGTGCTTCTAAACCGTCTAATACCATAGGTCCAAAGTCAATTACTTCGCGCATAGACAGCAGCATATTAGATAGGCCACGCTCTTGTGCTTTAATGCAGGTTGCATACAAAAGGTGAGACTTACCCGAATCACCTAACCCACATAAATAAGTATACTGAAACTTTTTAGCTAACTTCGAAAAGCTATCTTTTAAATGGTTAACCTCTAACGAATCTTCCCCACCAAAGTACGATGCAAATGTTTCGTCATCCGGCAAGGTAACCGGTAATGCCATTTGCATCGGCTCAGAAGTTAGCATTATGGCGTTATCCATTGATACTCTAAGCTATTTTTATCAACAACATGATAAAAAGCGCGTGGATCCTCATAATCTTTAAATGAGGAGTCTAACCCTAGCCCTTTTTTAAGATCACTTAGGTTACCAGTGTGGTTTAGTTTAAATTCTACAAATTCTGGTGTTTTACGAACAATTTTAACTTGCGTAACAACGCTTAAGTTCAATAATCTTTGTTTTGCTAATTCAACATCAACAAAACTTTGCGTGCCTTTTAATGTTAGCGTGGCCGCGGCTTGTTCATAATAAGCATTTGGATCAATAGCGTACTCGCTTGCAAGGCCTCGAGCTAAGGTATCAATCATTTGACTCACTATTTGCTGCTTATCGCCCGTTAATCTATTTGAATCAAATTGATCATCATTAGTAAAACGCCAATCTAAAATCCAATTTTCGCTATCCGCTTCTTTATACATTCTTGCTGTAATACTTCGCTCAGCACTGTAGCGTCTAGAGGCCTCTTCTACTGGTTCTGAAAAGTTACCCCATACCTCAGGAATACCTACTAAACGTCTATCTTGTAAATCAAGTAATGGCACAACGACAGGCAGACCACGGCGTCCTGCTTTGTCATAAATTAACTGCTCTAATTGCGGGTAACTTTCTTGTGTTACTAATTCTCTGCGCCAATTGTCTTCAATACCTAACCATATTGCGACTAACGGGCGTTGTACTCCCCATAAAGGTAAGTTTAACTCTTTGATTAACGCATTGATCTTTCGAGCTTCAAATTTAACAACAAGTTTCAACTGTCCATTTGCTCTCTCGTCATATTCAAACTTAAGCATATAATCAGAAATATCTTTAGTGCGTTGCTGTGCTAATTTATTTTGATCCGCAGTTTCATCACCGCTTACTTTCACTAAAACATTGAGCAAAGCTTTACGACTCGCAGCTAATCGAGTGTCTCGTGTTTTGTCATCCACTTTTAAAATATCTTGATATAGATCAGTTACTTCAACTGCCGACGCAGAAAAACAAAATAAAATGGATATGGCGCTAATTAATAATCTATACACAGGCTGTTAGTTCTTGGTTTTAAACTGATTTGATCCTAAATCAAAGACAGTAACAAAGCAAAATTAAATTTGTTATCTAAGGAAATGAAAGTAATTAGCTTTTATAGAAAGTAAAAAAGATTAAATATGAATAAGATAGTTGAGTGAGTTGTACGCTATTCACCTACATTTAACTTTACTACACTTTTCAAAACGCGAACCTCTCGGGTTTAGTTAGATCATGAAGGTATTTAATGTAAGTACTTGATGATGTTATGGTTAAGATTATTCGTTATTGGCTCGCATTTAATCTTTCTTCAGGCGTAAAAAATCGTTAGATACGGGCTCTCTACAATTTGATGTCGGTGGGCTACGCAGTAGGATGTCGTAGTGCCCACAGCGGTAGAAAGTCACAGTGAAAATGCTATTGTATTAGCCGACTGGGGTATTGAGGGTTTTTGTTGTGATTCTAGCGTCGGGAGTCGCTACGCTCGCCCGACCTACGTGCTAGGTGTTGATGTGGGTGTGTATTAATTGCGCGCATTTCACTTTTCTGTAGACGTAAAAAAGCCCGAATCGTTAAATTTGGGCTTTCTACAATGTGAAGCTTGTGTAATGTCACGATACCCACAGCGGTGGAGAGTCACGTAGAAAATGCTACTGTATTGGCAGAATGGGGTATTGAGGGTTTTTGTTGTGATTCTAGCGTCGGGAGTCGCTATGCTCGCCCGCCCTGCGTGCTAGGTGTTGATGTGAGTGTGTATTAATTACGCACATTTCACTTTTCTGCAGACGTAAAAAAGCCCGATTCTTTCGAATCGGGCTTTCTACAATTTGAAGCCTGGTAATGTCCTACTTTCACATAGCAAAT